>DASXXB010000331.1:0-48082 GCA_036503355.1 Kribbella sp. | reverse complement strand
CTGGCGATGAAGATCGGCTGCCCGCTGATCGGCATCAACGACTCCGGCGGCGCGCGGATCCAGGAAGGCGTGGTCAGTCTCGGCCTGTACGGCGAGATCTTCCGCCGCAACGTCCGCGCGTCCGGGGTGATCCCGCAGATCTCACTGATCATGGGCCCGTGTGCCGGCGGCGCGGTGTACTCCCCCGCGGTCACCGACTTCACCGTGATGGTGGACGAGTCGTCGTACATGTTCATCACCGGCCCGGACGTGATCAAGACCGTCACCGGCGAGGACGTCACCCAGGAGGAGCTCGGCGGCGCCCGGACGCACAACACCAAGTCCGGCAACGCGCACTACCTCGGCTCCGACGAACAGGACGCGATCGAGTGGGTGAAGGCGCTCGTCGGTCACCTCCCGCAGAACAACCTCGAGGATCCCCCGGTGTACGACGCGCCCGCGGATCTCGAGCCGAACGAGGCCGACCTCGCCCTCGACACGCTCGTCCCGGACTCGCCGAACCAGCCGTACGACATGCACACCGCGATCGAGGCGGTGCTCGACGACGGCGACTTCCTCGAGGTCCAGGAACTGTTCGCGGCGAACATGATCGTCGGCTTCGGTCGCGTCGAGGGCCGCCCGGTCGGCGTGGTCGCGAACCAGCCGATGCAGTTCGCCGGCACGCTCGACATCGACGCCTCCGAGAAGGCGGCCCGGTTCGTCCGGACCTGCGACGCGTTCAACCTGCCGATCCTGACCTTCGTCGACGTACCGGGATTCCTGCCCGGCACCGACCAGGAGTGGAACGGCATCATCCGCCGCGGCGCGAAGCTGATCTACGCGTACGCCGAGGCGACCGTCCCGATGATCACCGTGATCACCCGCAAGGCGTACGGCGGGGCGTACGACGTGATGGGGTCGAAGCACCTCGGTGCGGACATGAACATCGCCTGGCCGACCGCGCAGATCGCGGTGATGGGCGCCCAGGGCGCGGTCAACATCCTGCACCGCCGCGAACTCGCCGCGGCCGAGGACGTCGAGACCCGTCGGCAGGAGCTGATCACCGAGTACGAGGACCACCTGGCGAACCCGTACATCGCAGCCGAGCGCGGTTACATCGACGCGGTCATCAAGCCCAGCGAGACCCGCGCCGAAATCATCCGCGCCCTCCGCCTGCTCCGCACCAAGCGCGACACTCTGCCCCCGAAGAAGCATGGGAACATCCCGCTGTGAAGGTCATCAAAGGCAATCCGACGCCCGAGGAACTGGCCGCACTCGTCACCGTGATCGCAGCCCGCGCCGCAGCCCCACGCCCCGCGGCCGACACCGACCGGGCGAGCAACTGGGCGACGTACTGGCGCAACGCCCGCACCCCGCTCCACCCCGGCCCGGGCCAGTGGCGCGCTTCCGCACACCCGTAGGTGTACAGCTCGACAGACACCCCTGCTGTTAAGGGTGTCTGTCGAGCTGTCCGGTCAGACGCGCCGGAACCGGACGAGCGGATAGACCGGAGCTTCACCCGTGTTGCGGGTGGGTCCGGGGAAGGTTGTTGCGCCGTCCAGGACCAGCCCGTGGCGGGTGGCGACGGCGACGAGGTGGGCGAGGGCGTCCTGGGAGCGGGTTTCGCTGGGGCCGCGGTCGTCGGCATAGCGGCTGGCGTCGGACTTCTCGGTGGTGGTGATGAAGACGCCGTCGGTGCGCAGGACGCGGGCGATCTCGGCGATCACCGGCTCGCTGTCTTCGAGCAGGTGCAGGAGCCAGACCGCAACCACTGCGTCGCATCGCCGGTCGGCGACCGGGAGCCGCGCGGCGTCGGCTGCCGCGACGTGTCCGGGCAGCCGGACCTTCGCGCGCTGCAGCATCGCCGCCGACAGGTCGAACCCGTGCACGAGGTTGCCGAGAGCAACAAGTTCCGCGCCCACGATTCCGGTCCCGACCGCCAACTCCAGAACCCGCTGCCCTACGGGAAGGCGGGAGACGGAGGAGCCGGCGTCCGGAGCGGCGGTGGCGGAGGGGTGGGCTGCGGGGGCGGACGGGTGGGCTGCGGCGTGGAGGAGGCTGTCGACTGCCAGTGCCGCGGCCTGGGCGCGGGTGACTCCGCCTCGGGTTTCGTCGTAGGAGTCGGCGACGGATTCGTCGTAGGTGAAGGGTTTTTGGGAGGTCCACAGGGCCGGCCAGGGGATGTCTACCTCGAGGAGCATGCGGCGCAGTAGTGGCAGTGAGAGGCCGACGACGTTGTGGTAGTCGCCCTCGATCGCGGTCACGAACGGTCCGCCGAGGCCGTCGACGGTGAATGCTCCGGCGACGACGAGCGGCTCGCCGGTGGCGACGTACGCGTCGATCTCGGCGTCGCTCAGGTCCGCGAACTGGACCTTCGTCGAGGACAGCTCGCGCAGTTCCTGCTTGGCCGAGGTGTCGATCAGGCAGTGGCCGGTGTGCAGTACGCCGCTGCGCCCGCGCATCATCCGCCAGCGCTCGCGGGCGACCTCCGGCGTCTCGGGCTTGCCGTACGGCGCGCCGTCGAACTCCAGCACCGAATCGCAGCCGAGCACCGTCGCGTGATCGGTCAGGTTGGCGACCACGGCACGGGCCTTCAGCGTCGCGAGCAGACGCGCCAGCTCACCCGGGCTCTCCGCAGTGATGTCGTCCTCGTCGACCCCGGAGACGATCACCTCCGGCTCGATACCCGCGCTGCGCAGTGTTTTCAGCCGAGCAGGCGACTTCGAGGCCAGGACGAAGCGGATGCTCACAGCTTCGCCAGCGCCCGGCGCAACGGGTCCAGGCCGATCGACCCCAGGTTCAGCGCGTCGGAGTGGAACGTTCGCAGGTCGAACGCGGATCCCTTGCGCTGCTTGGCTTCCTCCCGCGCCTGCAGCCAGATCCGCTCACCGACCTTGTACGACGGCGCCTGGCCCGGCCACCCGAGGTACCGGTTCAGCTCGGCCTGCAGGAACTCCGTCTCCATCCGGCAGTGCGCGCGGAGGAACTCGAACCCGAGAGCGGCGTTCCACCGCTCCCCCGGACGCCAGCCGAACGGGTTGTCCCGCGGCACCTCCAGCTCCAGGTGCATGCCGATGTCGACGATCACCCGCGCTGCCCGGAAGCCCTGTGCGTCCAGCATGCCGAAGCGCGCACCCGCGTCCTCCAGGTAGCCCAGCTCCTCCATCAAGCGTTCGGCGTACAGCGCCCAGCCCTCGCCGTGCCCGGAGACCCAGCAGGCGAGCCGCTGCCACCGGTTCAGCAGGTCGGTGCGCAGCATCGTCTGCGCGCACTGGAGGTGATGTCCCGGTACGCCCTCGTGGTACACGGTGGTGACCTCGCGCCAGGTGGCGAACTTCTCCACGCCGCTCGGCACCGCCCACCACATCCGGCCCGGCCGGGTGGTGAGGTCCTCGCTCGGGTTCGTGTAGTAGATCGAGCCGTCGGAGGTCGGCGCGATCATGCACTCCAGCGTGCGGATCTCCTCCGGTATGTCGAAGTGCGTGCTGCCCAGCTCCACGACGGCCGCGTCGGACAGCTGTTGCATCCAGTCCCGGAACGCTTCCTTGCCCTGGATCGTCCGCGCCGGGTCGTCGTCCAGCAGCGCGGCCGCGCCCTCGATGCTCCGGTCGCCGCCGTTCAGCCCGGCCGCGATGTCCTGCATGTCGTTCTCGATCCGGGCCAGCTCCTGCCAGCCCCAGGCGTACGTCTCCTCGAGGTCGACCTTGGCGCCGAGGAAGCTCCGCGAGGCGAGCTCGTACACCTCCCGGCCGCACGCGTCCCGCTCGGGCGCCCGCGGCGCGAGGTCGGACGTCAGCCACGCCGCGAACTGGTCGAAGGCCTTCCGCGCCGAGGCGGCCGCCGCCTCGACGGCCGGCTTCACAGCACTCTCGGGCGCCTGCGCCGCGAGGCCGCCGAAGAAATCGTCGCCGTCGGCACCGGTCCAGCTGGCGATCCGCTCAGCCATGCCGGTCACCTGCCGAACAGCCGAGACACGTCCCGCGCCGGCCTGCTCCAGCAGCGTGTCGCGGTACCCGTCGAGCGCCGTACCGATCTGGTTCAGCCGGATCGCGACGATCTCCCAGTCCTGCTCGGTCCCGGTCGGCATCAGATCGAACACCTGCCGGAGCGCGGCCGGCACCGACGAGATCGCGTTCAGCTGGTGTTGCGGTACGCCGGCCTCGTAGCGCTCGAGCTCCAGCCCGAGCCGCTCCACGAACGCGTCCTTGGCGACCTCCTCGCGCGGGCTCGACGGCTCGATCGCCCGCGCCTCGGCGAGCGACCGCCGGGTCAGGTCGATCCTGGCCGCGTAACCGGCCGGCGTGAAGTCCGGGAGCTCGTGGTCGTGACCGGCGATCCCCATCTCGGTCGCGCCGATCGGATCGAGCACGAGATCCTGCTCGAGATGCCGTTCCGCAAGCTGGTCGATCGGGCTGCTGGGTGTCGTCGCTGCGTCGCTCACGGGGCCGACCCTACCTTTCGAGGGCTGTCAAGGCTGACCTGTTTGTTACCGATACTGTGGCGGTCGCCGAATACAGCACGAGGGACGAGAGGAACGGCGTTGAGCCAGCCACCCTACGGGCCGCGCGGCCAGAACCCGCCGTACCCGCAGTACCAGCAGCCCGGGCCTCCGCAGGGTCCGCCGGCCGGTCAGTACGGCGCTCCGCAGGGCCCGTACGGTCCGCCGCAGTACGGGCCGCCGCCGCAGCAAGGGCCCGGCTTCGGCTGGGGTCCGAACTTCGGCCCAGGCCCCGGTGGCCCCGGCTGGCAGCCGCCGCGGAAGAAGTCCAAGGCGCCGCTGATCGCGATCCTCACACTCGTCGCCGTGGGCATCGTGGGCGTGACGCTGATCAGCCTGGTGAAGAGCGCGGCCGAGGACGTCTCGACGCCTCCCGTCACCCGCACGCGATACACCCCGAAGCCGACCACCGGCCCGACCAGCAACCCGACCGACAGCCCGACCGGGACCGCGACGACCGGCTCGCCGAACCAGCCGTCCAACGAGACGATCGCGGCGAAGAACAAGATCTACACCGCCGGCCGGATGCCCGGGGTGAACTGCAGGGAGCCGAAGGTCCGGCCGAACACCACCAAGAACGCGGCCGCCTACTGGGCCGCGCTCAAGCCCTGCCTGGACAAGTCCTGGAAACCGCTGGTGGAGAAGGCCGGCTACACGTTCGACCCGCCGCAGATGACGTACTGGTCCGGGACCTCGGTGTCGAACCCGTGCGCCGGCGGTGCCGTCAACGTGCCGTTCTACTGCTCGGCGAACAACATGCTGTACATGAAGGTCGACGTCTTCGTGAAGGCGTACACGGAGTACCCGGGCGATCCGATCGCCCAGGCCTACGCGCGGATGTGGTACACCCGGTCGATCGCGCACGAGTTCGGCCACAGCGTGCAGAACATGACCGGCATCCTGCAGGCCGCCAGCAAATTGCGCTACGAGCAGGAGGACTACGCCGGCCAGATGCGGATGACCCGCCGGATGGAGCTGCAGGCGAACTGCTTCGCCGGCGTCTTCCTGGCCGTGAACAAGTCCAGCTACCCGATCAACGGGAACATGCTGTACGTCTGGAAGAAGTACGTCGTGACCGCCGGCGACAAGCCGGAGGAGGGCGACCACGGCAGCGTGGCGAGCCAGGGACGGTTCATGGGCAAGTCGTTCAACACCGGCAACCCGGCCAGCTGCAACACCTTCTCGGCGTCACCGGCCAACGTCAGCTGACAACTCGGGCGGCGCGACCTGCCGCCAGGAGTCGATCAGGATGTCGTGCAGCTCGTCGGCGTCCTCGAGCGCATCGAGGCGGGCCCGGACCCAGTTCGAGCCCGCCTCGTGTTTCGGCACCCAGAACTTGTCCGGCTCGGCGGCGATCAGCTCGTCGCGGTCGAGCCGCGGGCACCGGACCGCGAACGATGTCTGGTCGTCGGGGACCGTGACGAACATCCGCCCGGCGACATCGAACGTCGGGTGTCCCCAGCGCTGCTTCTCGGTCGTTTCCGGGAAGGAGAGTGCAATCCGTCGTACGTCGTCAGCGTCGAGCACCGTCACACTTTAGAGCGCCCCGGCAGGAGGAGCGCGACGAGAGTGCCGGCGGCGACGATCGCGGCGCCGGTCCACACCGCGGGAACCAGCCCGGCGGCGTAGGTCTGCGGCGACTCGTACGACCCCGCGGACGCGAACACCGAGGCCAGGACCGCGACGCCCATCGCGACGCCGACCTCGCGGATCGTGTTGTTCGTCCCGGATGCGACACCCCGGTCCGCCTCGGACGCGCCGGCCATCACCACGCTCGCGGACGGCGCGAAGGTCAGGCCCATCCCGACGCCGGCGAGCACGAACGGCGCGACCATGTCGCCGTACTGCGTGGTCGCGGTGGTGATCAGTGCGATCCAGCCGAGCGCCGAGGCGAGGAACGCCTGGCCGAGCACGATCAGCGTCCGGGCGCCGACCCGGTCGACGATCAGGCCGGCGATCGGGGCGACCACGAGCGGCGCCGCGGTCCACGGCAACGTACGGACCCCGGACTGGAACGGCGTATACCCCTGCACGACCTGGAAGAACTGAGCCAGCAGGAACACCGACCCGAAGACACCGGCCGAGAACGTGAACGCCACCACGTTCACCACGCTGAAGGAGCGCACCGAGAACAACCGCAGCGGCAACATCGGAGCCGCCGTATGACGCTCCCATCCGAGGAACGCGCCGAGCAGCACCACGCCCGCAACCAGCGTGCCCAGCACACCGCTCGAGGTCCAGCCGTCGTCGGCTCCGTGCACGACGGCCCAGACGATGGACAGTACGCCGGCCGTCGCCAGCACCAGGCCGATCGGGTCGAGCCGCTTCGCCGCACCCCTGGACTCGGACAGGACGCGCGCGGCGAGCAGTACGGCGACCACTCCGATCGGGACGTTCAGCCAGAAGATCCACTGCCAGTTCAGGCCGTCCACGACCGCGCCGCCGACGACCGGGCCGACGGCGATGCCGAGGCCGGAGATGCCGCCCCAGATGCCGATCGCGGCGCTGCGCTGCCTCTGCGGTACGGCGTCCGCGAGCAAGGTCAGCGACAGCGGCATCACGGCCGCGGCACCGATGCCCTGGATCGCGCGGGCACCGATCAGCATCCACGGCTCGGTCGCCAGCGCGCAGGCGGCCGACGCGAGCGTGAACAGCGCGATCCCGGCCAGGAACATCCGCCGCCGGCCGAGCCGGTCACCGATCGCGGCCGCGGTCAGCAGCAGCGCGGCGAACGCCAGCGTGTACGCGTTCACGAACCACTGCAGGTCCGACAGCGACGCGCCCAGCTCGGACTTGATCACCGGCAGCGCGTTCGTCACCACCAGGTTGTCCAGCGTGACCATGAAGGTCGGGATCCCCACCGCGGCGAGCACCACACCGAGCCCGCGCACCGCCTGCCTCTCGCCGAGAGCGGTCGACGTCATCTCGCACCCCTTGTTGTAATTGACTGATAACAAGCTCGATCACGAGAGTATGCATCCACTGATAACATGTCAAGCGACGAGAGGAGACCGGGTGACACCCAAGGTTCGGCTGACCGCCAAGGAGCGCGGCGACGAGGTGCTGCAGGCCGCGATCCGCGCGTTCGCCGCGTCCGGGTACGAGGGCACGAAGACCGACGAGATCGCCCGCCTCGCCGGTGTTTCACAGCCCTACGTGATCCGGCTGTTCGGGACGAAACAGCAGCTGTTCCTGGCCGCCGTACGGAGTGTCTGCGACCGGATCGAGCAGATCTTCCGCGACGCAGCCGCCGAGCGCGCCGACCTGTCCAGCCTCGGCGACAACTACCACACCCTGCTGGCCGAGCCCGAGATCCTCCTGGTCCTGTTGCACGGCATCTCCGCGAGCGGCGACCCGGCCGTCGGCGACTGCGTCCGCGCACGCTTCGGGGGCATCTACACCCTGGTCCGCGAGCTCACCGGCGCCTCACCGCAGCAGACCCGCGAGTTCCTCTCCGCCGGCATGTTGATGACCGTCATGTCCGCCATGCAGGTCCTCGGCCCCAACCCCATCCCGGTCCCCTGGGCCGAAGAACTCGCCAAAACCTTCGACGAATAGGTCAGCTGTGCTGGTCGAGGAACGTCGTGAGCGCGGCGACGTACTGCGGACGGTTGTCGCGACGCACCGAGTGGCCGGCACCTGGAATGTGGACCGCGCGGAGCTCGCCACCTGCCGCCCGCGCACAGTGCTCCGCGTACTCCGTGGAGATGAGCGAGCCGCGTTCGGCGTCTCCGTGGATGAGGAGCACCGGGCACGTTGTCGCGGCGAGTAGCTCGGTCAGCGGTGCCGGATCCTGGTACGGCAGGTCGAACATCCGCGGGTTCACCTGTGCCTTCGACACGGCCCAGGGTTCCAGCTCGTCCTCGGGCCAGCCGGGTTCGTTGGATCGGCCGCGGGCGATCCGGGACGGCAGATCAAGTGCTCGGAGGTCCGTGAGCCAGCTCGGCAAGGGAACCAACCGATCCTGCTGCTCGCCACCGGATCCTCCGGGCGGTGGGTCTTCCAGCACGACAGCACGAACCAGTTTCGGCCTCGACGCCGCCAGGTAGGCGGCCGACATCGCGCCCATCGAGTGGCCGACCACGACCATCCCACCGTCCTGGGCCTGGCTCGACAACACCAGGGCAGCATCGTCGCGATGCGCCGGATAGACGACGGGCTCCTGCGGAAGTCCGGACTCACCGTGGCCGCGGGCGTCGATCGCGAGCGCCCTGATCCCGGGCATCGCGCCGATCAGCGGCTCCCAGCACTGCGCAGAATCGGAGAAGCCGTGCAGGAAGGCGACGTCGGCGGCCTCTTCATCGGTCCGGTACCACGCCAGATGGCCCGTCCTGCCTCGCACGGTGAACATGGTTGCACCCCTAGTCGCGGTTGAGTTTTTGGTCGGTGGTGAGCCAGAGGGTGGTGGCGGTCAGGGCTATTGCCAGGATGGTGATGATGAGTGAGCCGGGGACGTCGGCATGCTGGACCAGGGCGACTGCTCCGGCGAGGGCCGGCACCAGGACGATGGCTATTGCCCCGGGCAACCACCAGCGGCGCAGGGCGGCGCGGTGGACCTGGGCGTACGACGGCAACTGGCCGGCGAACGCACTGGCCAGGTGGACGACGACCACAGCCACGGCCGTGAGGACCAGGCTCCAGCTCATCGTGACCGGCGCGCGCATCACCCAGCCGAGGCCGACCACCAGCATGAACAACAGCGCGGCCAGCGAATCGGGCAGTACGACGGCCGTCAGCAACAGCGGACCGGCGACGTACGGGACGAGATCCAGCTGGTCCCACGACTGCAACCCGGGCACAACAATCGCGACAGCACCGGCGACCGCGATCACCAGCCGGGACAGCAGCACCGCGCGCCCGGCCGCGCGCAACTGTGCGAGCCAGACGGTGATCTTCTCGTCGGCGGTCATCGGGCCACCCGGTCCGGACCGAGGAGCTGCATCAGCACGGTCATGAGCGGATCCTCGGCGCCGCGGACAGTCGCGCCGCGTCCCGCAGTACCTCGTCGAGCGTCCCGGAACCCTGCCAGGGAACGGTCGGTACGCCGAGATCGCTGAGCCGGTCGAGATCGCGACGGCGCTCGAGCAGCCGCAGGCGCCACGCGAGCGGCCAGGACCGTGCGTCGTGCGCGTCGACGTCCATGATCGACGCGACGTCGGGCGGCAACGTGTCGATCGCGATCACCGTGCAGCCGGAGTGGACGAGCGTCACGACGTACCCGAGCATCGTCTGGCGCAGCAGCGGACTGAGCACGAGCACCAGGCTGTCGGAGCGGACCCGGTTCCGCCGGGCCAGCTGTTCCTCGTCCTGCTGCCGGCCGCGCCGGTCCGCGTGCACGAGCGTGTCGAGGATCCGGCGCAGGTGCCCGCGTCCGCTTCCGGACCGTACGCCGCGGAACAGGCTGCCGGTGTCGATCAGCCGCACCCGGTCGCCGTTGCGCAGGTAGTGCTCGGCGATCGCGGCGGCCGCCCGGACCGCGGTGTCGAGGCTCGAGGACCGCCCGTCGATGCCTTCGCTGATCCCGATCTCGCCGCCGGTGTCGACCATGATCACGACTTCGGTGTCGCGGTCCGACCACGTCGACGTCACGTGCAGCTCCTGCGTGCGCGCCGACACCGCCCAGTTGATCCGCCGCAGCCGGTCACCGGTCCGGAACGGCCGGACGCCGGACAGCTCCGTCCCTTCGCCGGGTCGCCGCGACCGGTGCAGACCGACGAGACCGGCGGGTCGCGGTACGGCGTCCACCGCCTCGAAACCTTCCCGCAGCGGCAGCGTCGTCACGGCCTGCGATTCCGCCGAGGTCACCTGGATCCGGTACGCCCCGAGCGACGACGTCGCCGTCACCGTTGGCCGCTCCAACGACCGCAGCCCCCAGCGCTTCGACCGGACACCGACCTCGAGCAGTACGTCGCCGTGCGAGACAGGCTCCGCGATCGCCGCCTGGGGCGGGTCGTACTGGAACCACAGCGTCCGCGGCAGCGCCGCGACGATCAGGTCGATGTCGGGATCGACGGCCCCGGAGCCCGACGGCGCGACCCGCAGGCGGTACGTCGTACCCTGCCCTTCGAACAACACGTCCGCGTCGAGCTCCGTGTGTACCTCGGGACGCTCCCGCGGCCGGAACCACCGCCCCCAAGCCGCCAGGAACGCGAGCGGCAGCCCGAGCACGGCCGCATCCGGCCGGCGCAACAGTACGGCGACCCCGAGCAACACCGCCGCAACACAGACCACCCGGATCTGCGCGTGGGTGGGCTGCCAACTCATGCGCGGGCGCCGGCCGCAACGGTCGGTGGGGCCGGGACCGATGCGAGGACCGTGCGTACCACCGTGGCTCCGGTCACCTCGTGCAGCCACAGCTCGGGCCGTACGGTGATCCGGTGGGCGAGCGCCGCGACCGCGACCGCCTTGACGTCTTCCGGTACGACGTAGTCGCGGCCTTTGATCACCGCGTACGCGCGCGAAGTCAGCAGCAGCGCCAGCGAGCCACGAGGAGAGGCACCCACCAGGACCTGCGAATCGCGACGGGTCGCGGTCGCCAGATCCACGCAGTACTGTCCGACACTGTCATCCACGGTCACGGTCTCGACGGCGCGCTGCGCGGCGAGCAGGCCGGCGGCGTCGGTCACCGCGTCGACGGACTGGTCCTCGCGACGACGGCTCATCCGCCGGCGCAGCACCTCCCATTCCTCCGCAGGGCTCGGGTAGCCGAAGCCGATCCGCAGCATGAACCGGTCGAGCTGCGCTTCGGGCAGCGGATAGGTGCCCTCGTACTCCACCGGGTTCGCGGTCGCGAGCACGTGGAACGGGGTCGGCAGCGGGAAGGTCTGACCTTCGACCGTGACCTGATGCTCCTGCATCGACTCCAGCAGCGCGGCCTGTGTCTTCGGTGGCGTCCGGTTGATCTCGTCGGCGAGCAGCAGGCCGGTGAAGATCGGGCCCGGCCGGAAGACGAACTCGGACTCCTTCTGGTCGTACACGAACGCACCGGTCACGTCCGACGGCAGCAGGTCCGGCGTGAACTGCACGCGCCGGAACTCCAGCCCGAGCGCCTGCGCGAACGACCGCGCGGCCAGTGTCTTCGCCAGGCCGGGGTAGTCCTCGAGCAGCACGTGCCCACCGGCCAGGATGCCTGCCAGCACCAGCTCGAGCGCCTCGGCCTTCCCGACCACGGCCTGGCCGACCCGGTCCAGCACCTGCCGGCTCAGCCCGGACACTTCGCCGAGCGTCAGCTCCTCAGTCACTATCCCTCACAGGTTCTCGATGGTGTGGATCGCGTCCTCGATCTCGTCGAGGGACGCGGTGCGCTTCTCGTCACCGGAGATCAGCGCCCAGAGCCGGTCGCCGGTGATCTCGCGGGCCCGGTCCGGCTCGCGCTCGGGGTCGACGCCGTGCCGGTGCACCAGGCGGTCGGTGGCCAGCTCGAGCAGCAGCGGCCGGATCCGGCGCGCGAAGGTCTGTGATCCCTCACCGGCCCGCCGCTCCCGGCTGGACTCCTGCAGCCAGGTGGCGAGGAACTGGGTCCGGGTGTCGTTGTTCCTGATCCGCAGCGAGGCCAGCTGGTCGTCGTGCCGACCGGGCCAGCTGGTCTCGAGCACCTGCGGCGCCATCAGCCGGATCGCGAGTGTCACCAGCCCGATCCCGAGTGCTGCCACCACGAACCACAGCGGCCGCGGCGCCATCCCCGCGGCACCGAAGATCGCCACCAGCACCAAACTCACCAGGACAGCCAGCCCGAGGTGCTGGACCAGCATCCTGTTCGGCAGCCGCCGCCGCTTGACCTCCGGCGGCGGCCCCTTCTCCTCAAGGGCCGACCAGCGATACCCGCTCATGGCGCCGCCTTCAGGTCCGGGGAAGCCTTCGCATCTGCCGGGCGGGCCGCGGCGAGTTCGTCGCGCAGGCGGAGCAGTGCGGCACGGGCCTCGGTCCGGGCGGCCTCGCTCGAGCCGTGCGTGGAGTACCGCGCCTCGCGGTACAGCTCACCGAGCCGGATCAGCTCGGGCTCGGAGATCCCACCGATCCCGAGCACCCGCACGGTGAACTCGGCCGGTGTCTCGGACGGGTCCCGCGGTACGCCGGCCGAAGCGGCCGCCTGCTCCAGCGCGACCCAGCACGCGACGACGGCGTCGGTCGCCGTACCGGTGTCGATCTGCGCCAGACCGGTGTCGACCGCCTCGGCCAGCCGCTCGGCCTTGACGCGCTCCCAGTCGTTGTCCTTCGGCTCGACCTTCGGCAGCCGGACCCGGCGGACGACCCGGATGATGATCAGCAGGATCACCCCGGCCACCGCCGCGATGATCAGGTAGACCACCGCCTGCCACAACGACAGCAGCCACGCGGGCGTCTCGTGCTGCGGCAGTGTCCCTGGCGACGGCGTCAGCGACTGGTCCGGCGGGGTCTCGGTGACGAGCCGGGTCGGCAGCGGACGCGGGCTGGCATGCAGCGTGCTCTCGCTGACGGGCCGGACCGAACCGCCGGCCGAGGCGAGCACGACGATCCCGGCCACCACCACCCCCACCAGCGCAACGACGACCGCCGCGAGCGCACCCCTACGCTGCGTCTGCATCCCGGCAGGCTACCTCTTCAGAAGCCCGTGTCGAGGAACGGAAGTCGAGATGTGGAAAACGCTTCCGAGGTTGCGGCCAGCGCGCCCGGGGTGTGCTCGGCGACCAGACCGGCCCGGCCGAGTCTCGCGAGCGACGGGCGCCCCAGATACACCGCACCCAGATCGCGTACGTCGAGGGTCAGGTCGGCGTCCCGTGACACGGACTCGCACGACGCACCGTCCGCGCCCCCGGTGAGGTGCCAGCGGCCCGCGTTCCACGGGAGGAACTCGTCGACGACCTCCACGACGACGTCGATGTCCCGCGCATACGTCCGCCCCGCGAGCGCGCGCCCGACGTCGACCGGCCGGACCCACAGCCCGTCACGGGTGATCGCGCCCGGCGCCCGCGGGTCGAGCAGCAGGTCCAGCAGCGGGTCGTCCGACGCGAGCATCTCGCAGTGCGTCTGGCTGAGCAGGTCCGGTTCGAGCAGGTAGCGCCACAGCGCCGCATGCGACGCGATGTCGGCCGCGTGCACCCGCAGTACGTCGACGTACCGCTTGTCCCCGCGCGTGGTCCGGTAGTGCGCGAACCCGGTCAGCTCCCCGTCCCGCTCGGCGACGACACAGCGCAGCTTGGAGGCGCTCGCGATGTCACTCGCGACGGTGGCGCTGATCGTGTACTCCTGCCAGCGCTCGTCGTGCTGGAACATGCCGGGCCGCTCCAGCGCCAGCTTGTTCCGCAACTCCGCGCAGCGCGGCAGGCTCTCGCGTACGTCGACGTACCGGATCCGCACGTCGTCGATGCCGGCCACGGGCCGCAGCGTGCGCGACGCCTTCGGTACGACGATCTCCTGGTGATCGGCGGCCAGACCGTAGCCGAACCGTGGGTAGATCACCGGCTCGCTCGCGGTTAGCGCCGCCAGCGGCTCCCCCGCCTCGTGCACCTCGGTCAGCTGGGCGCGCATCAGGTCGCGCAGGATGCCGCGCCGGCGGTGCGTCGGCCGCACGCCCACCATCGTCACGCCCGCGGTCGGCAGCTGTCCGCCGGGCACGGTCAGCAGGTGCGAGAACGTGCCCGTATGGCCGACCAGCTGTCCGTCCTCGGTCGCGACGAGGCTGCGCTCGCGTTCCCAGATCCGCCGTTCGGACTCGTACTGCTCGTCGGTCCACGGCGCCGAGAACGCCATGTCCAGCAGCTCCAGCAGCTCGGCCCACTCGCCTGTGAACTTCCCGATCTCGATCGCCATGTCCCTTGCCTACCAGACGATGCCGACCGGCGGCCTCCTCATTAAGACACGCCTGTGGCCTGGACTGATGAAAACCGTTTTCATATAATGCGGAGATGACCGCCCGAGCGAAGACTCCGTTGTCCTTGTTGGTGGGGCTTTCCGCGACCCTGCGGGCGCCTGTGCTGGAGGCAATGACCGACGCCACCACCGTGGTCGTGGTGGTCGACCAGGACGAGCTGCCCGGCCGCGGCGTGCTGTCCTGGCGCGTGCAGGACAGGTCCGGTCCGATCGACGCGGGCGAGTTCACGGTCGGCGACGACTGCGGTGCGTGCCAGCTGATCGAGTCGCTGGTGCCGTTGCTCGAGACGCTTGTCGCCCGCGGCCACTGGGATCACGTCGTGCTCGCGACGCCGCCCGCGATGGAGGCGCGGCCACTGGTCAGCACGTTGGTGTCGGCGCTGCCCGAGATCGTCGTCGACACGGTCACCTGCGTCGTCGACGCCGTACTGCTGGTTCAGCAGTTGTCCGGCGACGAGCTGCTCGCCGAGCGCGGCCTCGCCCTCGGGCTGCCGGATCGGCGCAACGTCGCGGAGCTGACCGCCCGCCAGATCGAGTACGCCGACGTGTGCGTGCTGGCCAATGCGCATCGCAGTACGGCGGCCGAGCGGCTGGAGCACTTGCTGGTGCACCTGAATCCGCGGACGTCGGTGGTGACGGCGGGAGTGTCCGGCGTACCGGATGGGCAGGTGGCGCGGACCGGGCGGTTCGACTTCGACGCCGCCGAGGCGTGGGCCGGTGAGCTCGCGACCTCAGATCGCGTGCAGCCCAGCGGCGACGGGGTCACGACGGTGCTGTGGCGGTCGACGCGGCCGTTGCATCCCGCCCGGCTGAACGATGCGCTCGAGGACATCGTGGACGGTGTCGTGCGCAGCCGCGGCGTCGTCTGGCTGGCGAACCGTCCGACGCAGCGTGTGCGCTGGGAGTCCGCCGGCTACAGCGCCTCCCTCGGGATGCTGGGCGAATGGTCGGAGACCGAGCACCTCGCGGAGTGCACGGTCGTCGCCACCGGGATAGGCCTCGATCCCGCCCGCCTGCAAGCCGTCCTCGACGCCTGCCTGCTCACCGAGTCCGAGCTCGCCAGCCTCGACTGGAACGACCTGGACGACCCCTTCGCCGGAGTGTTCTAACCAAGAAGCGGTAGCCGGCTGGCGTGCGGGCCGAGCATGTCGTGGTCGGTCTCGTCCAGGGGCAGGCGGCCGGTGGCCTTCAGGATGTACGTCGTGGTGTCCCAGGCGATCACGTCCCACGCCTCCGGGCCGAACAGCCCGTCCAGCGTGCGGGCGGTGACCTGGAGCGCCTCGGGATCGGGCTCCGGGGCCTCCGGCAGGCCGACGGTCAGGTCGAGGTGATGGACCGTTGCCTCCAGCACCAAGGTGGCGACGAAGTCCGTCGCGCGCAGCACATGGCCCTGGGTCTCGACCCGATGACCCTTCGTCGCCAGTCCGGCCGCGGCGGCACGGGCCGCCGCCTCTGACACCTCCCGCCAGTGCTGCACGAGCAGGCCCGGTTTCCGGTACGCCGCCGCGACGGCCCGCACGAAGCTGGTGTCACCGTCGGGCTGTGGCGGGAAGTCCGTCCAGTACGTGACGAAGTCCCGGTCCGGCTCGGCGACGGCCGGGCTGGCGAACGCGATCAGCGCGCGCTCGGCGTCGTACAGCAGATGGACGAGCAGCGGACCGACGGGCATGCCCGGGCAGCGGGTCTCGCGCTCGAAGTCCGCGTCGCTCAGGCCCTGCACCGTCTCGGTCAACCGCCCGTACGCCCGCCCGAGCGTCGCCGCCAGTCCCAGCGGCAACGCGCCGCGCTCGGGTGCCCTCATCCCGGCCTCCTCGGTGTGTTCTCCACGAACTTAACCCGAGGTCCGGACCTGCCGCACTGACCAACCTGCGCCGGAGGCCGATCGCGATCCTTCGCCGAGCGTGAGCCGGGCGGATGCTCCGCGGTTGGTCAGTGCGGGAGGTCCGCCATTACGAGCGAGCTGTGTCGAGGTGGGCGGCGGCGATCGCCTCGAGGTGGGCGAGGTCGGAGGCGACGGTCGCGAAGGTGTACCCCTGGGCGAGCCGCTTCTTCGCCGACTCGCCGTCGAACGTGTGGATCCCGGCCGCGATCCCCGCCTGCTGCGCGGTCCGCGCGATCAACTCGACGGCCTCCTCGAACGGACCGTCCACCTCCGGGTCACCCGGGAAGCGAGCGCCCAGCGCGAGACTGAGATCCGACGGGCCGACGTACACGCCGTCCAGACCGGGGGTCGCGCAGATCTCGGCGACGTTCCGCAGGCCGAGCGGCGTCTCGATCATCGCGAACACCACGGTCGCGTCGTTGCTGTCGGCCGGCACCGGCCCGATCCGCAGCGACGCCCGCATCGGACCGAACGACCGCGCGCCGACCGGCGGGTACTTCGCCGCCCGCACCGCGCGCGCCACGTCGTCCGCGGTGTCGACCAGCGGCACGATCACACCGGTCGCACCGGCGTCCAGCGCCCGCCCGATCGGCGTCGGGTCGTTCGCCTCGACCCGCACCAGCCCGACCGTCTGCAGCGGTCCCAGCGCCGCGCCGGCGTCGATCGCGAGCAGCCCGGTCATCAGCCCCTGGTACCCAATCAGGCCGTGCTGCCCATCGAGCACCACGTAGTCGTACCCCAGCCGCGCGATCCGCTCGGCCGCCGGTGGCACATCCAGCGTGATCCAGTACCCGACCAGCTTCTCTCGCGACCTGACTCTGCGCGCGAAATCGTTTGCATTCACGGGTTGAGCCTATCTACACCGGGGGTACGCCGTGGCGGCGGTGGGAGAATGTCCGGTCCTTGGACTGGGCTGCGGCGAGGCGGGCGATCAGGTCGGCGCGGAGGTTCTCGGGTTCGACGATGGCGTCGATGACCAGGTCGGCGGCGAGCCGGAGGATGTCGATGTCGGTCTCGTACTCCTCGCGCAGCTTGGAGACGTACTCGACCCGCTCGCCCTCGTCGGCGATCTCCTGGATCTTGTTGTAGTACACGGCGTTGATCGCCGCCTCCGGCCCCATCACCGCGATCTTCGCCGTCGGTAGCGCGACACACGCGTCGGGCGAGAACCCCGGGCCGCACATCGCGTAGAGCCCAGCGCCGTACGCCTTCCGGACGATCACCGACACCGTCGGAACGGTCGCCTCGGACACCGCGGTGATCATCTTCGCGCCGTGCCGGATGATGCCGGCGCGCTCCACCTCGCTGCCGATCATGAACCCCGGTACGTCGCACAAGTACACGAGCGGCACGTTGAACGCATCGCACAGCCAGATGAACCGCGCCGCCTTGTCCGCGGAGTCGACGAACAGTACGCCGCCCTTCACCGCGGGCTGGTTCGCGACGATCCCGACCACCTGCCCCGCGAGCAGCCCGAACCCGACCACGAGCTCCGGTGCGTACGCCGGTTTGATCTCGAAGAACGTGTCTGCGTCCAGGACCGCGTCGATCACGTCGTGGATGTCGAACCCGACGCTCTCCTCGGCCGGCACCAGGTCCCGCGTGAAGTCCCGGCCGGCCTCCGAGGCGTCGTACGACGGGGGTCGCGAACGCCACGAACCGGGCAGGTAGGAGAAGTACTGTTTCGCGAGCTCGATCGCCTCGGTGTCGTCACTCGCCAGCAGGTCGCCGCACCCCGAGACGCTGGTGTGCATCCGGGCGCCACCCATCTCCTCCAGCGTCACCTTCTCGCCGACGACCATCTCGGCCATCCGCGGCGAACCCAGGTACATCGAGGCGTTGCCGTCGACCATGATCACGATGTCGCAGAACGCCGGGATGTACGCGCCGCCCGCCGCGGACGGGCCGAACAGGCAGCAGATCTGCGGGACTTTGCCGGACAGCGCGACCTGGTTGTGGAAGATCCGGCCCGCGCCGCGACGGCCCGGGAACAGCTGCACCTGGTCGGTGATCCGGGCGCCGGCGGAGTCGATCAGCCAGAAGATCGGCAGCTCGTCGCGGAGCGCGACCTCGGTGACCCGGACGATCTTCTCGACGGTCCGGGCGCCCCACGAGCCGGCCTTCACGGTCGGGTCGTTGGCGACCAGCAACGCTGGACGGCCGTCGACGAGCGCACGTCCGGTGACGACGCCGTCGGCGGGCAGGCCCGGGTTCAGCGCGTTCGCGAGCTGGGCGTCCTCGACGAAGCTGCCCTCGTCGACGAGCAGCGCGATCCGGTCCCGGACGTACAGCTTGTTCTGGCTCTTGAGTTTCGCCGCCGCCTTCTCCGGCGGGGCAAGCGTCGCCTCACGGGCAACCTTGACCTCGGTCCAGTGGTCGTGGGTCATACGTGCATCATTCCACTGGGAGCCCGAGCGACCTGGCGATGAGCATCCGCTGCACTTCCGACGTACCCTCGCCGATCTCCAGGATCTTGGCGTCGCGGTAGAACCGGGTGACCGGGTACTCCTCCATGAAGCCGTAGCCGCCGAACACCTGCGTCGCGATCCGGGTCGCGGTCACCGCCGACTCGGTCGCATACAGCTTCGCGACCGCGGCGGCCTGCTTGAAGTCGGCCACCGAGGCGCCGGCGTCCTTCAGCGCGGCAGCCTTGTAGACAAGCAGCGCGGCCGCGTCGGCCATCACCTTGAGGTCGGAGATCTGGAACGCGACGCCCTGCTTACGACCGATCGGTACGCCGAACGTCTGCCGCTCACCGGCGTACTGGACCGACATCTCGAGGCACGCCCGGATGCAGCCGAGCGCCACGGCCGCGATCGCGACCCGGCCGTCGTCGAGCGTCGCGAGGAACTGACCGAACCCCTTGCCGCGCTGCCCGAGCAGGTTGGCCTCCGGGACGCGGCAGCCGCTCAGCGAGAGCGGGTGCGTGTCCGACGCGTGCCAGCCGAGCTTGTCGTACGCCGCCTCCGCGACGAATCCCGGCGTACCGCTGGGGACGATGATCGTGGAGATCTCCGGCTTGCCGTCCGCGCGCTCACCCGTCCGCGCGGTGACCGTCACGCAGCTCGTGATCGACGATCCCGAGTTCGTGATGAACTGCTTCGAGCCGTCGATCACCCACTCGCCGTTGTCGAGGACGGCGCGGGTCTTCGTGGCGCCGGCGTCCGACCCGGACTCCGGCTCGGTCAGCCCGAACCCGGCCAGCTTGCGGCCCGCGACCAGGTCGGGCAGCCAGGTGGCCTTCTGCTCGTCGGTGCCGAACGTCAGGATCGGGTTGATCCCGAGCCCGACCGCGGCCTCGAGCGTGATGCCCATCGACTGGTCGACCCGGGAGATCTCCTCGATCGCCACGCACAGGCTGGTGAAGTCGCCGCCCGCGCCGCCGTACTCCTCCGGCGCGGTCAGCCCGAACAGCCCGAGCTGCCCCATCTTGTGCACGACCTCGACCGGGAAGTAGTGCTTGCGGTCCCACTCCGCCGCGTGCGGGGCGATCTCGGCCTCCGCGAAGTCGCGAACGCTACGCCGGAACTCCTGATGCTCCGCGGACAACTCGAACATGCGGTACCCCTTCACGCTTGACGCTTACGTAAACGTAAAGCACGCTAGGCAGCATGCACAATAGCCAGGTGCCCGCTGAGACCTGGTCGATCGCCGAACTGGCCGCCGAGTACGACGTCACGCTGCGAACGATCCGGTTCTACGAGGACCGCGGCCTACTCACGCCCGAGCGCCGCGGCACCGCCCGCGTCTACCACCCGCGCGACCGCATCCGCCTGGCCCTGATCCTGCGCGGCAAACGCCTCGGCTTCTCCCTCGACGAGATCGCCAGGATCGTCGACATGTACGACGCCGAACCCGGCGAGGAAGGCCAGCTCGTCTACCTCCTCGACCAGATCACCCACCGCCGCACCGAACTCGAGCAACGCCGCCAAGACATCGAACAAACCCTCCAAGACCTCGCCGAAGTAGAAGCCCGCTGCCAAGCCGACCTAACAGCCCTCCGCAACGGCCGCACGTAGACATGCCGCACCCGGACAAAGACCTCGGCAACGGACCGGCGCGCGCTAGAGGGCGTCTTCGTAGGCTCTTAGGGTCTTGATGAAGAGGGCTCGTTGGTCGTTGGTGAGGGGTTCCAGGGCGGTGCGCCAGGCTCGGGCGCCGCGGGCCAGCCAGGCGTCGATGGCTGGGCGGTGGGTGTCGGAGAGGGTGATGATCGCGCGGCGGCGGTCGGTGGGGTCGTTAGTGCGTTCGAGGATGCCTTTGCGGGTGAGTTCGGTGACCATCAGGCTGACGGTGGCGGGGGTGACCTCGAGGCGTTCGGCCAGTTCGTTGACGCCGAGCGGGCCGTCGAACAGCAAGTAGGCGAACAGGCTCAGGTGCCGCGGCGCCAGGTTCAGGCCGGCCAGCTCCTCGGGCACCTTCAGTCGCTTGGTCCGCCCCACCATCCGCGGCATCAGCAGCAAGAGCTCTCGAATGCTCTCGTTGACACTTGACATACCTTTGTCCTCAAAACTACTTTGCTTGCAAAGCTAAATCACTTCCCGAGCCAAAGGGTATGCGCATGCTCCTCCAGCTCACCACCACCGGCGCGCGGTCCGGCGTACGGCGGACCGTCACGGTCGCGTACGCCGAGGAGCACGGGCGGCTGATCGTCTTCGCCAGCAACGCCGGCCGCCCGCAGGCACCCGCCTGGCTGCACAACCTGCGCTCCAACCCGCTCGTCACGGTCGAGGTCGACGGCAGCCGGTACGACGCCGTGGCCGAGGAGATCACCGGCGCCGAACGGGACAGACTGTACCGCGCGCAAGCGGAGCGGGATGCGGCGTTCGCGACGTACCAGCAGAACACCGACCGGGTGATCCAGGTCGTCGCGCTCACCCCGGCTCGTGTCGGGGCCGCAACCGCGCAGCTGAAGGAGATCCACAACGGGCTCCGCGAACAACTCTCCACGACCCTCGCCGCGGTCGACGCCTACCTAGCCGGCGACGGTGCTGTCACCGCGCCCACCCAGCTCACGACGCTCCAGCAGCATTGTCTCTCGTTCTGCGGTTCGCTGCACGCGCACCACTCACGCGAGGACGGCGTCTTCCCGCGCCTCGCCGGCGACTTCCCCGAACTGAAGCCCGCCCTCGACCGGCTCACCCGCGAGCACACAAAAGTTGCCGCGATCAACGAACAGCTGACCGCCACGATCGACCAGCTCGTCACTGATCCGCGTCACGCCGTACACCTGCGCGCAGACCTGACCCGACTGTCCGCGGACCTCGAAACGCATTACGCCTACGAAGAAGCCCACCTCGGCCCGGCGCTGGACGCGGCTAGCTCTCCAGGATCTCCTTCGCGTGGTCGAGGGCTGTGACCTCGGAGTTCATCGATTGCTGGACGGGCTTGCTCATCAGGAGCTTCTTCAGTCCGGAGAGCTCCGCTGAGAGTTTCAGTGTCACCTCGGTGCCGTCGTCCACCGCGACGAAACGGTAGTCGCCGACCGGTCGCACCGGGCCCGCGGTGACCTCGAACGCCAGGTGGCTGTCCGGTTCGTACGCCGTCACGCGGAAGTCGGCCGGAATCGCGCGCCCGGCCGGTCCCGCGACTCGCTGCCGGTACGTCGCTCCCGGGCCGATCGGTCCGTTCCGCGTGATCTCCTTGACCGCAGGACGCCACTGCGGGTCGTTCTCACCGTCCGCGAAGTACGCGAACACGACGTCCGCCGGCCGGTTGATCCGGACCGTGTGCACAGCCTCAGGCATGATGCTGCCCCCAATTAGCTGGTCTTGCGCCGCCCGAACAACCAGTACAGGACCGGGCCCGCGCCGACAGAGTTGAACACCGTCAGGAACACCGCCCACAAGGGCTTCGGTCCCCGCACCTGATCCGCGGGCCGCCGCGCCAGGTCCGCCAGCGCGACGGCCTTCAGAACACTCTCAGCCACCGCCCCAGCCACAACCAACCGCCGACTCCGCGGACTCAACTCATCCCACTTCCCACTCACACCCCCACGATGCGCCCGCTGGACCTCGGGAGGCAAGCAGCCACACTCACTGTCCGTGGCGGTACGGCGTGCGCCCGAGCCTCGTCATACCGACTGAGGGCGAGGGTGGCTAGGCGGGGGTCGGGGGCGAGGGGTGGGGTGACGGGGTGGGGGCCGGCGTGGCGGTGGACGAGGGTGTTGAAGAAGCCGGGCGCCAGGAGGTACGTCGCGATTGCGAGGCGGCCGGGGGTTCGGGCGAGTACGGCGGGGAGGCGGTCACCGGAGCCGGAGATGTAGCCGACGTGGACCGGGCGGTCGATGCGTTCAGCGAGGAGGGTGGCGGTGGTTTCGCAGTCGGTCAGGGCGCGGGGGTCGGACGAGCCGGCCGCGGCCAGCACAACCTGATCGACGCGGGAGAGGTCACCGAGGCGGTCGACGAGGATCTCGACCAGGACAGGATCGGGGCCGAGGGCGGCGGCCGCGTGGACCTGCCCTGGATAGCGCCGGGCCTCGGCCGCGACATCGACGTACACGTGATAGCCCGAGCTGAGCAGGAGCGGTACGACGACTGCGTCCTCGGCGTCGGTCGTGATGCGGCGGACGAGCGACGGCAACGCGGGTGTGAGCAGGTCGACGAAGCCCAGCGAGATCGGGAGGTCCGGTCGTTGCCGGGCCATCTGGCGGACGAGTTCGTGGACGACCGCGATGCCGGCAGGGTCGGCCGTGCCGTGCGCCACCGCCACGAGGTCGGCCGCTCCGGACAACCCGACGTGCCTGCGTCCGGTCAGGTTGTTCATGAGGCGACTCCGGCGGGTTCTACGGCGAGGCGGTAGCCGCGGCGGACTACCGTGCGGACGAGTTCGGGGCGGCCCACGGCCGTGCGCAAGCGGTTGACGGTGACCTCGACGGCGTGGACGTCCTCCGCGCCCGGAAGTACGGCGAGAAGCTCAGGCCTCGACACGACATCCCCTCCGGCAGCAACCAGAGCCGCCAGCACAGCACGCGGCCCAGGACCCAGGGGCAGTACGACGCCGTCGAGCACCGCCGCCCCGCCGCGGATCACCAACTGCCCGAACGACGTCTCGATCGACCGCGCGTTGTCGTCGGTCAACCGATCGGTCACGATCCGGATCAGCGCCCCCAACCGGTACCGGTCCGGCACCAACGGGTCCAACCCCAATGCCACAAAGGGTCCCGCCGTCACCGGTCCGACGCACGCGTTCAGCACTCGCCCGGTCCGCAACGCCGCCACCAACTCGTCGTACGTACCCGTCAATGCCGCCGCATCCAGCATCGCCTGCGCACCCGGCGCCGAGGTGTGGACGACGGCGTCCACCGTCCCCGCGCACACCTGCGCGATCATCCGCTCGACGAGTGCCGGATCAGGCGCCGGACCCCACCGATAGACCTCCAGCCCACGCACCGACGCACCTGCGGCCCGCAACGCATCCTGCAGCGCCGGATCCGACAACCCGTGCAGTTGTACGACGATCTTGCGGCCGTCGACGCCCTGCTCCCGCAGCCAGTCGACGACCTCGGCCGTCGTCTCGGACCGCGCCGACCAGTGCTCCACCAGTCCGGCTGCCCGGATCGCGCCGCGCGCCTTGGGGCCACGCGCCAGGATCCGCGCCTGCTCGAGCGTGCCGAGCAACTCCGCGGCGAGGCCGGCGGTGTCGGCTGCCTCGATCCAGCCACGGAACCCGACCGCGGTCGTCACCACCACGTCGTCGGGCGGGTTCGCGATCACCCGCCGGGTCGCCTCGATCAGCGCATGGTCGTCGGCGACCGGCACGATCTGCAGCGTCGGCGCGTGCAGCACCTTCGCACCGCGCCGCTCGAACGACGCGATCAGGTCCTCCGCGCGCCGGTGCGCGGAGACCGCGATCGTGCAGCCGCTGAGCGGGCCGGTCCTAGTGGTCACGCGAGCTCACCACGACCTGACCGTCGCGAATCGTCACCGCGTACACCGGCAGCGACACCGCCGGATCGTCCAGGCACACCCCGGTGCGCAGGTCGAAGACCTGCTTGAACATCGGCGACGCCACCGTCGGTACGTCGCCGCGGCTGCCGACGATGCCGCGCGACATCACGTTCGCCCCGCTGTACGGATCCTGGTTGCCGATGGCAAACACCTCGCCGTCGTGGGTGCGGAACAACGCGATCTGCACGTCCCCGAGCAGCGCGGCCACACCGCGCTCCGGCAGCAGCGCGTCAAGTGCACAGATCACCGTCGACTCAATGGCTGCGAGACTCATCGACGTACCTCCAATCGAGGACCGGCGAGCATCACCGGCTCCAAACGTTCGGCCGGGGTGGCCGGGCGCGGCTGGTTGCGTTCGACCACGTACCGCAGGTCGGCGTCGGGCTGGTCCGGCGCGTTGACGAACGACACGAACCGCGCGAGCTTGTCCGGATCGTCCAGCGTCGCCCGCCACTCGTCGACGTACGAGCCGACGTGCCGCGCCATCGCGGCGTCCAGGTCGGCGGCGATGCCGAGGCTGTCGTTCAGGACGACGTCGCGCACCTGGTCCAGCCCGATCTCGCGCATCCACACCGACGTACGCTGCAGGCGGTCACCGGTGCGGATGTAGTACATGAGGAACCGGTCGATCGCCTGGAACAACTGCTCGTCGGTCAGGTCCGACGCGAGCAGCTCGGCGTGCCGGGGCGTCATCCCGCCGTTCCCGCCGACGTACAGGTTCCAGCCCTTCTCGGTCGCGATCACGCCGACGTCCTTGCCGCGTGCCTCGGCGCATTCGCGGGCGCAGCCGGAGACGCCGAGCTTGAGCTTGTGCGGCGACCGCAGCCCGCGGTACCGCAGCTCGAGCGCGATCGCCATCCCGACCGAGTCCTGTACGCCGTACCTGCACCACGTCGAGCCGACACACGACTTCACGGTCCGCAGCGCCTTGCCGTACGCGTGCCCGGACTCGAAGCCGGCGTCCACCAGCCGCTTCCAGATGGCCGGCAGCTGCTCGATCCGCGCGCCGAACAGGTCGACCCGCTGGCCGCCGGTGATCTTCGTGTACAGCCCGAAGTCGCGCGCCACCTCGCCGATCGTGATCAGCCCCTCCGGTGTGATCTCACCACCGGGGATCCGCGGTACGACGGAGTACGTACCGTCCTTCTGCATGTTCGCCATCACGTGGTCGTTGGTGTCCTGCAGCGTCGCCCGCTCGCCGTCCAGCACGTGCCCGGCCGGGTCGATGCTGGCCAGGATCGACGCCACCACCGGCTTGCAGATGTCGCAGCCGCGGCCGGTGCCGTGCCGCTCGACGATCTCGCTGAACGTCCGCAGGTCGGTGATTCGTACGACGTCGAACAGTTCTGCACGGCTCAGCGAGAAGTGCTCGCACAGCGCCTTGCTGACCTCGACACCGGCCTTCGTGAGCTCGGAGTTCAGGAGGTTCTTGACGATCGGCAGGCAGGACCCGCACGACGTACCCGCCTTGGTCTTGCCACACACGGACTTGATGTCGGTGCAGCCCTCGTCGCGTACGGCGCAGCGGATCGTCCCGGCCGACACGTTGTTGCACGAGCACACCGGCGCGTCGTCCGGCAGCTCCAGCTGGACCGGCCCGGCACCTTCCGGCAGCAGGAACGCGGCCGGATCCGCGCCGAGCTCCCGCCCCACCATCGGGCGCAGTCCGGAGTACGCCGACGCGTCGCCGACCAGGATGCCGCCGAGCAGGGTACGGGCGTCGTCGGACAGTACGAGCTTCTTGTAGACGCCCGCGACCGGGTCGGCGTACACGATGTCGAGCGCGCCCTCGGTCGCACCGAACGCGTCCCCGAAGCTCGCGACGTCGACGCCGAGCAGCTTCAGCTTCGTCGAGGTGTCCGCGCCGGGGAACGTCGCCGCGCCGCCGAGCAGCCGGTCCGCGACGATCTCGGCCATCGTGTAGCCGGGGGCGATGAGACCCCACACCCGGCCTTCGATACAAGCGACTTCGCCGATCGCCCAGACGCCCGGCACCGACGTACGGCACGCCTCGTCGACCACCACGCCGCCGCGCTCGCCGATCTCCAGCCCGGCCTCCCGCCCGAGCTCGTCGCGGGGACGGACGCCGGTCGCGAACACGACCACGTCCGCGGGCAGATCGGGACCGTCGGCAACGGCCATCGCGCGGGCAGCCCCTTGCGATGTGAGCTTCACGCGCTGGCACTGGGTGGCGGTCAGTACTTCGACGTCCAGGTCCTCGATCAACCGGGACAGTGCCGCGCCGCCGCCCTCGTCGACCTGCAACGGCATCAGCCGGGGCGCGAACTCGACGACCTTGGTCGCAGCGCCCAGCGCAGTCAACGCACCGGCCGCTTCGAGGCCGAGCAGACCGCCGCCGACGACCACACCGTTGACCTGCTTGCCTTCGGACTTCAGCCGCTCGACGTAGACGCGGAGTGCGGCGACGTCGTCGATGGTGCGGTAGACGAAACAGCCCTGGGCGTCGTTGTTCTTCACCGGCGGAACGAACGCCGCGGAGCCGGTCGCGAGGACCAGTTCGTCGTACCCGACCTGCTCGCCGCGCGCGGTCGTGACGGTCTTGGCCGTGGTGTCGATCGCAGTGATCTGCACGCCCTTGCGGAGGTTCACTGCCGGGTCGTCCCAGAGCTCCGGGTCACCGAGCGACAGGTCCTGCGGGTCGCGGCCGGAGAAGTAGCTGGTCAGTGCCACCCGGTCGTACGGGAGCCGCGGCTCCTCGGCGTACACCGTGATCCGGTAGTCGATGTTTGTGTCGCGCTGCCGGAGCGCCTCGACCAGCCGGTGCGCGACCATCCCTCCACCGACCACCACCACGTGCTTGGCCTTCTTCAGCTCTGCCATCGTCGCCCTCCTGCTCGGGACTGGTTCGGTCTCGCCGCGCCGGAAGCGGTCGAGCAGTTCGCCGACGGCGCCGGTGCAACTGCCGCACCCGGTCGTCGCCCGCGTCGTGGCGGCGATGCCGGCGACACTGTCGGCACCCCCACGCCAGGCCGCCTCGATCGCGACCCTGGTAACTCCGTTGCACCGACACACGGTCGGCACCTTCTTGTCCGGTACGGCGGGCTCCGCCAGCAGGCCGTCCGCCACCACCGGCGTACCGCGGTCCGCCAGCAGCACCAGCTCCGCCGCAACCTCCGGCGCCCCCACCGCTACAGCCGACCGCACCACGCCGTCCCGCAGGACAGCGCGGACGTACCGCCCGTCGTCCTCGAGCCGCACCACTTCGCCGGCCTCGTCCTTGTCCCCCAGCACAAGAACGTCGAGCCCACCCGCGGTGAGTCGCACGACGTCGAAGTCGGGGAAGTCGCCTGCGTGATCGGCCAGTGCGTGCGCGAGTGCCTCGGCCTGCGACCACGCCGAGGCGACGGTGCCGGTGACCCGGCCGCCGATCTCGGCGCAGTCGCCGATCGCGTGCACCCGTGCGTCGTCCGGGCTCGTCAACGTTTCGTCCACCACGATGCCGTCGCGCACCGTCAGACCGCCGGCCAGTTCCGTCCGCGCCCGGACACCACAGGCCACGACGAGGAGTTCGCCGTACACCTCGGAACCGTTGCGCAACCTCAGGCGGCGGAACCGGCCGTCCTTCAGATCGGTGCCGGCCAGCTCCGCGTTGAGCAGGACCTCGACGCCGAGACGCCGGACCGCGCGCGTCACCCGCCGTCCCGCGGATGCACGGATCGTCTTGTCCAGCAGGGTTTCCCCGTCGTGGACGAGCGTCACCGCGACGCCGCGTTCGCGCAGTGCGCAGGCGGTCTCGACGCCGAGAACGCCGCCGCCGAGCACGACCGCGCGCCGTACCTGTGCGGCCTCGGTGACGATCGCCCGCGCATCGTCCACGGACCGCAGCGTGCGGATCCCCGGCGCCGTGACGACTTCCTTCGGGACGACGGGCACCGCGCCGGTCGCGAACACCAGATGGTCGTACGGGTACTCGCGGCCATCAGCCCCGGCAACGACCCGGCGTACCCGATCCACGCCGACCGCGCCGACCACCGGCTCGTTGCCGACAGCAACCTCCGCGCGTCCGGCGACGTACTCGGTCAGCCTGCTCCGGTTGTACGACGGCTCGTCGCCGAGGACCGTCACGTCGTACGACGGCAACAGCTCCGCCAGCCGCCGTCCGGCCATCCCGCCGCCGATGATCACTACTCTCATGCCGGTACTCCCGTCGCTGGCAGGGCAGCGGCGGTGACTTCGACGGCACACGCCTTGAATTCGGGCATCCGCGAGACCGGGTCGAGCGCGTCGTTCGTGAGCTCGTTCACCGCCTCGGCGCCACCGAAGTGGAACGGTACGAAAACGGTGTCCGGCCGTACGTCGGTGGTGACGCGGGCCGGCAGCACCATCGCGCCGCGCGCCGTCCGCAACCGCACCGGACGCCCGTCGCCGATCCCCAGCTGCGCGGCCACCCGCGGATGGATCTCGGCGAACACCTCCGGCTCGGCGTCGGCCAGCTCCGGAACCCGCCGGGTCTGCGCGCCGCTCTGGTAGTGCTGCAACAACCGCCCGGTCACCAGGTACAGCGGCGATTCCGCGGTCAGATCGTCCGCGACCGGCCGGTGATCCACCGGTACGACGTGCGCGCGGCCGTCCGCCGTGGGGAATCCGTCGGCGAACAGCCGCGGCGTCCCGGGATGCCCTTCGTGCGGCACCGGCCAGAACAACGCCTCGTCCGCGTCCAGCCGCTCCCAGGAAATCCCGGAATAGTCCGCCTTTCCGCCGGCACTCGCACGCCGCAGCTCCTCGAACACAGCGCACGGGTCGGTGGAAAACCCTTCGATTCCGAGCCTTTCCGCGATCCCGGCGAACACCGCGAGGTCGCTGCGCACCTCACCCGGCGCGGTCACCGCGGTGCGCCGCCGCAGCACCCGGCCTTCGAGGGACGTCATCGTCCCGTCCTCCTCGGCCCACTGGGTCACCGGGAAGACGACATCCGCCAGCAGTGCGGTTTCGGACGGCACCACATCCGCAACGACCAGCAGGTCCAGGGCAGCCAGCCGATCCCGCACCGACGCAAGGTTCGGCGCCGACACCAGCAGATTGCTCCCGTGCACGAACAACGCCTTCGGACCGTCCGCCGTACCGAGCGAGTCGATCAACTCGACCGCACTCTTCCCGGACCGCGGCAGTTCCTCCGGGTCCACACCCCAGACCTGGGCGACGTACGAACGCGCCGCCGGGTCCTCGATGCTCCGATAACCCGGCAGCTGATCCGCCTTCTGCCCGTGCTCCCGGCCGCCCTGCCCGTTGCCCTGCCCGGTGATGCAGCCGTACCCGCTGCCCATCCGGCCGGGCAGACCGAGCGCCAGCGCGAGGTTGATGCACGCCGTGACAGTGTCGGTGCCCTTGCTGTGCTGCTCGGCACCACGTCCCGTCAGGATGTACGCGCCGGCGCCACCGTGCACGGGAGCGGCCGCAGCCAGAACTCGCGCCGCTCGTCGGATGGTCGCGGCCGGTACGCCGGTCACCCGCTCGGCTCGCTCCGGCCACCACGACGCGGTCGAACGGACGAGCGCGTCCGCGTCGTCGGTCCGCTCCTGCAGGTAGGCCGTGTCCGCCAGCCCTTCCTGCAGCACCACGTGGGTGAGCGAGAGCACCAGCGCCAGATCGGTACCAGGCGTCGCCTGCAGGTGAATTCCAGCGTTTTCCTCGGTCAGTCCGGCGGTCGCCGAGCGGCGCGGGTCGACGACCAGAAGTCCACCCGCGTCGCGTGCGCCCTGCAGATGCGCGACCGCCGGCGGCATCGTCTCCGCGATGTTGCTGCCGACCAGCAGGACGGCGCCGGCACCGCCCAGATCGGCCAGCGGAAACGGCAGCCCGCGGTCGATCCCGAACGCCCGGTTCGTCGCCGCGGCCGCGGACGACATACAGAACCGTCCGTTGTAGTCGACGTTCGCGGTCCTCAGCGCGACACGGGCGAACTTGCCCAGCGCGTAGGCCTTCTCGTTCGTCAGCCCACCGCCGCCGAACACCGCGATCGAGTCCCGCCCGTGCGCCGCCTGCAGCGCCTTGACCCGGTCGGCGACGAGGTCCAGCGCGGCCTCCCAGCTCGTCTCCTCCAGTTTGCCCGCGGCATTGCGGACGAGCGGCATGGTGAGCCGGTCCGGCACCGTCAGTACGTCGGCAGCCGTCCAGCCCTTGCGACACAAACCACCTTTGCTGGTGGGAAAGTCGCGTGGCTGCACCTGCACCGCACCCGGCCCTTCGACCGGGTGCAGCGTGGTGGCGCACTGCAGGGCGCAGTACGGGCAATGAGTCGGGATAGCTGTCACACGCGCTCCTGGCTCAGCGGGCCACCCTTGCGCAGGTAGCAGAAGTACGTGACTGCGAGGCATACGACGTAGAAGCCGCAGAAGACGTAGAGCGCCGGGATGAGCGAGCCGAAGTGGCTCGTCGAGGTCGCGAACCCGCGCGGTACCAGGAAGCCGCCGTACGCACCGACCGCGGACGCGATCCCGATGCAGGCCGCCGCCTCGCGCCGGGCCCGCCCCGGGTCGTCGGCCGTGGTGAGCCGGAAAACGGCCGGAATCATCCGGTACGTCGATCCGTTCGCGATGCCGCTGGCCACGAACAGGACCAGGAAACTGATCAGGAACGCCGGAAAACTTTCCGCCTTGAGCGAGAAAATCGCGGAAACAATTCCGAGCCCCATCACCACGAACGAGCACACGGTCACCCAGGCCCCGCCGACCCGGTCGGCCAGCTTGCCGCCGAACGGCCGCGAGACCGACCCGACCAGGGCGCCCAGGAACGCGTAGTGCGCCGGCGTGACGTCGGCGAACGTGGTCTTGATCAGCAGCGGGAACGCCGCCCCGAACCCGATGAACGATCCGAACGTCCCGATGTAGAGGAACGAGATCACCCACGTGTGCGGGCGCTTCGCGGCGGCGATCGACGTACGGAACGACGAGTTCGCGACCGACAGGTTCGCCATCGTCTTCCAGGCCCAGAACGCAGCCAGGACGATCAGCGGCAGCCACATCAGGCCGGACCGGTTCAGCGTCAGGCCGGCACCGGCGACGATCACGATCGGCACCAGGAGCTGGACGACGGCGACGCCGAGGTTCCCGCCGGCGGCGTTCAAGCCGAGTGCGAAACCCTTTTCCTTCTCCGGGTAGAAGAACGAGATGTTCGTCATGCTGCTGGCGAAGTTCCCGCCGCCGACCCCTGCCGTCGCCGCGACCAGGGCCATCAGCCAGAACGGTGTGTCCGGCTGTGTCATGAAGTACGACAGCCCCGCGGTTGGGACAAGCAGCAGCAGCGCGGACACGACGGTCCAGTTCCGCCCGCCGAACCGCGGTACCGCGAACGTGTAAGGCAGCCGCAGCGTCGCACCGACCAGGCTGGGCAGCGCGACCAGCCAGAACAGCTGGTCGGTGCTGTAGCCGAAACCGGCCTTCGGCATCGACACCACGACGATGCTCCACAGCTGCCACACCGAGAACCCGAGGAACTCGGCGAAGATCGAGGGCCACAGGTTCCGGCGGGCGACCGCACGGCCCTTCCCGCCCCAGAACGTGGCGTCCTCAGGATCCCAGACGTCGATCCAGCGTCCGCGCCGCGGCGCCTCGACCGTGCCCACCGCGCCGCTGCCATCTACCTGGCCGCGGGTGGCGACAGTCGCTTGTCGTCCCTCGAGCGTCATCGCAAGTCTCCGATCATCCGGCCCCACTGATTAGGCCTGGACGTTATGACCGGGGTGTTTCCGCGTAGTCATCTTGTTGTTACGCCGCCGAAACGGCTCCCGCACACCCACCGGCGGGCGGTGAGAGATCCGCTGGTGGTCGTGGGTACTGTTCGAGCGGGAGGATGCGACAACCGGGCGGGAACAGACTCGAGGGGACCACGCCGTGCACGACGACGACCAGGACGCCGCCGCAGCTGGTGGGAAGCACCGCGCCGAGAGCGCCGAGAGCGCCAGATCACGGCCGCGGCGCCGCTGGAGGTGGCGGGCGGCGATCGCGCTCGTCCTGATCGGCTGGCTCGTGCTCGGGTCGCTCGGTGGGCCGGCGGTCGGCAAGCTGAGCGAGGTCCAGCAGAACGACAACGCCAACTTCCTCCCGAAACAGGCCGAGTCGACGCAAGTGGCCAACGAGTCCGCGAAGTTCGTCGACTCCAAGGCTTTGCCGTACTTCGTGCTGATCCAGCGGGACGCCCCGATCACCGCTGCGGACCAGGCGAAGATCAAGACGTTCGCCGACCGGATCCCGGCGCTCGACATCGGTGACGGGAAGAAGCTCGGCGACTACCTGACCGCTCCGCTCGGGCCCCCGGTGCCGTCGGCTGACAAGCAGGCTCTGCTGCTCACCGTGCAGGTCGACGGCGACCGCGCCGACGAGGTCGTCGGCCAGGGCGAAACCGTCCTGTACGCGGTGGCGAAGGCACTCCGGGACGACATCAAACAGGACCTGACGCCGACCGGCCTGCAGGTCTACGTGACCGGTCCGGGCGGCGTGTTCGCGGACTTCGTGGTCGCGTTCAGCGGTATCGACGGCATCCTGCTCGGGGTCGCGCTCGCCGTCGTGTTCGTGATCCTGCTGATCGTGTACCGCAGCCCGATCCTGCCCGTCGCCGTACTGCTCACCGCGGTCTTCGGGCTCGCACTGGCCGCGCTGGTCGTCTACCCACTGGCGAAGAACGGCGTACTGCAGCTGAACGGCCAGAGTCAGGGCATCCTGTTCATCCTGGTCGTCGGAGCGTCGACGGACTACGCGCTGCTGCTCGTCTCCCGTTACAAAGAGGAGTTGCACGACTACACGAGCAAGTACCGGGCGATGCGGGTGGCGTGGCGGGCGTCGATCGAGCCGATCGCTGCCAGCGCGGCAACGGTCATCCTCGGCCTGCTGTGCCTGCTGCTGTCCAAGCTCGGCAGTACGAAGGGCCTCGGTCCGGTCGGTGCGCTCGGGATCGCCGGCGCGTTCATCGCGGCGATGACGTTCCTGCCGGCCATCCTGCTCGCGTTCGGTCGGCGGATCTTCTGGCCGTCGATCCCGCGTGTCGACCACGTGCACTCCAGCGACCAGGTCGGCGGGCGACGGCTCTGGGGCCGCGTGTCCGGGCTCGTCGGACGGCGGTCGCGGCGGGTCTGGGCGATCACCGCGCTCGCGCTGCTGGCGTGTGCGGCGTTCCTGCCGACGTTCAAGGCCAGTGGTACGTCGCAAGAGGACCTGTTCCTGAACAAGGTCGAGTCGGTCACCGGGCAGGAGCAGCTCGCCAAGCACTTCGACGCCGGAGCGGGTACGCCGGTCCAGATCCTCACGCCGGCAGCGCTGGCGGACCAGGTGGTCCAGACCGCGACGAAGGTGGACGGTGTCGGCGCGGCCTCCGCCTCGACCGCTCCCGGCGTACCGCCGAAGGTTGTCGACGGCAAGGTACTGGTCCAGGCCACGCTGAAGATCCCGCCGGACTCACCGGACGCGACCAAGGTGGTCAAGCATCTGCGGGCCGAGCTCGACACGGTGGATCCGGAGATCCTCGTCGGAGGCAACACCGCGATCAACCTCGACGTACTGGATGCCGCGCAGCGCGACCTGAAGGTGATCATCCCGACCATCCTCGCGGTGATCTTCGTGGTTCTGATGCTGTTGCTCCGCTCGCTGGTCGCCGCGGTCCTGCTGGTGATCGCCAACGTGCTGTCGTTCGGCGCGACCGTCGGGGTGAGTGCGCTGATGTTCAACCATGTCTTCAAGTTCCCGGGTGCTGATCCGGGGATCCCGCTGTACGCGTTCGTGTTCCTGGTTGCCCTGGGCATCGATTACTCGATCTTCCTGATGACCCGGGTCCGCGAGGAGTCCCAGGACCACGGCACCAGACCCGGCATCCTGATCGGCCTGGCCGTCACCGGCGGCGTCATCACCTCCGCCGGCGTCGTGCTCGCCGCCACGTTCTCCGCGCTCGCCGTCCTCCCGATCCTGTTCCTGGTCCAGATCGCCTTCATGGTCGCCTTCGGCGTCCTCCTCGACACCACCGTCGTACGCTCGCTCCTCGTCCCGTCCCTGGCCCACGACGTCGGCAAGAACGTCTGGTGGCCCAGCAAACTCGCGTCCTAGGCTGCAGACATGGAGACGTTCCAGGGCAGGATCGTGGTGAACGACGGCGGCGGCGCCTGGGTGGAGGTGCCGGGCAACGTGGCCACCGCGCTCGGCGGCGGAGGACGAATCCCGGTGCACGCCACGTTCGACGGTGTGGCCTATCGCGGGTCGATCGCCTCAATGGGCGGTTGCCTGGTGCTCGGGATGCTGAAGAGCATCCGGTCCGAGCTCGGCAAGGGCGACGGGGACCCGGTGACGGTGACCGTTGAGCGGGACACCGCCGAGCGGACTGTCGACGTACCGGAGGATCTTGCGACGGCACTCGCGGAGGCAGGGCTGCGAGAGGCGTTCGACAACCTCAGCTACAGCCACCGACGCGAACACGTGAACGCGATCAACGCCGCCAAGAAACCAGAAACCCGCACCCGCCGAATCGCCAAGACCATCGAGCTGCTCACACAATAGGCTCGCGCCGACTCGCGGAAGGCAGCATTCTTGGGCGGTGGGTTCTCCGTTGCGGTTGCCGGCGTTTCGGTACTTCGTGAGCGGGCAGCTCGTCTCGCTCCTCGGCAGTTCGATGGCTCCGATCGCGCTGGCGTTCGCGGTGCTCGATGCCTCCGGGAAGCCGACCGAGCTCGGCGTCGTCCTGGCGGCGCGGATGGTGCCGATGCTGTGCTTCCTCCTGGTCGGCGGTGCGGTGGCCGACCGGTTCCCGCGCAGGGCGGTGCTCATCGCCGCCAACGCAGGTGGAGCGCTCACCCAGGGCGCGGTGGCAGCCGTCCTGATCACGCACAACTACCATCTCCTGCTGATCAGCATGTTGAGCGCCGCGAACGGCGTACTGGACGCACTGATGTCGCCGGCGCTTCGAGGACTCCTGCCAGAACTGGTCGAACAGGACCAGCTCCGCAAGGGAAACGCGGTGCTCAGCTCGGTCCGCAACGCAACCAAGCTCGTCGGCCCCGCGCTCGCGGGAGTGCTCGTAGCCACCGCCGGAAGCGGCCCGACTATCGCGATCGACGCCGTCAGCTATCTCCTGGCGGCACTCATCCTCGGCCGCCTCCACGTCTCCACACCAACCGCTGCGCGCAGCCGAGGCGGCACGAGTGTGCTCGCCGACATCAGGCTGGGTTGGCACGAGTTCCGGGCGATCCGTTGGGTATGGGCCGTCACCCTGTCGTCGGCCCTGATGAACCTCGCTAACACCGGTGTCTGGCAGGTACTCGGTCCGCCCCTCACCAGGGATCTGGCCGGCGAAGAAACCTGGGGCCTCGTCCTGAGCACGCGCGGCATCGGCCTGCTCGTCATGAGCGCCCTGATGTATCGCCTGGTCGTACGACGCCTGCTCGCCACCGGTCAGGTTCTGAGTGCACTCGGAGCGCTTCCGCTGTTCGCGCTCGGACTCGGGCTACCACCTGTCTGGCTCCTCGTCGCGGCGTTCGCGGCCGGAGTCGGGTTCTCGATCTCGGGACTCAGCTGGGAGACATCGCTGCAGGAACACATCGATCGCGGCGTACTGTCCCGGATCTTGTCGCTCGACGATCTGTTCTCGTTCATCGCCATCCCGGTCGGCCTGCTCCTGGCAGGTCCGCTGGCCGAGGCGTTCGGGTCGCGGAAGGTGACGGTGGTTGCCGCAGCGTTCTACGTGGTCGCCGCTTGGGGTTCGCTGCTGTTCAGGGATGTGCGGGGCCTTCCGCACGGGGTCAGGGCTTCTTGAGGGAGGCTAGTTCGGTGCGGTTGGAGACGGAGAGTTTGGCGTAGACGTGGGCGAGGTGGGTTTTGACGGTGCCTCGGCTCATGAAGAGGCGCTCGGCGATCTCCGGGTTGCTGAGGCCTTCGACCGCGAGTGCTACGACCTGCTCCTCGGTTGGCGTGAGGCTGGCCCAGCCGGAGGACGGGCGGCCGCGAGATCCGCGGGTACGCCGGGCGTAGGCAACGGCCTCGTCCAGCGAAAGGACGGGCTCGTCCGACGAAGGCGGAACAGCGCGGTCGAGGGAGGCCAGGTGCGGTGGGGTGGACAGGCCTAGTTGTTTGCGGGCGGCCTGGGCGGCAGTGGCGAGGCGGGCTCCGTCTGTGGGGCGGTTGGTGTGATTCGCCAGCAGGGCAAGGGATTCCAGGCTGTCGATCACGTAGGTCAGCAACCCGTGGTCAACGCGGATCGCCAGCGCCTCGTGCAGGAGCTCGGCCGCCTTCTCCGGGTGGTCCGCGATCGCGATCCGGCCCAGCTGGTCGAGTGCGTCGGCGAGGATCCGGGGCAGGTTGTAGCGCCGCGCCAGCTCGGCTGCACGTTCGAGCAGCTCGCCGGCGTCCTCCCCCATCGCGCTCGTGGCCGCCGCGACCGTCGGCAACAACATCGCGGGCGCGAACGTTCCGGCGAGTGGGCTGTCCGGCGCGGTGTCACGGGCGAGCCACTCGACCGCGGCGCCGTACTCACCGGTCCACAAGGAGATCAGCCCCATCACCTGGCCGAGATTCGGTACGACGGACCCCGCCGCGTCGGCCAGCTCGAGCAGCGGCCGCATCAGCTGGACCGCCTCCTCGGGGCGACCGGTGCGCACGAGAACCGAGGCCAATTGGGCGCGGGCGGAGCCGACCCGGTGGAAGTCCGCGAGCGGCTCGGCCGCGGCGAGCGCGCGTTCGGCGATCTCGACGGCCTTCTGTGGCTCACCGGTCGACATCAGGCTCTCCGACCAGACGGTCAGGACCGTCGAGGCGATGCCGCGTTCGCCGCTGGTGATCAAACCGTCGGCAGCGCGATCGAGCAGCGGCCGGAGCTCGTCGTGGCGGTCCCACAGCGACAGCAGCACGCATTGCAAGGCGACATTGGCGTTCCGGGCCGGTTCGTTCTCGACAGCGTCGGCCAGCCGTACGCCTTCAGCAGTCAGGTCCCAAGCCTTCTGGAAGTCGGTGAAGAACTCGCCGACCGCCACCAGCGCGAGGAACAGGGACCGCAGCCGGTCGTCGCCCAGTTCGGTCGCGAGCTCGAGCCCACGGCCTGCGGCGTCGTACCCGAAAGGATCGACGGTGTCCGCGACGGTCGCGTAACCGTAGAGCAAACGGGCCTGGAGCAACGTTCGGTCGTCGGGCGCGCGGTCGATCGCGCGGCGCAGGTAGCCGATGCCCTCGTTGCCGGTCGCCTGCAGGTTCCAGAGCCAGCGCAGCGCGGCCGCGAGACGCCGGCCGCGTTCAGGATCGGCTGCGGCCAGACCATACTCGAGCGCGGCCCGATAGTTTTCGCGGTCCGGCTCGATCAGAGCCCGCCAGGCGTCACGATCCTTGTCCAGCAAGGGTTCCGCGGCCTCGACAACCTGGCGGTAGTGGTCCAGATGCCTGTCGCGTACGTCGTCATCGGCCGCCAGGCGCGTTCCGGCGTACTCGCGGATCGTCTCCAGCAACCGGTACCGCCCACCCTCGGCGATCACAAGCGATTTGTCGACAAGCCGCCTCAGCAGATCCGGTACGGCCCCCGTGACGGCCGCTGCGGCGTCCAGATCGAAGCCGCCCGCGAAGACCACCAGCCGGCCGAAGACCTTGCGCTCGTCCTCGTCGAGCAGGTCGTAGCTCCACTCGATGGACGCGGCGAGGGTGCGCTGGCGCGCCGCAACCCCCCGAACGTTCTTCGTCAGCAGACCGAACCGATCGCTCAGTCCCGCTTCGATCTGGTCCGGTGTGAGGGTGCGCGTCCACGCAGCCGCAAGCTCAAGCGCGAGGGGGATCCCGTCGAGCCGCGTGCAGATCGACCGAATCGCCTGCTCGAAGTCCGCGACTTGGTGCGCACTTCCGGACCGCTCCAGGAACAGCATGCGGGCCTCGTCCGGTGAGAGCGCAGGCACCCGCCAGACCGACTCACCGGCGACATCCAGAGGCTCACGGCTGGTCGCCAGGATCGAGACCTCGGGACAGCCGGTCTGCAACGCCACGACGAACTCCGCGACCCCCTCGACGATCTGCTCGCAGTTGTCGAGGCAGATCAGCGCCCGCTTGCTCCGCAACTGACCGATCAACAGCCGGTCGCCGGGCTCGACGAGCAGACCTACCGCGGCCGCGACCGTCTCGGGGATCTGGGAGCTGTCGGTGATCACGGACAGGTCGACCCACCACACACCGTCCGGCCAGCGTTCGGCCAGTTGCGCGGCGGTCTGAGCAGCCAGCCGGGTCTTGCCGCTGCCACCCGGACCCGTCAGCGTGACGAGGCGGTGGCCGGACAGTTGCGTACGAAGCGCTGCGACCTGCGTCGTCCGTCCGATGAAGCTGGTGAACATCACGGGCAGGTTGTTCGGCACCCGGTCCAGCGACTGCAACGGCGTGGCGGTCCCGGTGAGTTCGAAGATGCGCTCGGGCGACCCGAGATCGCGCAGCCGGTGCACGCCCAAGTCCACAACGTCGGTCAGACCGGCAGCCGTTGTTGCGCTGAGCAACGTTTGCCCCGGACCAGCGACGGCCAGCAGTTGTTCGGCATGCCGTACGGCGGGGGTCGTGGCCGGTGCAGTGTGCAGCGCGATCCGCAGCAGCTCCCCGGCCGGCGCCTGGGACGCCAGGGAGCGGAGCGCCCGCGCCGCAGCGATCGCGTCTTCGGCGGACGAATACGCCAGGACCGGCCACCCGGCGTCCCGTCGTACCAGTTGCTCCCCCGGCAGCTCCGCAGCCAGTCCGGCCAGGCGTGCGTACGCCGGTGCGCTCGCGGCGCCCGCGTACGACGCGGTCAGGACCGTCACCCCACCCATGGGCGTCAGTGTGCCATCCGGCCGGTGTCGGGTCGCCATTGTGGACAGTATTCGTTACCCTCCCGAACAGGGGGTCGAGGAAGTGAGGAGCCCGATGGCAGACACCGCATCCACCGACCACGGACGATTCGCACTACCGACCAAGAACCTGCCCGCACCGCAGGTTCGCGACCTTCCCGAGCCGCCCACCAACACCTGGAAGATCATCGGCCCCGGCATGGTCGGCGCCGGGGTGGGGCTGGCCTCGGGCGAGTTCATCCTCTGGCCGTACATCTCCAGCCAGGTCGGCCTGGTGTTCCTCTGGGGCGCCGTCGTCGGCGTGGTGGTCCAGTGGTTCCTGAACATGGAGATCGAGCGGTACACGCTGGCCACTGGTGAGACAGCGTTGACCGGCTTCAACCGGTACGGCAAGCACTGGGGCCTGTTCTTCGCGATCATGACGTACTTCGCGAACCTCTGGCCCGGCTGGGCGACGAGCTCGGCCAGCATGCTCACGTACCTGTTCGGCGGCGGCGACCCGCGCTGGATCGCGATCGGCATGCTGGTGCTGATCGGCGCGATCCTGACCTTCGCGCCGGTCGTCTACGTGATGCTCGAACGGCTGATCGCGGTGAAGATCGCGGCCGTCGCGCTGCTGGTGATCCTCGCGCTGGTGCTGGCGATCCGGGCCAAGACGTACGGCGCGCTCGGCGATGCGGTCACGCAGCCGGCGTTCCCGTCCGAGCAACTCGGGTTCGCGCTGGTGATGGGCGCGATCGCGTACGCCGGTGCCGGCGGCGGGCAGAACCTCGTGCAGAGCAACTGGATCCGGGACAAGGGCTTCGGCATGGGCGTCCACGTACCGCGGCTGACGTCGCCGGTGACCGGCGAGCCCGAGGCCGACCCGACCGCCAACGGCTACACGTTCCCGCCCGACGAGGCGAACCTCGCCCGCTGGCGGCGCTGGTGGAAGTTCGCGAACATCGAGCAGGCGGCCACCTTCGTGGCGATCACCATCGTGACGATCGTGTTCACGTCGATGCTCGCGCACGCCACCCTGTTCGGCAACGACAAGGTGAAGAACAGCATCAGCTTCCTGAAGATCGAGGGTACGACGCTGCAGTCGATCGTCGGCGGCTGGTTCGGGTACCTGTTCTGGGCGATCGGCGCGTTCGCACTGTTCGCCGCCGCGGCCGGCATCGTCGACTACACGTCCCGCCTGGCCTCGGACATGATCAAGGCCCGCTACCTGCGCACGTCGAAGGTCACCGAGTCCAAGCTGTACTTCTGGCTGGTCTGGGGACTCGTTGCCTTCGGCATCATCGTGTTGCTGGCCGGGCTCACCCAGCCGCTCGTCCTGCTGGTCATCTCGGCCTGCACCGCCGGCACCATGATGTTCGTGTACTCCGGCCTGCTGTGGTGGATGAACTCGCGGGCCCTCCCGCACGCCATCCGCATCACGACCTGGCGCTCGGCGGTCCTCTGGTTCTCGTTCCTGGCCTTCGGGTTCCTGGCCGTCTTCACCCTCATCGACCAACTCAAGAAGCTCTGACGGTCCGTCAGCCGAGGAAGTCGACGACGGCTTCCTCGGCTGCGGTACGTCGTACCACCTGGACGCCGCTGTCGTCGCGCACCTTGCGGTACACCTCGACGGTCGCCCGCAACGCGCGCAGACAGTCGTCACGGTCCGCGGTGGCAACGGTCGCACGAAGCGCCGGGACGAGCTCCGGCGCGAGTGCCTCGAGTCGCCGTACGCCGCTCGGCTTCGCCGTACGACCGACCACCGCCAACGGCGCGATCGCGAGGCCGCGCATCGCGTCGAGGCTTGCGATCGCCTCGAACAACTCACCGCGGGCGATCTTCACCGCGACGTAGTGCACCCATCCCCAGAACCGGTCCTCGATCCACTGCGGGTCCCGCTGCGGCCAGCGCGCCTTCGACGACGCCAGTACGGCGTCGATGCTGTCGTCGCGCTGCCAGAGCACCACGCCGTCCTCGACCCGCTCACGCAGGTCCTCGGCGGTCACGAACTTCAGGTCCACGTGCGCCAACGGCGGCCCGTACAGCGCGATCAGCAACCGCCGCTCACCGACATGCTCACCGGTGAAGCTGGTCAGCAGCGGCCCCACCCGCTCCGCGAACTCCTTGGCACCGGCAACGCACTCCGGCTGCCCTTCCCGCGTACACACGACCACCAGATCCAGCCGACCATGTTCATCGCGGGCCGTAGGCCTCGGGGGCGCCGTTGGCGGTGGTGAGGAGGGAGTAGACGGACGTGGTGGCGGTGATGAACAGGCGGTTGCGCTTCGGGCCGCCCCAGGTGAGGTTGCTGACCGTCTCGGGGACCAGGAGCTTGCCGAGCAAGGTGCCGTCCGGGTGGTAGATGTGGATGCCGTCCGCCGCCGAGGCCCAGACGCGGCCCTGGGTGTCGAGGCGGATGCCGTCGAAGATGCCGTTGCCGCACTCGGCGAACAACTCACCGCCGGTCAGCTTGTCCCCGTCGACGGTGAAAACCCGCATCGTGCCCTCTTCGGAATCGGTGATGTAGAGCAACGATTCGTCGGGGGAGAACGCCAGCCCGTTCGGGCGGTTGAAGTCGTCGGCGACCCGGCTCAGCCCACCGTCCGGCGCCACCCGGTACACGTGGCAGCCACCGGTCTCGATCTCGCCCTTGTAACCCTCGTAGTCGGAGTCGATCCCGTACGCCGGATCCGTGAACCACACCGATCCGTCGCGCTTGACCACGACGTCGTTCGGGCTGTTCAGCCGCTTGCCGTCGTACTCGTGGGCGAGCACCCTGATGCCGCCGTGGTGTTCGGTGCGCGTCACCCGCCGGTTGCCGTGCTCGCAGCTCACCAGCCGGCCCTCGGTGTCGCGGGTGTGGCCGTTGGTGTTGCCGGCCGGCTGCCGGAAGACGGAGACCTGGTACGACGTCTCGTCCCAGCGCAGGATGCGGTCGTTCGGGATGTCGCTCCAGAGCAGGTACCGGCCCGCGGCGGAGTACACCGGGCCCTCGACCCAGCGGCCGCCGGTCCACAGCCGCTCGAACTGGCGGTCCCCGCGGATGGGTTCGAACCGGTCGTCCAGCTTCTCCCAGACGGCCGGTGCGGTCCCTGCCAACGGCTCGAGAATTCCCGTCATCACGACTCCTCGCGAACTCGGCTGCAATCGCTTCCCGCCGAGCTTATGCGGTCCCGCCCGAACGCGCGCGAGCTGCTTGCACGTTGGTCAGCCACGACCACACGGAGGTGGTCGCGGTGATGAACAGGCGGTTGCCCTTCGGCCCGCCGAACGTCAGGTTGGACACGACGTCCGGCAGCAGGAGCTTGCCGAGGAGAGTGCCGTCCGGGTCGAAACAGTGCACGCCTTCGTGCGTCGCGGCCCAAATCCGGCCGGTGCTGTCCAGCCGGATACCGTCGAACATGCCTGCGGTACAAGGCGCGAAGACGTCACCGCCGGTCAGCCTGCCGCCGTCGACGTCGAAGCGCCGGATGTGCTTCGCGGGCGTGTCGACGACGTACAACTGGGACTCGTCGAGGGAGAACGCAAGCCCGTTCGGCCGGGTGAAGTCGTCGGCGACGACGCTCAGCGTGCCGTCCGGGTCGATCCGGTACACGTGACAGCCGTCGAGCTCCTGCGCGGCGGCGTACCCCTCGTAGCTCGAGGTGATGCCGTACGGCGGATCGGTGAACCAGATCGATCCGTCGCTGTGCTCGACCACGTCGTTCGGGCTGTTCAACCGGCTGCCGTCGAGGTGCGACGCGAGGACCGTGAGGCTGCCGTCGTACTCCGTCCGCACGACCCGGCGATCGCCCTGCGAGCAGCTGATCAGCCGGCCGGCGCGGTCGATGGTGTTGCCGTTCACGTAGCCGGACGGCTGACGGAACACGCTGACCTGGCCGGACAGCTCGTCCCATCGGAGCATCCGGTCGTTCGGGATGTCGCTGAAGATCAGGCAGCGCCACGCAGGTGAGTACGCCGGACCTTCGAGCCAGCGGCCACCGTCGTACAGGCATTCCAGGTACTCGTCGCCCGCGATCGTGCGGAAGCGGTCGTCGAGCACCACCAACTCGGCCCGGAGGCGCGGAGGTGCAGGGTTGATCATGACAGTCATGGGCTGAATGTAGTCTTGTCGTCTACTAGCTGAACAGAACAGGATTTGGTTTGTGACGCAGATGACCATAGATGATGTGGACCGTGGGCTGATCGCCGCATTGCAGGAGGATGCCGGGCAGTCGTACGCCGCGCTCGGGCAGGCGGTCGGGCTGTCGGCCGGCTCCGCGCACGAACGGGTCCGCAAACTGAAGGCGGCCGGCATCATCCGCCGTACGACGATCGAGGTCGACCCCGCCGCGGTCGGTCTCGGTGTCCTCGCGTTCGTACTGCTGGAGTCCGGTGCCTGGATGGGCGACGAGCCGACACTGACGGCACTGCGGAAGATCCCTGCGGTCGAAGAGGCGCACATCATCGCGGGGCCGGCCTCGGTGATGGTGAAGGTCCGGACGGCCACGACCGAGGACCTGCAGGCGACCTTGCGGGCGCTCCACCAGGTGGACGGCGTGACCAGCACTCAGACAGTCGTTGTGCTGGAGACGTTCTTCGAGAAACGACCCAGCGTGGTGTGACCAACACCCCGCCCATCCAACGGCCGCTTGACCCTAGACTCGGGCCAGCCGAAGGGAGTCAGCTGTGTCCGACAGCAAGCAGATCACCAAGGTGCTGGTCGCCAACCGGGGCGAGATCGCCGTCCGGGTCGTCCGGGCCGCCGCCGACGCGGGGCTGGGCAGTGTCGCGCTGTACGCCGACCAGGACCGGGATGCCCTGTTCGTCCGGCTCGCCGACGAGGCGTACGCGCTGGACGGTTCGACGCCGGCCGACTCCTACCTGAACATCGACAAGATCCTGGACATCGCGGCCCGCTCCGGCGCGGACGCCGTCCACCCGGGCTACGGGTTCCTGGCCGAGAACGCCGGGTTCGCGCAGGCCGTGATCGACGCCGGCCTGATCTGGATCGGCCCGCCGCCGTCGGCGATCGACTCGCTCGGCGACAAGGTCAAGGCGCGACACATCGCGGAGAAGGTCGGCGCGCCACAGGTCCCCGGTACGCCGGATCCGGTCAGCGGCGCCGACGAGGTCGTTGCCTTCGCGGAGCAGTACGGACTGCCGATCGCGATCAAGGCGGCGTACGGCGGTGGTGGCCGCGGGATGAAGGTCGCGCGGACCATCGACGAGATCCCGCACCTGTTCGAGTCCGCTGTGCGTGAGGCGGTCAGCGCTTTCGGGCGCGGTGAGTGCTTCGTCGAGCGGTACCTGGACCAGCCGCGGCACGTCGAGACGCAGTGCCTGGCCGATGCCCACGGCAACGTTGTGGTGGTGTCGACGCGGGACTGCTCACTGCAGCGCCGGTACCAGAAACTCGTCGAGGAGGCCCCGGCTCCTTTCTTGTCCTCCGAGCAGCTCTCGCTTTTGTACGACTCGTCGAAGAAGATCCTCCGCGAGGCCGGGTACGTCGGCGCCGGCACGTGTGAGTTCCTGGTCGGGCAGGACGGGCTGATCTCGTTCCTCGAGGTGAACACCCGTCTGCAGGTCGAGCACCCGGTCTCCGAAGAGGTCACCGGGCTGGACCTGGTGCGGGAGATGTTCCGGATCGCGCAGGGCGAGCCCCTGGGATACGACGACCCGGAGGTGTCGGGGCACTCGATCGAGTTCCGGATCAACGCCGAGGACGGTGGACGCGGGTTCCTGCCCGCGCCGGGGACCTTGCTGCGCTGGCATGCCCCGTCCGGTCCCGGCGTACGGCTGGACGGCGGGTACGACCAGGGCGAGACCGTGCCCGGGGCGTTCGACTCGCTGGTCGCCAAGCTGATCGTCACCGGGCGGGACCGGACGCAGGCTCTCGAGCGGTCGCGGCGGGCGTTGAAGGAGTTCGTCGTCGAGGGCATGCCGACGGTGATCCCGTTCCACCAGGCCGTCGTGTCCGACCCGGCCTTTGTCGGTACGGACGGATTCAAGGTCCACACGCGGTGGATCGAGACCGAGTACGACAACCAGCTCACGCCGTACGACGGTCCGACGGCCGAGGCTCCGGAGGACGCCGAGCGGGAGAAGGTGACGGTCGAGGTCGGCGGCAAGCGGATCGAGGTCGTACTGCCTGGGGGGCTGGGCGGTGTTGCTCCGGCTGCGACCGCCAACAAGCGCAAGCCGGCGCGACGCGCGGGCGGCACCAAGAGCTCCGCGGCCTCCGGTGACTCGCTGACGTCGCCGATGCAGGGCACGATCGTGAAGATCGCCGTCGAGGAAGGCGCGACCGTCGCCGAGGGCGACCTGATCGTCGTCCTCGAGGCGATGAAGATGGAGCAGCCGCTGAACGCCCACAAGTCCGGTACGGTCACGGGGCTGACCGCCGAAGTCGGCGCCACCGTCTCGGCCGGCGCCGCCATCTGCGAGATCAAGGACTGACCCGCTAGCGCCCGTCGCGGAGCCCGTCCATCAGGAGGTCCAGCAGGCGGGCCGCCATCTCTTTGTGCTCGGGCGAACCGGCCACGGTGAAGATGCCGATGAGAGCGGCAGCGATGTCTCCGGCGGGAACGTCGGCGCGGAGTTGTCCGCTCGTACGGCCGGCTTCGAGGATGTGGTCGATGGCCGCGAGCAGCTCGGTCCGGGTGTCGGCATGGGCGATCTCGCCCGACTCGATCATCGCGAGCAGCGTGTCGAGCATCCCGTTCTTGGTCGCGATCCACTCTCCGAACAGGTCCATCCAGCGTCGCAGTGCCGCCGGCGGGTCGAATTCGGCGAGCAGCTCACGCGCACCGGTGGTGAGCCGCGAGACCTGGTCCTGGTAGACCGCGTCGACCAGTGACTCACGCGTGGGGAAGTGCCGGTAGAGCGTCGCGATGCCGACCCCGGCCTCGCTGGCGATCGCGCGCATCGACGGCTCGTCCCCGGCCGAGGCGAACAAGCTCGTCGCCACGTCCAGCAACTGCTGCCGGTTGCGGCTCGCGTCCGCGCGGGGTCTGCGACGTTCTGTGGCGGTCAAAACGGATCACGCTCCGGTTATGCTAACTTGGATCTCGTAAACGGAGCATAGTTCGTTTACGTTCGAGTTGTTCAGGAGAAGGTGAGCATGTGCGTCAACACGTCGACGGCCACGAGCCGGGCGGTCCAGTTCGAGTCGTTCGGCGGGCCGGAGGCCTTGAAGATCCGCGAGATACCCACCCCGCGGGCCGGCTCGGGACAGATCCGCGTGCACGTGACCGCAGCCGGGCTGAACCCGATGGACTGGTTCATGACCTCTGACGCCGAGACCGCCGCGCGCTTCGGCTTGAGCTTGCCGTGCGGGTTCGGCACCGACTATGCCGGGGTTGTCGACCAGGTCGGCGACGGCGTGAGCGAGTTCGCGATCGGTGACCGCGTCTTCGGCGGCGCGATGTCCCGCGCGGTCGCCGACCACGTCATCGTGGAGGTGACCGGGACCATCGCGGTCGGCGGCGAGGCGCACCGTACCCCTGACGGCGTCGACGACCGCACCGCCGCCACCCTTGCCATCGCGGGCCGCACGGCGGCCGCAGCTCTCGCCGTGGTCAAGCCCGGCCCGGATGACACGGTGCTCATCGGCGGCGCGGGCGGCGGAGTGGGCGTGTTTGCTGTCCAGCTCGCACGCCTCGCAGGGGCGCGAGTGATCGGGACAGGGTCGCCATCGTCGGCCGATGCCCTACGCGCCCTGGGAGCCGAGCCGGTCGCGTACGGCGATGGTCTGGTCGACAGGGTCCGCGCACTGGCTCCCGCCGGCGTCACCGCGGCCATGGACCTGCACGGCACGGACACGGCGCAGGCAGCTCGCGAACTCGGCGTACCCGACGAACGCATCACCACCATCGCCGCCCAGATCGAAGGGATCACCCCGGCGAACGGCGCCAACGCAACCCGCGCCGCCGTCGAGCAGATCGCCGACCTGGTCGCCACCGGCCGCCTCCGCGTCCCGATCGCCGCAACCTTCCCGATCGACCAGATCCGCGCCGCAGCAGAACTCCAGGCAGCCCGCCACGTCCACGGCAAGGTCGTCATCGACCTTTGAATCCAGAGGTCCGAGGGGTGTCGAATTCGGTCTGGAGTGTCCGACGCGTTGGTAAGACCCAGCGCGAAAGGACACCATCATGGACACCATCACCGTCTCCCGCACCGTACCCACCCGGCTCCTGCTGACCTGTGGGGTTGTCGCCGGTCCCCTGTACGCCGTGGTGGTGGCTGCGCAGGCGGTGAGCCGGGACGGATTCGACCCCAGCCGGCACGCCGCGAGCATGCTGGCCGTCGGCGACCACGGCTGGATTCAGATCGTGAACTTCCTGGTCGCCGGCGCCCTGGTCGTCGCGGCCGCGATCGGGTTGGGGCGGTCCACTGCGAGCCGTTGGACGCCTCGGCTGCTCGGAATCTTCGGTGCCGGCACGATCGGCGCCGGCCTGTTCGTACCGGACCCGGCGATGGGATTTCCTGCTGGAACCCCCGACGGTCAGCCGGTGGCGATGAGCTGGCACGGGACGGCGCACTTCGCCGTCGGCGGCGTGGGCTTCCTTGCGCTGATCGCCTGCTGCCTGGTGAGCGCCCGCCGGTTCGCGGTCGCCGGTCAGCGCGGCTGGGCGGTCTTCTCCGGCCTCACCGGAGTGCTGTTCTTCGCCGCCTTCGCGGGGATCGCTTCGGGATCAGCCGGCGAGGGCGTCACGATCGGGTTCTACCTGGCGATGGCCCTGGCCTGGGCCTGGATCAGCGCCGTGTCCTTCAAGGCGAGCCGCGACCGCGGGAGCCGGGCCGCCCGCCAGGCCGGCTGAGCCGGCGCGTTCACCGCTGGCCGCGGCCGGAGGCGAGCCGTTCGACCGCCTTGGCAATCCGGTTGGCGCGGGTCTCGGGCTTCTTGGCGTCCTCGATTCCGAGCACGAACCAGCTGCGCTGGCTGTAGGACAACGAGTCGAAGAACGCCGCGGCCTTCGGCTCGGCAGCGAGCGCCGCCGCGAAGTCCTCCGGCACCACGACCTCGCGCGGCGCGGTGTCCAGCGCCAGTTCGACCTCGACCTCGTCGCCCGCCGCGACCCCCGCGGCCGCTCGGTTCTTGGCGCTGAGCGGGATCATGTACTTCCCACCCATGACCGCGACGGTACTGCGATAGGTGTACCCGTTCACAGTCACCACCACCGGCGGCT
>DASXXB010000330.1:0-4231 GCA_036503355.1 Kribbella sp. | reverse complement strand
AGCGCTGGAGTGGCGGTTCGCCTCGGACGTACGAGCGGATCACGGTGGCCGCCGCTCCGCGGGCCCAGTCGTCGAACGTGTGCGAGCGGAGCATCAGCCGGCAGTCCCCGGCCGCGCCGAACGCGTGCTCCGCGAAGGCGCGCCGCATCCGCTCCTCGTACAGGTCGTACTCCGCGACGCCCTCGCCGGCGATCATCACCAGCTCGGGCCCGACCAGGTTCACCATCGCGGCCAGCGCGGCGCCGATCACCTCACCCGCCCGGTCGAACGCCTCGCGCGCCTGCAGGTTCCCGTCGTGCGCGAGCTCGACAGCACCGGCGAGATCCAGATCGGCCCGTCCGGTCGTCTCCCGCGTCCGATTCAGGATCGCGTCCGACGACGCGACGGTCTCCACGCATCCACGCCGGCCGCAGGTGCAGACCAGGTCGCCCGGTGCCAGTGGCAGGTGGCCGAGCTCGCCCGATACGCCGTACGCGCCGGAGACCACCTCGCCGTTGATGTACAGCCCGCAGCCGATGCCGGAGCCGATCGTCACCACGGCGAACGAGTCCGCGTTCACGCCGACGCCGAACCAGTGCTCGGCGACGGTCAGCGCGCGGACGTCGTTCGACACCAGGATCGGCACCCGGACCTGCTTGCCGAGCAGCTCCCCGACCGGCACACCACGCCAGCCCATCAGCGGCGAATCCCGGACCACGCCCTGCGTCGCGTCGACATCACCCGACACCGCGATCCCGATCCCGGCGAGCGGACCGGCCACCGCCGTACCGGACTTCAGCGTGCCGATCAGCGCCTTCACGTGGTCGGCGAGGCGGTCGATCACCACGTCCGGGTCGGTGCTGTCCAGTTCGTCGTGCCGCACGGTCAGGATCCCGGCGGTGAAGTCGGTGGTGACGCCGATCAGGCTGGTCGGCGTGACCTTGACGCCGATCACCGAGACGCTGCTCGGTACGACGGTCAGCGGGCTCACCGGCCGCCCGATGCCGAGTTGCCCGTCCCCGTCGGCCGGAGCCGCGTCGGTCACGAACCCGGTCTCGATCAGCGGCGCGACCGCCTTGGTCACCGCTGCCTGCGACAACCCGGTGCGGCGCGCGATCTCCACCCGCGGGATCGGCCCCTGCGTCAGGATCTTGGTCAGCACCTCGACCCCGGCCGGCGTGGCCAGGGGAAGCGGGCGATGCGGACGCAGCGGCACGAGGACAACCTACAAGCGTGTCGTGCCTATGCGCCGGTTTCTGCCAGTGTTGGCGAGCTGAGTGCCCAGCGGATGGTCTTGGTGAGGCCGTCGCCGGCTGCTCGTACGACGGTCTGCTCGGCCAGCGGGACGTACGGGAGCCGCAGCGGGAGCCTGGTCCACCACGGGAGCAGTCCGACCGCAGCAGCCGTCAGTACGCCGTACGCCGGGCGGGCCGCCCACGGCACCGGTGGATGCACCAGGATGAAGCGTGCGGCCTGGCGTGCTTGCGTCGTACCGCGGAGCTCGGGCTGGTACTCCTTCAGCAGCTGCCGCACCTCGGCTAGCGTGGTAGGCGGGTCGATCACGCCCAGCTTGCCCGCCACGAGCGCCGCGTCCGCGACGTACTGGTCCTGCTCCTCGGCGGTGAGCGGATGTGCGCCGTACCGCTGGTGCGCCGCGAGGAAGCTGTCCACCTCGGCGACGTGCACCCACTTCAGCAGATGCGGGTCGGACGCCCGGTACTTCACGCCGTCCGGGCTGGTGCCACGGACCCGCTCATGCACGGCACGGACATGTGCGATCGCCTCCTCGGCGTCGGGAATCGCGCCGTACGTCGTGATGGCCAGAAAGTAGCTGGTACGCCGCAACCGGCCCCACGGATCGCCCCGGTACCCGGAGTGCGCGGCGACCGCGGCCATCGCCAGCGGATGCAGCGACTGCAGCAGCAGCGCCCGCAGACCCCCGGCGAACATCGAGGCGTCACCGTGCACCCGGCAGATCGGCCGGTCCGGCGCGAACCAGCGCGGCCCGGGCGTGTTGTGCACCCGGGCGCGCTCGGCCTGTGGGTCCGGACCTGCGACCTTCGTCAGGATCATCCGCGCCAAGCCGTCGCGCAGCGGGTTCAGCTGACTGGTGAGGGTGGCGGCCATGACCCCAGTGTTACTCAGCCGGAATACTCGGGCTCCAGCAGCGAGTAGAGCCGGGAGTCCCGCCAGGCGCCGTTCGTGAACACGTGATCACGCAGCTGACCCTCGTAGGTGAACCCGATGCGCTTGACGACCGCGATCGAGGCCTCGTTCTGCGGGCCGATCGCCGCGGTCACCCGATGCCGGCCGAGGGTCCTGAACGCGAACCGCGACAGCACCCGGGCCGCGTCGGTGGCATACCCCTTGCCCCAGTGGTCGGCGCCGATCGCATACCCGAGCTTGGCCGCCCAGGGCCCGCTCGGCGCGATCCGCGCGAACCCGATCACCCGATCCTCGTCCGGCCGGGTGACCGCGAGCATGTAGTCGGGACGGTCCTCCTGCGCCGACCGCTGCACGATCGCGGCCAGCGACTGCTCGGCCTTGTCCCGGTCGTAGCTGTCGAAGGCCATCCAGGTCGTCACCCGGTCGTCACCGGCGACGGCCAGGTAGTCGTCGAGGTCGGAGGTCCGGAATTCGCGCAGTACGGTCAGCTGTCCGCTGAGCTCCATTGGCGCAGGCTACCGAGGAAAGGACTGCATCGGAGTCCGGGTGAAGGACTCGATCTCCTCCTGCAGTTCTCGGGCGTCGTCCGCGCGACCGGACTGCCGCAGCGCCTGGTGGACCCGGCGGGCCGAGTGCACGACACCGTTGATCCGGCGCTCGGTCGGCAGCGTCAGCACCGGGGCCAGCGCGTCCGCGGCACCGTCCAGCTCACCGCTCGCGATCCGGGTGATCGCCATCGCGGCGTGGCTGCCGGCGGCGTCACCGAAGGCCCACTCCGGGTGGTTCTGGTCGGTGTAGGCGTCGACGGCCTGGCTGGAGTAGCGCTGGGCCTGCTCGACCTCGCCGGGCAGCTGGGCCAGCGCGTCGGCGGCGTAGTACAGCTGGCGGTTGCGGCCGAACGTGCACAGGCCGCCCATGTCGTCCAGGTCGTCGTTGTGCACCGAGTTCCACGCCTCTTCGGCGCGCTCCAGCGCGGCCCGGGTGGCTTCCGGGTTGCCGAGCGCGGCCCAGGCGCGGGCCTCGCTGACCGGCAGCCAGACGCTGGTGGTGCTGTTGGCCTGCTCGGCGTACCCGGCGCCGAGCTGTGCGTAGCGGACCGAGTCGTGCGGGTTGCCGGCCCAGTAGGAGACCAGCGACTGCAGGCCGCGCACCCAGGCGCGCAGGCCGTGGTGGTCGGCGTTGTCGGCGCACATGAACGCCGTCCGGGCCTGGGTGAGCGCTGCGTGCGGGTTCCCGAGGTCGTGGGAGGCCTTGGCCAGCAGCCCGCCGGTCACACCCGCCAGGAAGTACAGCTGGCGGTGGTTCTCCGGGCGCTGCCGGCTCTCCAGCAGACCGAACACCAGGTCCTGGGTCTCGACCAGCTGGCCGAGGATCTCCGGCAGTGGGCGCTGTGGGTACGCCTGGGCGGCATGACGTACGTCGTCGTACACCTGCTCCATGGCCTCGCTTCCGAGACCGGACTGGGCCGCGAGGGCAAATGCCCTCGCTCGGCTGGCAGCCATGTCGAGAACCTCCATCTCATTACCTGTCGTGATCCGTCCACTCGCGGCAGGTGCCGGCACCACCTGGGCGGCCTGTTCGGCGACGTACGGCGCGAGGAGCTCCTCGACCGGCTTGCCGAACATGCGTTGCAGGGTGCGCCGGGTCTGAGGAGTGGTCCCTGCGCGCTCGCCCGATGCGAGGCGACGCAGGTGCCGCTCGGTGATGGTTCCACCCAGCTCGACGAACTCGGCGACGATCTCGGAGTAGGTCTGGTTCCGGCGCTGGATCAGGTGCGCCAGGACCGTCTTTGGCGCGTACCTACCCGCCATCGTTCCTCCCGTTCACGTCGGCTAAGACGTTGTCTCGACTTGTGCCCCACGACAAGGTGCTGTCCCCCAGATGTCCGCGAGAGGACCGGAAGAGGTCCGGCAAAGGTCCGGTCCAGGTCCTAGAGCGGTCACGGTGGGCTCGTGCACCATTACTGCCATGACAACCAGTAAGTCCAACTGGTTGCAAGGCCTGAGAGTTACGGGGTGAGAGGTTGTGACCATCGCGGAAATGACGTCGAGACAGCACCGGCGCAGAGTCCGGGTCTGGTTCGGCG
>DASXXB010000329.1:0-7335 GCA_036503355.1 Kribbella sp. | reverse complement strand
GCCCCGGAAGGACAGGCATGACCGAAACCACGGTGCCGGCGGGAACGGTGGCCCAGCAGTCCCGGCTGATCGGCGAGGCCGTCGGCGAGGTCAAGCGGGTGATCGTCGGCCAGGAGCACATGGTCGAGACCCTGATGGTGTCGCTGCTGGCCAAGGGTCACTGCCTGCTCGAGGGTGTGCCGGGGGTCGCGAAGACGCTTGCCGTCCGGACCTTCGCCGCCGTGGTCGGCGGCACGTTCGCCCGGATCCAGTTCACCCCCGACCTGGTCCCGTCCGACATCGTCGGCACCCGGATCTACCGGCAGACCCGGGAGACCTTCGACATCGAGCTCGGGCCGACGTTCGTGAACTTCGTGCTCGCCGACGAGGTCAACCGCGCGCCCGCCAAGGTGCAGTCCGCGATGCTGGAGCTGATGGCCGAGCGGCAGGTGTCGATCGGTGGCCAGACGTTCCCGATGCCGAAGCCGTTCATCGTGATCGCGACCCAGAACCCGATCGAGTCCGAGGGCGTCTACCCGCTGCCCGAGGCGCAGCGGGACCGGTTCCTGGTGAAGATCGACGTACCGCATCCGCGCGGGCACGAGGAGTTCGAGATCCTGCGCCGGATGAGTGTCGACCCGCCGGAGCCGCGGCAGGTGCTGAAGCCGGAGACGATCCTCGAGCTGCAGCGGACCGCCGAGCAGGTGTTCGTGCACAACCTGGTCGCGGAGTACGCCGTCCGCTTGGTGATGGCGACCCGGACGCCGACCGACTTCCACCTGCCCGACCTGGAGCCGATCATCGAGCTCGGCGTCAGCCCGCGGGCCACCCTCGGCCTGATCTCGGCCGGCCGGGCGCTGGCTCTGATCCACGGCCGCGACTACCTGCTGCCGAGCGACATCCAGACCGTCGCCCTGGACGTGATGGGTCACCGGCTCGGCCTGACCTTCGACGCGGTCGCGGACAACATCGACCCGCGCGCCGTGATCGAGCGGATCCTGGCCACCGTCCCGCCGCCGCAGCCGGTCTGGCGCGACGGCGCCGACGGCACCGGCCGTCCGGAGTTCGTGTAGTGCCGAACCGTCCCGATCCGCGGGTTGCGATGACGATCTCGCAGCTCGCTCCTGAGCGTGCCCTGCGGCGGCTGGAGCTGACCGTCGTACGGCGGCTGGAGGGGTACTTGCACGGCGAGCATCTCGGGCTGCTGCCGGGGCCCGGCACCGAACTCGCCGAGGCGCGTGCCTACCAGGTCGGGGACGACGTACGGCGGATGGACTGGGCGGTCACCGCGCGGACCACGATGCCGCACGTCCGGGACCTGATCGCGGACCGTGAGCTGGAGACGTGGGCGCTGGTCGACCTGTCCGGCTCGATGGACTTCGGTACGTCGACACTCGAGAAGCGCGAGCTCGCGGTCGCGGCCGTCGCCACCGTCGGGTTCCTGACCCACCGGCTCGGCGACCGCTTCGGCGGGCTGATGCTCCGCGACTCCGCATTGCGCCGCTGGCCGGCCCGCTCCGGGCGGCTGGCGCTCTACGGCCTGCTGCGCGCGCTGCTGGCCGAGCAGTTCAGCGGCGGCGAGGAGGCGCATCGCAGCGACCTGGCGGCCGCGCTGGAGTCGATGGCGCGGACGCAGCGCAAGCGTGGCCTGCGGGTGATCGTGTCCGACTTCCTGACCCCGCAAGACGGCGAGGTGGCGAGCCAGATCGAGCCGTCCTGGGAGCGGGCGATGCGCAAGCTGACCGCCCAGCACCAGGTGCTCGCGGTCGAGATCGTCGACCCGCGCGAGCTGGAGCTGCCGAACATCGGCGTGGTCACGATCGGTGACCCGGAGACCGGCGAGGTCCGCGAGATCGACACCCGGCGGCGCAAGATCCGGGAAGCGTTCGAGGTCGCCGCCCTCGCGCAGCGGGAACGAACCCGCGCCGCCCTGCGTAGGGTAGGTGCGGGACATCTCGTGCTGCGCACCGACCGCGACTGGGTCGCCGACACCGTGCGGTTCGTGCTCGCCTACCGGCGGGTGGCGCCCCGCCTGCACCAACCGCCGAAGGGAGTGGCTCGCTGATGCAGTTCCTGTCTCCAGGGCGGTTGTGGTTCCTGCTGCTCATCCCGCTGATCGTCGCGGGGTACATCTTCCTCCAGCACCGTCGCTCGCAGTACGCGCTGCGCTTCACCAACATCGCGCTGCTGGACCGGGTCGCGCCGCGCCGCCCGCAGTGGCGGCGGCACCTCGCCGTCGGGCTGGCGCTGGTGGCCGCGCTGATGTGCATCGTGGCGTTCGCGCAGCCCAAGGACAAGGTCAAGGTGCCGCGCGAGCGAGCCACGATCGTGGTCGCGATCGACGTGTCGCTGTCGATGATGGCGACCGACATCGAGCCGAACCGGCTGGAGGCGGCGAAGGAGTCGGCGAAGGAGTTCGTCAACAACCTGCCGCCGAAGTTCAACGTGGCGCTGGTGAACTTCGCCGGTACGGCGTCGATCATCGTGCCGCCGACCACCGACCGCTCGACCGTGGACCGCTCGATCGACGGGCTGGAGCTGGCCGAGTCGACCGCGACCGGTGAGGGCATCTTCACCTCGCTGCAGGCGCTCACCCAGGTGCCCCCGGACCCCGCGCACCCGAACGACCCGGCCCCGGCCCGGATCGTGATGCTGTCCGACGGCAAGCGGACGGTCGGCCGGACCGCGCAGGAAGGCGCGCAGGAGGCGAAGTCGAAGCACACCCCCGTGTACACGATCTGCTTCGGCACCGACTCCGGCTTCATCGAGATGGACGGCATCCGGCAGCGCGTCCCACCGGACCGCGCGGAGCTGCGCAGCATCGCCGAGATCAGCGGCGGCGAGGCGTACACGGCCGAGTCCGCGGGCGAGCTCAAGGACGTCTACAAGGACATCGGCTCCTCGGTCGGGTACGACGAGGTCGACAAGGAGATTACCTCCCGGTACGCCGGCATCGCGATGCTCTTCACCCTCGCCGCCGCCGGCGCCTGCATCGCGCTCGCCACCCGCTTCCCGTAACCCCTGATATGTAGGCACACTACACTGCACGGCATGGGAGTCCGGCACCGCCAAGGCCGTTGCCGCCGTACCGTTCGAGCAGGTGCGCCCGTTCCTCACCGAAGACCGCTGCAAGGTCCTGCTCGGCCTCGAGCGGGCCAACCCGGCCGGCGTCTCGGTCGATGTCGCCGGCACCACCGTCGGCCTGCAGGGGCAGTTCTGGTACCGCGGTGAGTACACGTTCGCGCCGTACCACGGGGGCACCGAGGTGACGTACCGGATCAGGAACGTGTCGGGACGGCCGGACGCGATCATCCGGCTCTGGCAGCGGAAGGCTCTCAAGGCTCAACAGCGGGACGTCGACGCCTACGCCGCCGCATTGCCCGGGCGCGTGGGCTGAGATCGCGACACGATGGTGATGTGGTTGACACGGCGAGGTTGCTGGTGTTGTGGGGGATGGTGGTGCAAGATGTACCAGAGTTCCGCGGGGCGTCTTGTGATGCCTTGAGAGACTGTTGAGCACCGAGATCGACGAGCTGTTCGAGAACGCTGGGGAAGGCGCCCCTCGAGCACAGGAGGTCCCGGTGGCGACAACTCGTGGCGTTCTGTACGTCCACACGGTGCCGTCAGCGTTGTGCCCGCATGTCGAGTGGGCCGCGGGCGGCATCCTTGGCGTGCCCGTGAAACTGGACTGGACGCCGCAGCCGGCGGCCCAGGGCACGTACCGGGCCGAGCTGTCCTGGCAGGCCGAGGCAGGTACGGCGGCCAAGCTGGCGTCCGCCCTGCGCGGCTGGCAGAAGCTGCGGTTCGAGGTCACCGAGGAGCCGAGCAACGGCGTCGAGGGTGAGCGGTACTCGTTCACGCCCGAGCTCGGCATCTTCCACGCGACCACCGGCGTACACGGCGACATCATGGTCCCGGAGGAGCGCCTGAAGGCGGCGATGCTGAAGGCGGCTGCCGGCGAGGCCGACCTGACCGAGGAGGTCGAGCGCCTGCTCGGCCGCCCGTGGGACGACGAACTCGAGCCCTTCCGGTACGCCGGCGACGGCGCGCCCGTGCGCTGGCTGCACCAGGTTGTCTAAGGACTGCCTGAGAACTTCTGAAGAAAGCCGTGAAGTGCAGAGCTTTCCCCGAACTTTTCGGTGAGACTGAGCATCACACGTTGCACAAGGGTGGGAGGGGCCGTGGCCGCTGGGCCACCGGGTGTCGGGACACCCCCGGTGGTTGTCAAAAAACAGCGGCCGCACCACGTGAAGGGCGCGAACCTCAGGGTTCGCGCCCTTCAGGCTGTTCAAAGCACCTCTACAGCGGAATGTTGCCGTGGGCACCGCGGGTCGGGCCGTTGGCTTCGGCCTTGGCGAGGGCCGTCGCCAGAGCGGTGCGGGTGCGGGTGGGTTCGACGACCTCGTCGACGACGCCGATCTCGCGGGCGCGGTCGATGCCGCCGGCAATCTTCTCGTGCTCGGCGGCGAGCTCGGCCTCGACCTGCGGCCGCAGCTCCGGATCCACCTCGGCCAGCTTGCGCCGGTGCAGCACCCGGACGGCCGCCACGGCACCCATCACGGCCACCTCGGCCCGCGGCCAGGCGAACACCCGGGTGGCGCCCAGAGAGCGCGCATTCATCGCGATGTACGCACCGCCGTACGTCTTCCGGGTCACCAGGGTCACCCGCGGTACGACGGCCTCGGCGAACGCGTGCAGCAGCTTCGCGCCGCGCCGTACGACGCCGTCCCACTCCTGACCGACGCCGGGCAGATAGCCCGGTACGTCGACCAGCACGACGAGCGGTACGCCGAAGGAGTCGCACATCCGGACGAACCGGGACGCCTTCTCGGCGGACAGCGCGTCCAGGCAGCCGCCGAGCCGGAGCGGGTTGTTCGCGATCACGCCGACCGTGCGGCCGCCGAGCCGGCCGAGCGTGGTGACGATGTTCGGAGCCCAACGCTGGTGGAGCTCGACCACTGACGACCCGGAGTCATCGTCGAGCACCCCACCGACCAGCGGGTGGACGTCGTACGCGCGCTTCGCCGACTCGGGCAAGAACCCGGACAGGTCGGTGTCCGGGATGTCCGTGGCCATCGACCCCTGGTTGGCGAGCAGGTCGGTCAGCCGCCGGGCCTGCTCGAGCGCGGCCGCCTCGGAGTCGGTGGTGATGTGGACGACGCCCGAGCGCCGGCCGTGCGGCTCGGGACCGCCGAGCCGGAGCATGTCGACGTCCTCGCCGGTGACCGAGCGAACCACGTCCGGACCGGTGACGAAGATCCGTCCCTCGGGGCCGAGGATGACGACGTCGGTGAGCGCCGGGCCGTACGCCGCTCCGCCTGCGGCCGGGCCGAGCACCACGGACAGCTGCGGGATTTTCCCGGACGCCTGCGTCATCGCGTAGAAGATCTTGCCGACCGCGTGCAGGCTGAGCACGCCCTCGGCCAGGCGGGCGCCGCCGGAGTGCCACAGCCCGATGATCGGCACCTGTTCCGTGCGCGCGACGTCGTACGCCCGGACGACGACGTCACAGCCCTCGTCGCCCATCGCGCCGCCCATCACGGTCGCGTCCGAGCAGAACGCGACCACGGCCGCACCCTCGATCGTCCCGCGGGCCGCGACCATCCCGGAGAGGTCGTCCGGCGTGATCAGCTCCAGGCTGCCGGGGTCGAGCAGGGCGGTGAGCCGGGTGATCGGGTTGCGTGGGTCGAGTTCCCGGGGGAGCTTGGCCGGTTTGGCTGCGGCGGTGGTCGTCATGGCGTCCTCCGGGAGGTGTGAGGAACTGAAAGCGCCGCCCGGCGTCGGTGGACGCCGGGCGGCGAGTCGGTCAGACCGACTTGAAGGCGATGGCGGCGTTGTGGCCGCCGAAGCCGAAGGAGTTGTTCAGGGCCGCGATGTCGCCGTCGGGCAGTTTGCGCTGCTCGGTCGCGACGTCGAGCTCGATCTGGTCGTCGAGCTTGTCGACGTTGATGGTCGGCGGCGACACCCGGTGGTGCAGGGCGAGCACGGTGGCGACCGACTCGACCGCGCCGGCGCCGCCGAGCAGGTGGCCGATCATCGACTTCGGCGCGGTGGCGACCGCGTGGTCGGCGTCCTTGCCGAGCGCCTGCCGGATCGCGAGCGACTCGGCGATGTCGCCCTGCGGCGTCGAGGTGGCGTGCGCGTTGATGTGGAAGATGTCCGCCGGGGTCAGGTCGCCCTCGGACAGCGCCCGCTCCATCGCCCGCCGTGCACCGGAGCCGGTCGGGTCCGGCTGCGCGATGTCGTGGCCGTCGGCGGAGATGCCCGCACCGGCGAGCTCGGCGTAGATCTTCGCACCGCGCGCCTTCGCGTGCTCGTACGACTCCAGGATCAGCACCCCGGCGCCCTCACCGAGCAGGAAGCCGTCGCGGTCCACGTCCCACGGACGCGACGCCCGCTCCGGGTCGTCGTTGCGCCGGCTGAGCGCCTGCATCATCCCGAACGCGGCCAGCGGCAGCGCCATGATCGCGCCCTCCGCACCGCCGGCGATCACCACGTCCGCGCGGCCGAGCCGGATCTGGTCCAGGCCGAGCCAGATCGCCTCGTTGCCGGACGCGCAGGCCGAGACCGGGGTGTGGACGCCGGCCTTCGCACCGAACTCCAGGCTGACGTACGCCGCCGACGAGTTCGGCATCAGCATCGGGATCGCCAGCGGCGACACCCGGCGCGGGTTGGACTGCAGGGCGTCGTAGTTCGCCAGGGTGGTGTGCAGGCCGCCGATGCCGGAGGCTACCGCGACACCGAGCCGCTCCTTGTCGAGCCCGGAGTCCTCCAGGCCGGAGTCCGCCCAGGCTTCGCGGGCCGCTGCCACGGCGAGTTGCGCCGTACGGTCCAGACGGCGGGCCTTGACCCGCTCGATGACCTCGGTCGGCTCGACCGCGGCCGGTGCGGCGATCTGCACCGCCAGGTTCTGCACCCACTCGTCGGTCAGCCGCCGCGCGCCGGAGCGGCCGGCCAGCAGCCCTTCCCAGGAACTGGCCACGTCGCCCCCGAGCGGGGTCGTGGCTCCGAGCCCAGTGATGACGACTCGGGTCTTCGCCATGGTTACCTCATCCTTCACATCAGCGTTCTGCGGTTGGGAGCGAGGGGTGGTACTGCGGTGTCGCGTGCGCGGTGCTCACCGGAACAGGGCCCGGTGAGCACCCGGGCCGGCACGGGTGACGGGTACGTCAGCCGTTCTGGGCGCGCTCGATGAACGCGACGGCGTCGCCGACAGTCTTCAGGTTCTTGACCTCGTCGTCGGGGATCTTCACGTCGAACTTCTCCTCGGCGGCCACCACGACCTCCACCATGGAGAGCGAGTCGACGTCGAGGTCGTCGGTGAAGGACTTGTCCAGCTGGACGTCCTCGACCGGG
>DASXXB010000328.1:0-23308 GCA_036503355.1 Kribbella sp. | reverse complement strand
CGGCAACGTGCTGAACTCGATCCGCGCACGGACCGCCACCACTCATCAACCGCCGGCAGCTGACGGGATGACACAGCCGGGCTCCCTTCCCTGGTGGTTCGATGGGAGCCCGGCTGCGGTCCGTGGTGCGACCTAGTCGATGTGGTACGGGTCGCCGTACACCTTCCAGTCCAGCGGGGTGTTCAGGTCGAGGTTGCCCTTCTTCAGCCAGACCCGCTGCGCGGTGTCCACCCGGCTGGTGTCGCTGTGCGCTTCCTCCTGCTTCATCGCCCAGACGCGCGCGTCCAGGAACGCATTGAGCCAGGTCGTCTCGTTGCCGCCCTGGGACGGCGGCTTCGCGTGGCCCAGCGCGCGCTTGCGGATCCCGCCGAAGCTGGTCGAGTCGGTCCCCGGCCCGTGCATGACGATCGCGTCGTAGTAGCAGAACTGGCCGAGCGTGCGGACACCGTCCGACTTGCCCTGCTTCACGGCCGGATCGAAGTACACCCGGTCCCGTTCGTCGTTCTGGCACTGCTGGAACACCGAGTCCTTGGCGGCGGTCTTCCAGTCCCTGGTGAAGTTCGGGTCGAGACCCTGGTGCGAGTCGCTGCCGTTCACCCTGCGCAGCGCCGGCAGGTACTTCGCCAGGACGTTGCCGGACTTGCGGTCGGTGTACAGCTCGACCAGCTCGAGCATGTCGCCGGTGCCCGAGCAGAATCCGATGATGCCCGCGGTGTAGCCGCGGCCGTCGTCGATGTCCTCGATGTACTTGTACTGCGCCTTCCAGTCCAGCGACGAGTTCTCCGCGCTGCAGACGATCTCCATCGCGATCTCCTTCTTCGCGGGATCGTCGAGGCCGGTCGCCTGCACGGCAGCGTCGGCCGGCGACACGTAGCGGGAGGCGGCGAGCCCGGCGGCCGGGACGGCTGCCAGGGACAGGCCGAGCAGCAGCGCGGTCCGGCGGGTGGGGCGGTTCTCCATGAGGTCCTCCGAGGGGCGTCCGAGGAATAACTGTTAGGAAGCTTTCCTATCAGACGCGGGACAGCGAGGAAATACCCCGGAACTCAAGATTTCGTCTCAGTGGAAGACGGTCAGCGCGCCCGGCGCGACGCCGACGTCGACCGGCAGCAGGCCGAGCGGCTCACCGTCGGCGTACGCCGTGATGCCCGGCGACTCGATCCGCACCGACCGGCCGCGCAGCGCGTGCACCGCCGGATGGCCGACATGGGTGCCCTTCGACAGCTTCGGGAACAGCTGCAGCAACGTCATCCGGGACACCGGCTTGATGATCGTGACGTCCAGCATCCCGTCGTCGATCTCGGCGCCGGCGCAGATCTGCAGTCCGCCGCCGTACGTCGGCCCGGTACCGACCGCGACCAGCATCGCCTTGGTCTCGAGGACCTCGCCGTCGACGGTCACGACGTACTCGAGCGGGGTGAACGTGCGCAGCTCCGCGAGGGTCGCGACCGTGTAGCGGGAGCTGCCCTTCGGCCAGCTCATCGCGTTGGCGCGCTTGTTCACCAGCGAGTCGAAGCCGCCCGCGACCACCGTGGTGATGAACACGTCCTTGGCCACCGCGAGGTCGATCCTGCGGGTCCGGCCGGCGATCACCAGGTCGGCCGCGGCCAGTGGATCCTTCAGCGGTACGCCGAGGCCGCGGGCGAAGTCGTTACCGGTGCCGGCCGGGATGACGCCGAACGGCATCCCCGAGTTCGCCAGGACCTGCGCGCCGAGATGGATCGTGCCGTCGCCGCCGATCAGCGCGACCGCGTCCGCCCCGGACGCGACGACCTCGGCGGAGATCCGCCCGACGTCCTCGGCGCAGGTGGTGGTGTGGACGTCGACCGTGAGCCCGGCAGCGGCGAGCCGCTCCCGCACCGCCGGCGCGATCCGCGCACCACGTCCCCTCCCGCTGGTGGGATTCACCACCAGCGCGATCCGCCGGCTCATGACACGCCCCACCCAGACCCGCGCCGGAGGCGCGGTAGCAGTGCTGTCATCAGTCGGCCAGCAACTCTTCGTTGCGGACCTTGCGGCGCTTGTCGTTGATCCGCGAGATGATCTCGGCCGCGAAGAACAGCACACACATCGGGATCGCCAGCAGGCACATCGTGAACGGGTCGCCGGACGGGGTCGCGACCGCCGCGAACACGAAGATCACCAGGATGATGTACGGCCGGAACTTCCCGAGCGCGGACGCCGGCACCACGCCGACCATGTTCAGCAGCACGACGACCAGCGGGATCAGGAACGCGACGCCGAAGACCAGCATCGTGCGGATCACGAAGTCCAGGTACGTCGGCAGCTCGATCAGGTTCTGGATGTCGAGCGGCGTGAAGCTGATCAGGATCGCGATGCCCTTCGGCAGCGTCCAGTACGCGACCGCCATACCGGCCGCGAACAACGGCGCCGCGATGCCCGAGAAGATGTAGGCCCACTTGCGCTCGTTGCGGTGCAGACCGGGCGCGATGAACGCCCACAGCTGGTAGAGCCAGACCGGGCTGGCCAGCACCAGGCCGAACAGCGCCGAGATCTTGATCCGGAACGTCAGGGCGTCGCCGACCCCCGGGAACGTCAGGATCGGCTCCTTGCCCTGCGCCCGGGCGAGATCGCCGACGCTGGTGTGGAACGGCTGGGTCAGAAACTTGAAGGCGTCGTTGTAGAGGATCCAGCCGAGCACCGTGCACACCACGATCGCGAGCACGCTGATGAGCAGCCGGTTCCGGAGCTCGACAATGTGCTCGCGCAGGGTCATCCGACCCTCTGGGTCCTTCGGGCGGCGGTCCTCTTTGTCCTTACGCCGCCCGAACCTCACCATCGACACAGGTGGGGCGTTCTGTTCAGTTCGCCGTGTGCGTCGGCGGCAGGCCGTCGCCCGGCGCCTGGCCGTTCGCCTGGTTCGGCTGCGCCTGGGCCTGGGCCTGGGCCTGCTGCTGGACCGGCTGCTGGGCCGGAGCCTGCGAGGCCTCCTCGGTCAGCTCCGCGTCCTTCTTCTTCGGGCCGACCTCCTCTTCCCAGATCTTCTTCGACTTGCCGAGCTGCTTGACCAGCGCCGGCAGCTTGGCCGAACCGAACAGCAGCACGACGATCGCGAGGATGACGAGCCACTCTGCGCCTTGGGGCATGCCGAGGAGCGGTGCTGCCATGTCGATCTCCCTGTCCACCATCAAACTCTGCCACCTTCACCTCGGGACTCGAGCCTGAGTTCGTGGCCGAATACTACGCCGGAGCGTGCGCGTCCTCACGGGTCTGTCCAGACCCGGCCTCGGACTGCGCGGCTTCCAGCTTGGACTGGGCGGCGACCAACTCCCGTGTCAGTGCCTTGCCCTGGCGCCACAGCTTCATCGCGAGCAGGGCGAGGACGATCGTCCACACCACCACCACGCCGACGAAGAGCAGAAACCAGTACATACCCAGGAGCCTAGCCGGTCCGGGCCCGCCGCCCACGGCCCACGGTGCGTCTCGCCGGACAACGGTGCCGGAACGTGATGGTAAAAACGGGTGTCCCGCCGGGTCCACGGCGGCGGCCGGCGGCTGCAAATGGCCGGTTCCGGACAGTTGGTTCGGGCACTTGTCGACAGGGGGCGCGGATGATGCGGATCGGGTTGGCGGAACGGCAGGCCCGGCTCGGGCGGCGGCACCGGCTCGGTGCGGGCTGCCAGGCGGCCGATCCGGTCGAGGCGGCCGCGTCGATGGTCGCCCTGCACGCGACCGATCCGGCCACGGTGCACCTGAGCGTCGCGGCGCGTGTGCCGGGGAGTGACGTCGCGGGCACGGAGCGTGCGCTGTACGACGATCGCACGCTGATCCGGATGCTGGGCATGCGCCGTACCGTGTTCGTCGTACCGACGCCGTTCGCGCCGATCGTGCAGGCGGCGTGCACCGACGACATCGCGGTGAAGCAACGCAAGCTGCTGGTCAAGCACCTGGCGGAGGCGGGCGTCGCGGAGGATGCGGAGGCCTGTGGGCAGTGGCTGGCTGCGGTCGAGGAGTCGACGGCGACCGCGCTGGCGCTGCGGGGGTCGGCGACCGCCCAGGAGCTGTCCTCGGACGAGCCACGGCTGCGGACCCGGCTGAACATGGCGACCGGGAAGACGTACGCCGCCCAGCCGTACGTGACGAGCCGCGTGCTGTTCCAGCTGGCCGCAGAGGGACGCATCGTCCGTGGGCGCCCGCTGGGTACCTGGCTGAGCGGCCAGCACCAGTGGTCGCCGGCCGCGGACTGGCTGCCAGGAGGGCTCGGCGACAAGCCGCCGGCCGAGGAGGCCCGGGTGACGCTCGCGCGGGCTTGGCTGACCTCTTTCGGTCCCGGTACGGCGGCAGACCTGCAGTGGTACGCCGGTTGGACGCTCGGGCAGACGCGGAAGGCACTGGCCGCTGTCGAGGCGGTGGAGGTCGACCTGGACGGTCAGGTCGGCTACGTACTGCCTGGTGACGAGGCTCCGGAGGTCCCGGTCGACCCGTGGGTCGCGTTCCTGCCCGGTCTCGACCCGACTCCGATGGGCTGGAAGGAACGCGACTGGTTCCTCGGCCCGCACAAGTCCAAGCTGTTCGACACAACCGGAAACGTCGGTCCGACCGTCTGGTCCGACGGCCGGATCATCGGCGGCTGGGGCCAGCCCGAGTCCGGCGAGGTCCGCTACCAGCTACTGGAGGACGTCGGCGCCGAGACAACAGCCCTGGTCGAGGCAGAAGCCGAGCGCTGGACCACCTGGCTGTCCGGCGTCCGCGTAACCCCCCGCTTCCGCTCACCCCTCGAAAGACAACTCAGCCAAACCTAGCCCGCCGCCCCGCACATCCCCCCACACACCTTCCCCCGCACACCCACCGCCCTCCACCACACCAGAGGATCTCCACCCGTGTGCGCGCTGCGAAGCCGGGCGCTGCGGGGTACGGCGGGGTGCGGCGGACGGGATGGGTGGGCGGTGCGTCAGACGTCGTACGCCGAGAGCGCGTCGCGGGCTGTGGCGGCGATCTGGGTGGTGAGGTCGGGTGGGTCGAGGACCGTTGCGGCGCCGCCCAGGCGGAGGACCAGGCGCTGGAGCCAGTTGGTGTCGGCGACGCGGAGCTTGACGATCAGGGAGTTCTCCGGGCCTTCTTCGACGGACTCGGTCGGGTAGTACTCCGCGACCCAGCGTGCGGGCGGCGCGAGCCGGATCGTGGCCAGCAGATCCCGCTCCGACGGCTGGAACATGCCGTTCGACAGGTCCCGCGGGGTCGCCTCGGGCGGCGGCTCGCTCGGCAGGTCCAGGAGCTTCACGTCGGCGATCCGGTCCAGGCGGAACAGCCGGACGTCCTCGGCCAGCCGGCACCACGCCTCGAGGTACGTGCGGCCCTCGGACACCACGAGCCGCATCGGGTCCACGTCGCGCTCGGTGGTCTCGTCGCGCGACGGTACGTCGTACGTCAAATGGAGGCGCCGCTTGGTCGCCAGGCCGCGGTTGACGATCTCGGCGATCTCGGGCGCGGCCGGCTCGACGTGCACGTGGGCCGCCGCGCCTTCACTCGCCGCGGCAGCCTCGCCGGCGGCCCGCTCCAGCTTCCCGATCGCCCGGTCGACGGCGTCCCGGTCCGCGCCGGCCGTCACCTCGCGCAGCGTCCGGAGCGCGGTCAGCAGGGCGAGCGCCTCGGCCGCGGCCAGGCGCAGCGGGCGGGCGAGGTAGTCGGCATTGTTGATGTGGATGACGCCGTCGCCCTCGGCCGCCTCGATGTCGATCTCGATCAGGTCGCCCATCTGGGCGCCGGGCAGCCCGCAGAACCACAGCACCTTCAGGTCCGCGATGATCTGCTTCGGCCGTACGCCGAACTCCTGGGCGACATCGTCGACGCGCGCGCCGTCGTTCTCCCGCAGGTACGGCACCAGCGCCAGCAGCCGCTGCACCTGGTCACGCGCATTACTCATGCTCCGGCCACCGTCCGCAGTCGCCACAGCACGCCGTCCAGTACGTCGCCAGGGCCTTCCACGACCGCATCCGGTCCGTACGACGCGATCTCCTCGGCCAGGACCGACGAGTCGGCGTACGGGACGTGCAAGAGGTCCCAGCCGTCCTCGTACGGCTCGATCGCGTTCGCGCGCCGGCGCAGGCTGACACACGAACCGGTCCGCGCGCGCACCTTCGCCTCCGACGTCGGCCGCGGCGGCGCCAGCTCGGTCACCAGCGAGCGCAGGTCGGTCCCCGGCGGTACGGCGAAGGCGCCGGGCTCCCCCACCGTCTTCACCGCGCCGCCGATCCGTGACAGCCGGAACATCCGGGTCGCCTGGCGGTCCTGATCGCGCCCGACGACGTACCAGCGACCGTGCCAGGACACGATCCCCCACGGCTCCAGGGTCCGCGTGGTCGGCTCGGACGCCCCGCTGCGCAGGTGCTGGAACCGGACCACCTGCCGCGCCACCACGGCCGCCCACAACGGGTCGAACGCCGGCTCGGACGCGCCGACGTGCGGCTCGATCGCGCTCAGCGCCGACTGGTCGGTCTGGATCCCGGCCGCCTTCAGCTTCAGCACCGCCGACGTGGTCGCCTCGGACAGCCCGGCGTGCTGCCAGACCCGGGCGGCGACGCCCAGTACGGCGGCCTCGTCGGGCTCGAGCTGTACTTCGGGAAGCTCGAACACGTCGCGCCGGATCCGGTAGCCGACCTCGTCGGAGAAGAACTTGTCGATGGTGCCCATCTCGATCGGGATGCCGAGATCGCGCAGCTCGTCCTTGTCCCGCTCGAACATCTTCTCGAACGCGTCGTCGGTCTGCCCCGCGTAGCCCTCGACGACCTCGCGGATCCGCTCCTTGGTCACGTAGGTGCGCGCGACCAGCAGGCAGATGACCACGTTGAGCAGCCGCTCACTCTTCCGCGCCGACACCCGACCACCTTACGGCCTCAGGGCGTCCAAAACCCGCCTTTCCGCATCGAAACTTCGAACACACCTTCGACGCGCTAAGGTCGCTGCGTGATTCGCTGGCGGGACGGTGTGGTGGCGCAGGTCGGGCGCAGCTGGGACGGCGCAGTTGAGCTGACTGTGACGGTCGGTGCGCAGACTGTGCGCGCCCTGGCCTACCCGGACCTGGTCGGTACGCCGGTGGCAGGCGACCGCGTGCTGCTCAACGTGAGCGCGCTGGACCGGGGCCTTGGGACAGGTGGTTACGCCCTGGTGGTCGCCGTACCGGACCGGCTTCCCGACGACCCGCCCGAGCACGGTCACCTGGTGAAGGCGCGTTACACGCCCCTGCAGGCCATGGTGCTGGGCGCGGACGAGCAGGACTCCCCCGATCACGACGTACTGCGGGACGCCGACGACCTCTTCGGTACGCCGGTAGTCGTCGCAGACCTCCACTCAGCGCTCCCGGCTGTGCTGGCCGGTGTGTACGAGGCCCGCCCGACGACACGAGTCGTCTACGTCATGACCGACGGCGGGGCGCTCCCGCTGGCGTTCTCTCGCAGTGTGGCGACCCTGCGGGACGCCGGGTGGCTAGGTGGCACTGTGACAGTCGGCCAGGCGTACGGCGGGGACCGTGAAGCCGTGACCGTCCACACGGGACTGCTGACCGCCGTACAGGTGCTGTCGGCAGAGGTGGTTGTCATCACGCAGGGCCCGGGCAACCTGGGGACCGGTACGCGCTGGGGCTTCTCCGGGGTGCAGTCGGGTGAGGCGGTCAACGCGGTCGGCACGCTGGGTGGCCGCGCGGTCGCCTCGCTCCGGATCTCCGAGGCCGACCCACGTCCGCGGCACCGTGGGATCTCCCACCACAGCCTGACCGCTTACGGTCGCGTGGCGCTCCAGCCGGCCGATGTCGTCGTACCGGATCTGGCTGGTGAGTTCGGTGACGCCGTACGGGATGCGGCCGAGCCCCTGAAGGCGCGGCACCACGTGGTGCGTGTGGGGGTCGACGGGTTGTACGAGGCCATGCAGGCGGCCCCGGTGAAGCTGTCGACGATGGGCCGTGGCCTGGACCAGGACCGCGCGTACTTCGAGGCCGCAGCCGCCGCCGGCCGCCACGCAGCCGGCCTGGTGGACGTGCCTGCACGCAGCTGAGCAGTGGATCCAGGTCTACCCGGAGTGGGGTCGCAGCACTCCTGATCCGGACGGCCCGCGCAGCGACAGTTGGTGCTATGAACAGGACCCAGCACCGCGACCTGACGATTCACGACGTGGCCCGGCCCGAACCGCCGCTGGCCGTCCGGGGCGCGACCACCCTGTGGTTCGCGGCGATCGGTGCCGGTGTGGCCGAGTCGGTCCTCGGTGTCATCGGTGCCGTCGCCGACGGCTCCCCGGTGCTCGGCCTGTTCGTCCAGATCGCCTTCCGGGCGATCGTGTACGGCGGCCTGTTCGTGGTCGTCGACCGGTACTTCCGGCACGGCGTCGGCTGGTCCCGCTGGCTGCTCACCGGACTGCTCGGCACCGTCGGCATCGCGACGCTGGTCGTCGGGCCGATCGGCTGGTTCCTGCACAACGGCGACTTCGGCACTCTGGACTGGTCGGCCTCGTTCATCGCCTTCGGCGCGATCCGGCTCGTCCACGTCACCGCGGTCGTCACCGCGATCCTGCTCTCGTTCCAGGTGGATGCGAACCGCTGGTTCAGTCGCCGCCCGGTCCGCCGTACCCGCTGACACGCCGAAGGACCGGCTCCCGCGGTGGGAGCCGGTCCTTCGGTTACGGCTTACTGGCCCTGCTGCTTCGGGGCCGGGAACGCATTCAGGATGTCGATGACGGCGAACGCGTTGACGGTCTTGCCGGCCTGGTCCTTGGAAGCCGGAAGCTCGACCAGGACACGGCTGCCGATCGGGACACCGGCCAGGCCGTCGAGCGCGCCGGTCTGCCCGTTCGGGCCGGGGCCGACCTGGAGCTGGTCGGTCGGCGCGGCCGGCTGCGCGGGACTCTGCGCGGTGGCCGGCTGGGCCTCCCAGGTGCTGGCCTGCTTCTTGCCGGTGTAGTCGTAGACGACGTACCGGCCGATCAGCTGGCTGGACTTCTCGATCGGCTTGCCCTTGCCGAGCGCGAACACGATCGGCTTGCCGGGCTTCGCCGGCGGCTTGGTGCCGGCCGGGACCGTCACCTTGGGCTCGGCGTTCAGCGGGCCGCTGACGGTGATCTTGCTCGGCGTCGACGGGGTCACCGGGGACGCGTCCAGCGCGGTGTCGTTACCGGCCGCGCCGACCAGGTCGACGACGAAGATCAGGGTGTCGTCGCCCTTGATGCCGGCCTGCGAGTTGCCTTCGGTCTTGTATCCCTTGTCGGACGGCACCGAGAGCACCACGCGGCTGCCGATCTTCTTGCCGACCAGGCCCTCGTCCCAGCCGCCGATGACGCTGCCCACGCCGATCGGGAACGACGACGGCGCGCCGCGGTCGTAGGAGTTGTCGAACACCTTGCCGTCGCGCCAGATCTGGCCGAGGTAGTTCGCGGTGAGCAGCTCGCCCTTCTTCACCTCGGGGCCGTCGCCCTCCTTGACGACCTCGGTGACCAGTTTCTTGTCCGGCTCACCCTCGCGGTGCGTGATGGTCGGCTTCTGCCCGAAGTCCGAGGTCACCTTGATTCCGGCGGCATCGAAATCGTCCTTCTTGTCCGATCCGCACGCGACCAGGGACGACCCCAGCGCCGCGACAACGACCAGACTCAACAACTTGCGCACGAAACCAGCACCTCGAACCATCCCAGCGCAGTCTGTGCGCCGATTGTCTCCGGTCAACGACGCGGACCACCCTAGCTGGCGGGTTCAACCGGACGGACAGCCGGCCGAGTCACCTTTACGTCACACCACAGACAGTCACAACCCTCACAAACCCACGCCGTCGCGCGAAGCGCACTCCGAGCGCAACAACGCGTCGAGCCCCTCGGGCGAATCCGGCCGCTGTTTCTTCCTTCACATGCTGGCGATGAGCTTTTCCACGCGCTCGTCGTGGGACTTGAAGGGGTCTTTGCAGAGGACGGTGCGCTGGGCCTGGTCGTTGAGCTTCAGGTGGACCCAGTCGACGGTGAAGTCGCGCCGGCGCTCCTGGGCGCGCTTGATGAACTCGCCGCGCAGCCGGGCCCGCGTGGTCTGCGGCGGCACCGACTTGGCCTCGAACACGCGCAGGTCGTCGACGACCCGGGTGACCGCGCCCTTGCGCTCGAGCAGGTAGTACAGCCCGCGCGGACGGTGGATGTCGTGGTACGCCAGGTCGAGCTGCGCCACCCGCGGTGACGCCAGGCCGAGGTTGTTCTGCGAGCGGTAGCGCTCGATCAGCCGGTACTTGATCACCCAGTCGATCTCGCGCTCGATCCCGGACAGGTCGCCGGACTCGATCGCCTTCAGCGTCCGCTCCCACAGCGACAGCGCCCGCTCGACGGCCGGCGTCCCGAGCTCGCGGCGGTCGACGAAGTCGCGCGCCTTGGTCAGGTACTCCGTCTGGATGTCCAGCGCCGACGCCTCGCGGCCGTTGGCCAGCCGGACCTCGCGGCGGCCGGTCATGTCGTGGCTGATCTCGCGGATCGCCCGGATCGGGTTGTCCAGGGTCAGGTCGCGCATCACGATGCCGGCCTCGATCATCCGCAGCACCAGGTCGGTACTGGCCACCTTCAGCAGCATGGTGGTCTCGGACATGTTCGAGTCGCCGACGATCACGTGCAGCCGGCGGAACCGCTCGGCGTCCGCGTGCGGTTCGTCGCGGGTGTTGATGATCGGCCGGGACCGGGTGGTCGCGGACGACACGCCTTCCCAGATGTGCTCGGCGCGCTGGGACACCGAGTACACCGCGCCGCGCGGTGTCTGCAGCACCTTGCCGGCACCGCAGATCAGCTGCCGGGTGACCAGGAACGGGATCAGCACGTCGGCGAGCTTGGCGAAGTCGCCGTGCCGGGAGACGAGGTAGTTCTCGTGGCAGCCGTAGCTGTTGCCGGCCGAGTCGGTGTTGTTCTTGAACAGGTAGACGTCACCGAAGATGCCCTCGTCGTGCAGCCGCTTCTGGGCGTCCACCAGCAGGCCCTCGAGGATCCGCTCACCGGCCTTGTCGTGCGCGATCAGGTCGGTGACCGAGTCGCACTCGCCGGTCGCGTACTCCGGGTGCGAGCCCACGTCGAGATACAGCCGGGCCCCGTTGCGGAGGAAGACGTTGCTGCTCCGTCCCCAGGACACCACACGCCGGAACAGGTACCGCGCCACCTCGTCCGGGGTCAGTCGCCGCTGCCCGCGGAACGTACAGGTGACGCCGTACTCGTTCTCCAGACCGAAGATTCGCCGGTTCACATCACCCACACTACGGCGCACCTCCGACAACCGGGACCTGTCTCAGGCGCGCCGTCGCCCGGCGTTATCCCTTTGATGCTCTCCACCCGCGGCTGGAAGTCCGGGTGGAGATGCCTGCGAATCTGCTGACCAGGCCTGCAAAGGCTGACAGCGTCGGGGCCATGAGACGACGAACCTTCCTCGCCGGCACAGCCGTCACCACGGTCATCACGACAGCCACCGCCGCTGGGCTGACCGGGATCCAGACCGCCTCCGCAGCCACCGCCACGACGCTGCGCCTACCTGCTCCGACCGGACCGTGGCCCGTCGGTACGACGACCCGCGCACTGATCGACCCGCACCGCTCCGACCCGTGGAACGGCGCCCCGACACGTGAGCTCGCGCTGACGGTCTTCTACCCAGCCACCATCGTACGCGGCCATGAACGCGCTCCGCAGCTCGCACCGGTGGCTGCAGCAGTGTTCGCTCAACTGGACGCGGGTGTCCTTCACCCGGAGCTCCCAGCGACCGGTGTGGACTGGGCCGCCACCCTGACGCACTCGTACGTCGACGCGCCCGCACTGCCCGGTCGGCGCCCCACGCTGGTCTACAGCCCTGGCGGGGCGGACCCACGCACCATCGGCACCTCACTGGCCGAGGACCTGGCAAGTCACGGGTACGTCGTGGTGACCGTGGACCACCCTGGTGAAGCGAGTGAGGTCGTGTTCCCCGACGGCCGCCTGCGAGTCATCGAGATCAGTCCGGACGTGCAGACGGACCCGGTGCGTTCACGGTTGATGATGGACACGCGCTTCGCGGACCTGCGGTTCGTACTCGACCACCTGTCCGAGCTGCACGGTGCCATCGACCTACGGCGTGTGGGCGTTTACGGGCACTCTGCCGGTGGTGCGACTGCCGCGGTGTCGCTTGGGCACTCGCAGGTCCGGGCGGCCGTCAACCTGGAGGGCTATCTCGACACCCTGGACGGCGAGCTGTACCCGATCGTCCGGAAGCCCTTGCTGCTGGCCGGAACGGACGGGTTCCGCGACGCCCGCTTCGACCGCACCTGGTCGGCTGTGCTGGCCCAGGGCGGTCCGGTACGACGGGTGCAGCTGTCCGACGCCAATCACTGGATCTGGACGGACTACGCCGCGTTCGCACCACAACTGCAGTCGGCCGGCCTGATGACAGCCGCCGCCCGGGCCACCCTGGTCGGCGCCTCCCGCTGCGGCATCCCCGTCGTACAGCAAACCGTCCGCGAGTTCTTCGCGCGGACCCTGACCTCCAGGGGCTGACGCGATCGTGCGGCGCCTTGACGGTCAGCGTGCTGCGCCGCGGACGGCCGCCTGCTGCTGCGCCGTCAGGGCCAGGCGCATGGTCTCGAAGGTGTGCTCCTGCGGCGCGGCCGTCGTGGTCCGCTCCCGGACGTCGCGAATCAGGTCGGGGTAGTACGTCGTCTCGACGTCCGAGCAGTCGATGTACTGCGTCCCCTCCTGGTTGACCAGGAACAGGTGATTGCCGCCATCACGGCCCGCGATGTCGACGTACTTGCGCAGCTCGATGTAGCCGTCGGTGCCAAGAATCATCAGGCGCCCGTCACCCCAGGTCTTGAGACCGGCAGGCGTGTACCAGTCGACCCTGATGTAGCCCTGGGCGTTCTCACTGCGCAGCAGGATCTCACCGAAGTCCTGCAGCCCCGGCTCGTCGGCGTTGCCGAAGTTCCCGACCGTGCTGGCCACCACCTCGGCCGTCCGCGCGCCCGTGAACCAGAGGAACTGGTCGATCTGGTGCGAGGCGATGTCGGTCAGGATGCCGCCGTACCGCGCTTTGTCGTAGAACCAGTCCGGGCGGCCCGCTCCACCCGACAGGTGCGCGCGGTCTCCGACCCGGTGCGGCCCGAGCCCGAGCGTCTGCACCACGGTGCCGATCCGCCCGTCGCGGACCAGTTCACCGGCCTTGATGACGCTGGGCACCTCGAACCGCTCGGAGAACGTGACCGACCAGAACCGGCCACTGCTGTCGACCGCCTTCTCGATCTCCTCGAGCTGCTCCAGGCTCACGCATCCAGGCTTGTCGGCGACGACGTCCTTGCCGGCCAGCAGCGCGGCCACGGCGATCGGCCCGCGACGGTCCGGTACGCCGGCGGTCACGATCAGGTCGATCCCGTCCCGGCCGATCAGCTCCTCGGGGCTGTCGGCCACCGGAACGTCCGGGTACCGCTCGCGGACCGAGGTCGCGACGGCCGCGGCCGGGTCGTCGGTGGCCATCGCGACGAACTCCGCGCCGGCTCCGATCAGTCCGGCGATCTGACCGAAGATGTGGGCGTGGTCGAGCCCGACGGCAGCGAACCTGACAGCTTGCGTGGAAGACAACGCGTTCCTCCTGGATCGGCGTGGATCGGCCTGGATCGGCTGGTGCCTGCCGGATCAGCCTATGCCACCTCGGCAAGCGCTTGCCAACCGGTCTCGGCGAGCCGGGCAGCTCTCGACCCCGACTGCGGCCGGCTGTTCGGCGAGTGACTTGATGGCCTGGTGACACTGGATTCACCAGGCAATCAAGGGGCGGAACGATGAGCTGGACCCGGGTGGCTGTTGCGGACGACGACGTCCTGCTGCGCGAGGGGCTGGCCAGTCTGCTCGAGCGGTCCGGATTCACCGTGCTCGGTACGGCGGGAGACGCCGCCGGACTGCTGGAGCTGGTACGCCGGGACGCGCCGGACCTGGTGATCGTCGACATCCGGATGCCGCCCGGGCACGCCACCGAGGGACTCGACGCCGCCGACGTGATCCGCCGCGAGCGCCCCGACACTGCCGTCGTACTGCTGTCGGCCCACGTGGAGGTCGAGCACGCGCTGCAGCTGATGGCTGCGGGGCACGGTGTCGGTTATCTGCTCAAGAGCCGGGTGACGGACGTGGACGAGTTCCTGGACAGCCTGCGGCGGGTCGCACGAGGCGGTGCTGTCGTCGACCCGGCCCTGGTGCAGGAGCTCGTCGACGCCCAGCACCGCAACGACCCGCTCGGCGCGCTGAGCGAGCGGGAGCGTGAGGTGCTGTCGCTGGTCGCACAGGGCCGGTCGAACGCCGGCGTCGCCCGTCGGCTGTGGGTGACCGAAGGGACCGTGGAGAAGCACGTCCGCAGCATCCTGACCAAGCTGGACCTACCGGAAACCGATGACGACCACCGTCGCGTCCTGGCCGTCCTGAGGTACTTGGACAGCCGCTGATGTCCGGACGCGGTGGTGTCGCCCGACGGGTCGTCATCGCGAGCGGACTGCTTATGGTGCTGGTGGGGTCCGGGTTCGCGGTGCTACTGGTCTCTGTGCAAGCGCTGCGGGTCTCTGAGCACCAGGCGCAGCAAACGTCGGCGGTGCTGACCAGCGCGCACCAGGCGGAGCGACTGGTCGCCGATCTGGCCACGGGGCAACGCGACTACCTCATCACCGGTCAGCAGCGGTTTTTGCAGCCCTGGGAGCAGGCGGCGGCCCAGCTGCCGGGGCAGACCACCGAACTGCAGCAGTTGGTTGCCGGCAGCCCCGACGAGCTCACACGGGCCCAGGCTATCAGCCGGAGCATCACGTCGTACCTGAAGGACTACTCGTTGCCCCAGATCGAGGTGGCGCAGCAGCACCCGGACACAGCGCACACCGACGCCGCCGTCGAGGAGGGCACCCGGCGAGTGTCCGCGATCCGTTCGGCGCTCGACACGCTGATCGCCTCGGAGCAGCAACTGTCCACGAACGAGCAGCGGCGCTCGGATGCGATCACCGATCGTGCGGTCGTGGCGGCGACGGCGGGACTGGCCGGGTCCGTCGTCCTCGTGCTCGGGTTCACGGTCTACCTGACCCGGGCGATCGTGCGGCCGGTGCGCGTGACGGCCGAGATGGCAGGGCGCCTCGCCGCGGGCGATCTGTCCGTCCGGGTGCCGGAGACCGGTGTCGACGAGATCCGCACACTGGAGCAGACGTTCAACACGATGGCGGTCTCGCTGGGTACGACGAGTGCCGACCTCGCCGCGTCGCGGGCCCGGATCGTCAGGTCGTCGGACGAGACCCGGCGGCGGATCGAGCGCGACCTGCACGACGGCATCCAGCAGCGGCTGGTCTCGCTCACACTGGACGTCCGCGCGATCCAGGCGGACGGCGGCGTGCCCGAGCTCGATGGGGTGGCCAACGGTCTGGCCGCCACCCTGGACGAGCTGCGGGAGATTGCCCGCGGCATCCATCCGGCGATCCTCACCCAGGGCGGCATCGCCCCGGCGGTGCGGATGCTGGCCCGTCGCTCCAAGCTCCCGGTCGAGGTGACGGTCGACGTACCGGACCGGCTGCCGGCGCCGATCGAGGCCGCCGCGTACTACGTGGTGTCCGAGGCGCTCACCAACGCCGCCAAGCACGCGGACGCCTCCGTCGCGGTCGTCGACGTACGGCACGAGCACGACGAGCTCCGGCTCTCGGTGCGCGACGACGGCCGCGGCGGTGCGGATCCGTCGAAGGGCTCCGGGCTGGTCGGTCTCGCCGACCGGATCGCCGCGCTCGACGGGACGCTGATCGTCGAAAGCCCTTCTGGTAAAGGCACTACGCTGACCGTCCTGCTGCCGTTGTAGTACCGGCAGCAGGAATGCCACGGCGGTCCGGCGCTGCGATGCTGGTGCCATGCGGTGCTTGATCGTCGACGACAGCCGGCGCTTCCTGGACGCTGCCCGTGGCCTGCTCGTCCGCGAAGGCGTCACGGTCGTCGGTACGGCGACCACGGCGGCCGACGCCGCGGCGCTGATCGGCCGGCTGCGGCCGGACGTCGTACTCGTCGACATCGACCTCGGCGGCGAGAGCGGGTTCGACCTGATCACGCGGATGCACGCGGACGGCGATCCGGCGCCGATGATCCTGATCTCCGGCCACGCGGAGCAGGACTACGCCGACCTGATCGCGGCCAGCCCCGCGATCGGATTCGTCGCCAAGACCAGCCTGTCCGCGAACGCGATCCGGCGACTCCTCGAACGCTAAGGCACTAGGCGGTCTTTCCGCGACGTACGACGGCATCGAAGCCGGCCGCGAGCAGCAGCACGGCGCCGGTCACGACCCACTCGTACCCGGACGAGTTCGAGCCCTGGATCAGGTCGCTCATGCCGTTGATGATCACCGCGACCACGAGTCCGCCGAGGACGGCGTCGATCATCCGCCCGCGGCCGCCGAACAACGACGTACCACCGATGACTGCCGCGCCGACCGCCAGCAGCAGGGTGTTGCCGGCACCCGCGTTCGACTGCACCGACTGCAGCAGGGACGCCGCGACCAGGCCCGAGACGGCCGCCATACCGGAGCAGATCACGAACACCGAGATGCGGATCCGCGAGACCGCGACGCCACCGCGCCGGGACGCCTCCTCGTTGCCGCCGACCGCGTACACGTGCCGCCCGTACCTCGTCCGGCTGAGCACGAGGTGCCACACCACGAACATGATGGCCAGCAGGACGACGACCCACGGCTCGCCCTGCGCCTTGTTGCTGAAGAACGCGTTGCTGACCAGGTTGCGGTTGATCCCCATCTCGTAGGTGAACGCGACTCCGAGCAACGCCATCACGACGATCTTCGCCACGATCACCACGACCGGAGTCGGGGCCAGTCCGGTACGGCGGCGTGCACGCGCGTCGGCCAACTTCAAGGCGGCGTACCCGAGCACGAACACGCCGAGCAGGGTCCAGCCGAGCCACAGCGGCACGAAGCTGTTCTCCAACTCGATCAACGGCGACCCGGCCGGAAGGATCACCGACCCCTGACCGCCGATCAGGATCAGCGTCGCGCCCTGGAACGCGAGGAACGTCGCCAGCGTGATCACGAACGACGGGATCCCCGCCTTCGCCCGCAACCAGCCCATCACTAGGCCGATCGCCAGCCCGACGCCGAGACCGGCCGCCGCCGCGAGCCACCAGAACCAGCCGTGCCGCAGCATCAGGACCGCCGTGATCGCCGAACAGAGTCCGCCGGTGGTGCCCGCCGACAGGTCGATCTCGCCGAGCAGCAGCACGAACACCAGCCCCATCGCCATCATGATGATCGGCGCGGCCTGGATGACGAGCGCCTCGAGGTTGTACGCGCTGAGGAAGCCCTGGTGCACGATCGCGAAGAACGCGGTGATCACGACCAGCCCGACGATCGCCGGCGCGGACCCGAGTTCGCCACCGCGCAGGCGGGCGAGGTAGTCGCGGACGTACGCGCTCAGCGCACCCGGCGCGTGCGGTCGGCTGCCGGCGATCGCCGTGTTCACCGTGCACCCGACGTGATCAGCTCGACGACCTGCGTCTGGGTGACCTCGGTACGCCGTACCTGGGCAGCCATCCGGCCCAGGAACAGGACGGCGATCGCGTCGGCCACCTTCATCACGTCGTTCATGTTGTGCGACACGAGAACCACGGCCACGCCCCGATCCGCGAGCCGGCGTACCAGGTCCAGCACCTGCTCGGTCTGGGCGACCCCGAGCGCGGCGGTCGGCTCGTCGAGAATGACGATCTTCGAACTCCACAGCACCGACTTCGCGATCGCGACCGTCTGGCGCTGGCCTCCGGACAGGCTCGCCACCTTCTGACGGACCGAACGGACCGTCCGGACCGACAGCGACGCCAGGGTCTCACCGGCCAACTGCTCCATCGCGTTCTCGTCCAGCGTGTGCAGCCGGCCGACCCGTTCGCGGCCGAGGAACATGTTGCCCACGACATCGAGGTTGTCGCAGAGCGCCAGGTCCTGGTGGACGATCTCGATCCCGAGGTGCGCGGCGTCCCGCGGTTCGTGCAGCCGCGCCGGCGTACCGTCCACAAGGATCTCGCCTTCGTCGATCCGGTGGATGCCGCCGATGCACTTCACCAGCGTCGACTTGCCCGCGCCGTTGTCCCCGACCAGCGCGGTCACCTGGCCGGCCTCGGCACGGAAGTCCACCGACGACAGCGCGACGACCGGCCCGAACGACTTGCCGACACCGTGCAGCTCCAGGGCCGTCACGGGACGTGGATACCGTTCTGGCCGCACAGCTTCACCAAGGCGGCCGGGCAGACCGATTGTGCGGTCTCGTACCCGTCCGTCACCGGCAGGGCCACGTTCTTCTTGGTGATCACGGTCGGAGCCGCCAGGTACGACGGGACCTCACGACCGTTGGTCGGATCCTTGATCGTCGCCGGCGCGCTCGGCTTCTGGCCGGACAGGATCTGCCCCGCCAGCTTGATCGCGACGTCCGCCTCACCGGCGACCGGCTTGTAGATCGTGAAGCACTGGGTGCCTTCCATCACGTTGTCCAGACCGCCCGCGGTCGCGTCCTGCCCCGACACCGCGACCTTGCCCGCGAGGTGCTGCGACTTCAGTACGTTGATGACGGACTGCGCCATGGTGTCGTTGGCCACCATCACGGCACCAATGTCCGGGTTCTTGCCGAGCATCGTGGTGAACACGGTCTGCGCGGTCGCCGGATCCCAGTTGCCGGTCTGCTCGCCGAGCTTCTTCCAGCCCGGTTGCTTGGACAGCACCGAGTTGTAGCCCTGCGCGAACAACGTCGCGTTGTTGTCGGTCGGTGCGCCGTCGATGTCGACGTACCCGACCGTGGGCTTGCCCGCGACCTGCGGACAGGCGGCCAGCGCCTTGCCCTGGTCCTCGCCGACCTTCACGTTGTCGTACGAGACGTAGTACGCCGCGGAACCGCCGGCGGTCAGCCGGTCGTAGTCGATCGCGACCACGTTGTGCTGCTTGGCCAGCGACTCGATCGCCTTCCCCGAGCCGGAGTCCAGGTTCGTGACCAGCAGTACGCCGACGCCCTTGTTGATCAGCGCCTGCGCCTGGGACTCCATGTTCGTCGCGCTGCCGTTGGCGTTGTCGATGTAGCAGGTCAGCTTGTTGTCAGTGCACTGTTTGCGGAGCTCGTTCGGGTCCGCGGAGACCCAGCGCGGCGAGGTCGCGGTGTCCGGCAGCAGCACGCCGACCTTGGCGTTCGCCGGCGGCGCACTGCTGCTGCCGCCGGACGCCGAACTGTTGTTGTTGCCACAGGCCACAAGACCTGTCAGGAGTGTCAGGGTGGTACCGGTCAGCGCGACCGCTCTGCTTGCTGTACGCATCGTGCGCCCTTCATGATCGCCGCCAGGGTTCCTCCCGCCAGGATGCGATCCGGTCCGGCGCCGCGTCCTCGCAGCAGGCCGCAATCCTCGGTGCCGACCACCGGGTACCGGGAACTACCTGCTAGCAGGGGGCCGGATGTCCAGCCAGCGTTACTGCCCCGCTCGCGGACCGGAGCGATGGTGCGGTTATGGCCACTTCCACTGCACATCCCTCCACACAGGAGAGCCGACCCGGACTGCGGCGCGACATCGGTTTCGTCGGTCTGATCTGGGCCTCGGAGGGTTCGATCATCGGCTCCGGCTGGCTGTTCGGCGCCCAGGGCGCGCTGTCCACGGCCGGCCCCGCGGCGATCATCTCCTGGGTGATCGGCGGCGTCGCCATCCTGATCCTCGCGCTGACGCACGCCGAGCTGGGCGGGATGTACCCGGTCTCCGGCGGTACGGCGCGCTTCCCGCACTACGCGTTCGGTGGCGCGGCCGGGGCGTCCTTCGGCTGGTTCTCGTGGTTGCAGGCCGCCACGGTGGCGCCGATCGAGGTACTGGCGATGATCACCTACGGCACGCACTACTCGTTCGCGAAGGGCTGGGAGAAGACCAGCGGCGGGCAGCACATCCTGACCGGGCCGGGGATCGTGGCGGCAGTCGTCATCATGGCAGTCGTCACCGCGATCAACTTCCTCAGCATCCGGTTGCTGGCGCGCACCAACAACGTCGCGACCTGGTGGAAGGTCGGCATCCCGTTGCTGACCATCTTTGTGCTGGCGATCGCGCAGTTCCACGGCAGCAACTTCACCGCCGCCGACGGGTTCAACCCCGGCGGCGCCAAAGGCATCCTGTCGGCGGTCTCGACCAGCGGCATCATCTTCGCGATGCTCGGGTTCGAACAGGCCGACCAGCTGGCCGGCGAGAGCAGCAACCCGCGCCGCGACATCCCGCGTGCGGTGATCGGCTCGATCGTGATCGGCGCGCTGATCTACATCGCACTGCAGGTCGCGTTCCTCGGCGCACTGCCGGCCTCACAGGTTCACGGCACGTGGGCCACAGCGGCCTTCAACACCCTGACCGGTCCGTTCGCCCAGGTCGCGACGCTGGCATCGCTCGGCTGGCTGGCCACGATCCTCTACATCGACGCGATCATCTCCCCGGCCGGCACCGGGCTGATCTACATCACCGGCAGCTCGCGGGTCTCGTACGGGCTGAGCCGCAACGGGTACGTGCCGTCGGTGTTCGAGAAGACCAACGACCGCGGCGTACCGTGGGTCGGCCTGATCACCGCGTTCGTGATCGGGTGCGTGTGCTTCCTGCCGTTCCCGAGCTGGCGGTCGCTGGTCGGGCTGATCACCAGCGCCAGCGTGCTGATGTACGCCGGAGCGCCGCTGTCGCTCGGCGTCTTCCGTCGGCGGCTGCCCGGGGCACACCGCCCGTACCGGTTGCCGGGGGCAACGTGGTTGTCGCCGCTGGCCTTCGTGGTCGCGAACCTGCTGATCCTGTGGTCCGGCTGGGCGACCGACTGGAAGCTCGGCGTCGCGATCCTGATCGGGTACGTCATCCTGATCGCCAACCGGGTGTTCAAGCTGAACCCGATCACCCCGCAGCTCGACCTGAAGGCGGCGCAGTGGCTGCCCGTGTACCTGGTCGGGATGGGGCTGATCGTCTACCTGAGCGACTTCGGGCCGCTCAAGCACCCGTGGTTCCCGCTGTGGTGGGACATCGTCGCGGTCGCGATCTTCAGCCTGATCATCTACTACTGGGCCCTCGCCGTAGCACTCCCGTCCGAACGGATCCAGGAGATGATCGACCGCGTCGTCGTACCAGAGGAGACCGACATGCCCTAGCCGGTGAGGGTGGGCTGGTCGTCCGGGGCGTGGTGCTCGCCGGCCCGAGACGTCCAACCGTTCAGGTCGGACTCGGCTCCGACCTCGGCGACCGCCCAGACGACGTTCCGGACGCCTGGCTGCTCGACCGCGCCTTGCTCCAGCATGGCCTGGTGGTACCGGCGCGCACTGGCCTCGTCGGCGTACACCTGCACCATGTGCCCGTCGACCGTCCACGTGCCGTGCACGAACCCCGGCAGCGCGATCTTGCCGTGCGCCATCGCCGGCAGTTGCGCCCGCAAGCCGTCGATCAGCTCCGGGTCGATGTCCCACACCCCGATCACCGCCCACATCTGACCCTCCCCTGGTCCGTGGCCATTGTCCGATCAGAGATCGACGAGGTCCAGGAGCTGGCCGAGTTCCTTCGGGTCGAGTTCGCGGAGTTCGCCGGTGTGCAGGTTGCCGCGGCGGACCGGGCCGATCGCGGTCCGGGTCAGGCGCTTCACCGGGTGCCCGACCGCGTCGAACATCCGGCGGACGATCCGGTTCCGGCCTTCGTGCAGGCTCAGCTCGATCAGCGTGCGGCCCGGGACCGTGGACACGACCTTGACCGTGTCGGCGCGGGCCGGGCCGTCGTCGAGTTCGACGCCGTCCAGGAGCGTACGCAGTACGACCGGTTTGACGTTGCCCTCGACCTCGGCGACGTACGTCTTGGAGACCTCGTACGACGGATGCGCCAGGCGGTGCGCGAACTCACCGTGATTGGTGAGCAGCAGCAAACCCTCGGTGTCGGTGTCGAGGCGACCGATGTGGAACAGGCGCTCGGGGCGGTCCTGCACGAAGTCCGTGATGCACGGCCGGCCCTGCGGATCCGACATCGTGGTGACGACACCGCGGGGCTTGTTCAGCACGAGGTACACGTTGGCGCTGACCGGCGGGATCCGCTCCCCGTCGACCCGGATCACCGCGATCTCCGGATTCACCCGGACCCCGAACTCCGTCACCACCCGCCCGTCGACCTCGACCCGCCCCTCCTCGATCATCAACTCCGCATTCCGCCGCGAAGCAACCCCCGCCCGAGCCAAAACCTTCTGCAACCGAACCCCACCCTCATCCCCCATACCGCACCCCACCATCCCCCCGCCCGCCGTCCCCCGCGACGTCAGCGTCCCCCGCACCCGAGCCCTCGCCCGCAGTACGTCCAAGCGCGGCGTCCACATCCACCGCGCTCTCGGCAAGGTCCGCCGCCGCAACGTGCTCAGCGTCCTCGGCGTCCTCGGCGTCCTCGGCGTGCTCCGCATCTCCGTCCTCGGCCGCAGCGCGTGCGAGGTCCGGGTCCACGATCTCCGCCCCCTGAGCCGACTCGCCTGCGGCCACGCGCTCCACGTCCTCCACGTCCACGCCCGCCGCGTCACCGTCCTGCGCGGTGTCGGTGTCCTCCGCAGGCTCAGCGCGCTCCGGCGCCACAGCGCGCTCGCCGTACTGCGAATCTGCGTCCCGCGCGTTTGCGTCCTCCACGTCAGCGTCCTCCGCGGTGTCGCTGTCCTCCGCAGGCTCGGCGCGCTCCGGGGCCGCAGCGTGCTCGCCGTACTGCGAATCTGCGTCCCGCGCGTTTGCGTCCTCCACGTCAGCGTCCCGCGCGGTGTCGCTGTCCTCCGCAGGCTCGGCACGGTGCGGGATCGCAGCGTGCTCGCCGTACTGCGAAGTTGCGTCCTCCCCGTCAGCGTCCTGCGCGGCGTCGGTGTCCTCCGCAGGCTCGGCGCGCTCCGGGGCCGCGGCGTGCTCGCCGTACTGCGAATCTGCGTCCTCCGCGTCAACGTCCTCCACGTCAGCGTCCTGCGCGGCGTCGGTGTCCTCCGCAGGCTCGGCGCGCTCTGGGGCCGCAGCGTGCTCGTCGTACTGCGAAGCTGCGTCCTCGGCGTTTGCGTCCTCCGCGTCAGCGTTCTCGGCGTCGGCGGTTGCGGTGGGTGTGTGGTCGGGGTTCGCCTCGGCTGTGGTGTCGGTGGTGTCCGCGGTGTCGCCGGGGGTTTGGGCTTCGGACGGCGTACCGGTGGGTTCTGTTTCGGTGGGAGCGGTGTCGGTCTCGTTGTCGGGGGTGGTTGGGGGTGGGAGGGTTTGAGCGGCGAGTTCCTCCTCGATGTCGTCCATTTCCGGGAGGTACGGGGCCAGTTCGGGCAGGTCGTCGAGGGACTGCATGCCCATGCGCTCGAGGAAGTACGTCGACGTGCGGTAC
>DASXXB010000327.1:0-13455 GCA_036503355.1 Kribbella sp. | reverse complement strand
CGGGATCCGGTACGCCGATGTCATGGCCTCCTCGGTCCTCGGCGGCCTGCCCCTGCTCGCGGTGTTCCTCCTCTTCCAACGCAGAATCGTCGAAGGAATCGCCGGAACCGGCCTCAAGGGATAACGCAAAGCTCAGTGTCGGCAGGACAGTGCGTCGCGCTCTGCGCGGGCAAGGCTGCGCCGCGCCATTCGACGACCGAGTCGCGGGCGACGGCCGCGTGCGCGATCTACCGCGATCGGTTCGGGTATGTCGTTCGGTGCGAGTCGTGACAGTGCGACGACCAGGCCGGCCTCGAAGCGATGTCCGGGGTTGTTCTCCTTCAGCCAGACGGGGCCCTGATCGGTGGGATAGCAGCGGACCACGGACCAGAAGCGGGCCCGGTACGTGACAGGATCGCCGGTGATCCGGCGGCCGTGTTCGGCGAGTCGGCTCCCGACCCAGGCATCCGCCGTCCGTGTCCACTCCGGCGACGTCCAGCGGCGAACCCACTGCCCGTCGGCGTCCGGTCCCAGCGGCCTGGCCGTCGGCGGATGGTGCAGCATGCACGAGAGGTTAGCGTCCGCCTACGCAAGATTGGACGAGGTGGAGATCGCTCTTGTAGTTTGCGATGGACCGTGATGTTGCCTGAGGAGGTGGGAGCTATGAACGCTGGATCGGTGTGGGTGCTCCCCTTCTCGTCACGGTTGGGCGATTGATGTAGGCGTCGCCGGGAGCGTCTCGACAACAGGCACTCCTGAAAGGCAACACCTATGGACACTTCGCAGTACGACGTGATCATCGCCGGCGCCGGGCCGACCGGCGCGATGCTGGCCGCCGAACTCCGGCTGCACGATGTGCGGGTACTTGTTCTGGAGAAGGAAACCGATCCGGTGTCGTTCATCCGGATCGTCGCGCTGCACGTTCGCAGCCTCGAGCTGATGGCCATGCGCGGTCTGCTGGATCGCCTTCGCGAACACGGACGGCAGCGTCCGGCCGGCGGGCTCTTCGCCGCCATCAACAAGCCCGCGCCGAAGCTGGATTCTGCCCACGACTATTTGCTGGGGATCCCGCAGCCGATCATCGTTCAACTGCTCGAGGATCACGCGATCCAGCTCGGTGCGGAGGTACGGCGCGGTTGTACGGTGGCCGGTTTCACGCAGTACGACGACGGCGTGACCGTCGACCTGGCGGGCGGCGAGCAGGTTCGCTCGCGGTACCTCGTGGGCTGCGACGGCGGACGCAGTATGGTGCGAAAACTGCTCGGCGTCGGCTTCCCGGGCGAGCCCACCCGCACCGAAACGCTGATGGGCGAGATGGAAGTCAATGCGCCGCCGCAGGAGATCGCGGCCAAGGTCGCCGAGGTGAACGAGACCACCAAGCCGTTCTGGCTGCGGCCGTTCGGCGGAGGGGTGTACAGCGTCGTACTGCCCGCCGCAGGGATCAGCGATCGCACGGAAGCGCCTACGCTCGAGGATTTCAAGCAGCAGTTGCGGGCCATCGCCGGAACTGATTTCGGCGTGCACTCCCCGCGCTGGTTGTCGCGCTTCGGGGACGCGACGCGACTGGCCGAGCGTTATCGGGTCGGACGGGTGCTGCTGGCCGGCGACGCGGCGCACATCCATCCGCCCACCGGCGGGCAGGGCCTGAATCTGGGCATCCAGGACGCGTTCAACCTCGGCTGGAAGCTGGCTGCACACATCCGCGGCTGGGCGCCGGAGAGCCTGCTGGACACGTACCAGTCCGAACGTCGTCCGGTCGCCGCGGACGTACTGGACAACACCCGCGCCCAGATGGAACTGCTGTCCACCAAGGCGGGCCCACAGTCCGTGCGCAGGCTGCTCACCGAACTGATGGACTTCGACGAGGTGAACCGCTTCCTGATCGAGAAGATCGCCGCGATCCGCATCCGGTACGACGTCGGCGAAGGCCCCGACCTGCTCGGGCGTCGGCTGCGCGACATCGATGTGAAACAGGGCCGTCTCTACGATCTGCTGCACCGCGGTCGCGGGCTGCTGCTCGACCGTACCGAACGCCTGACCGTCGGCGGCTGGTCGGACCGGGTCGACCTGCTCGCGGATCCCACGGCCGCGCTGGACGTTCCGGGCGTTCTGCTACGTCCGGACGGCCATGTCGCATGGATCGGTGACGATCAGCAGGACCTGGACAACCACCTAGCCCGCTGGTTCGGCAAGCCTGCCAACTGATTGCCCTGAGCAACCTGCCCTGCCAACCGCGATCGTCCCGATCAAGGTTGGCCTGGCAGGTGCAGGTGATACGCGATGAGACGGCTGGTGATCTGGAATCCGTGGCGTAGGTACAGGCGGTGGGCGCCGGTGGGGCTTTCGCCGTCGACGGTGAGGGTGATCGGAGCTCGCCGGCTGTCACGGCAGCGCGTCAGGGTTGAGGCGAACAGGGCGGAAGACACACCGCGGCCGCGCCAGGCCGGAACCGTGCCGATCGGGCCTAGTTCGACTCCCCCACGGTCATTGCCAAAGGCAAGCACGAAGCCGGCCAGCCGACCGTCCGGCGAGAGCGCGAACGTCGAGAGGTCGGCGGCGAACGCTCCGTCCCGCACGAGTTGGTCCAGACCTTCAGCCGTGTGCGGTTCGACCAGCCGCTGGTCGCAGTACGCCTGCTCGTAGGCGGCGTACAGGCCGACAACCTCCGTCCAACGAGCGTCACGAAGGGGTGCTGGGAGAGCGGGCGTCCCGGTGGTTTCGTTGTCGTGAGTCATGGTCCACACCGGGAAGGCTTCGACGAACCCTTGGGCTTGGAGTTCGGCCACCTCGGCCGGGTACTCCGAAGTCACCTGGAGAACACGCACACCTGGAGTCGACGTTGCCAGCCGGATCAGTTGCGCGACGAGCTCGGTATTGGGTTCGTGGCGTGACCACAAGGCGCCATAGCCGCGGTGGTGGCCGGGGGCTGGGGGTAGTACGGCGACGGCGGCGGCAAGGTCCGGACGAGGGGCGCGCTGAACCTCGACCGACCACGACTGGAGGAACGTCTCGGCCTCAGCTGGGCTCACCGTGGTGCCGGAGCTTGCGGTTGCCAGGTCGGCCAGGAGAGGTGCGTCGTCCGCGACGGCTGGGCGCCAGTCCATAACGGCCTACTTGGCTGGGTCTAGGCGGTCGGTTAGTTGGTGCAGGGTGGTTTGCAGGCGGCGGACCTCCTGCTCCGTCATGCCCAGGGACTCGCCGAGGTGGCAGCGGGCCTCGTGGAGGACGGGGCCGAGGGCCTCGCCTTCGCTGGTCAGGGAGACCGTTACCGAGCGGGCATCGGCGGCCGAGCGATCCAGAGTGAGCAGGCCGCGGTCGGCCATGCGGCGCAGCAGCGGCGTGAGGGTCCCGTGATCGAGTCGGGTGGCGCGGCCAATGTCGCCGATAGAGCAGGTCCCCAGCCGCGTGAGCACCGTCAGAACGAGGTACTGCGGATAGGTCACGCCGTGCGGCTCGAGGACCGGGCGGTACAGCGACGTGACCAGCCGGGACAGCGAGTACAGGTCGAAGCAGAGCAGGTCGTGCAGTACTCGGTTCTCGCTCATGACTCCTCCTGTGGTCGGCATCTCACTGGGGTGGACTTGACGAAAGGATATCTTGTGCACAAATATCTTGCACACAAGATAATTTCGTGAAGGAGAACATCATGCCGACTCGTACTGCGCGCACCGCCTGGAACGGAACCCTCGAGAAGGGCTCGGGGCAGGTCGAGCTGTCCAGCTCGAAGGTCGGGACGTACGACGTCTCGTTCCCGAAGCGTGCTGCTGACGACGCGGGCGGGGCCACGAGTCCCGAGGAGCTGATCGCGGCGGCACACACCGCCTGCTACGCGATGTCGCTGAGCGCGGAGATCGCCGGGCGCGGCGGCGTACCGCAGAGTCATGAGGTGTCGGCCGAGGTGTCGCTCGGGCCGGACCAGGCTGCCGGCGGGTTCAAGCTCACCGGCATCAAGCTGACGGTGCGCGCCGAGGTGGACGGCCTGGACGAGGCCGCCTTCCTGGAAGCCGCGCAGGCCGCCAAGGCGAACTGCCCGATCAGCAAGGCGCTGGCCGGCGTCGAGATCACCCTGGATGCTGCACTCGAGAGTTGAGCGGCTGTCGGCGGCGTACGGCATGCTGGGTGCTGCCTGCCGGAGGGAGCGCCATGGACTGGAGAGACCTGCCCAACGAGCCGTGCCCACGCGGCACCGAGACCGAGATGCTCCAGTACGCCCTGGACCGCGTGCGGCAGCAGTTCGCGTGGAAGACCGGCGGGCTTACGGCCGGGCAACTGCGGCAGACGCATCCGCCGTCGGCAATGACCCTGGCGGGGCTGGTCAAGCACATGGCGTTCGTCGAGGACGGATTTACGGCGCGGGCGGGTGCACGGCCGCTCGCGCCGCCGTGGGACACCCGCAGCTGGGTCGAGAACGACCGCTGGGGTTGGGAATCCGCCGTCGACGACGACCCGCAGGACCTCTACACCTTGTGGTACGCCGCTGCCGCGCGGTCCCGCTCCGCCTGGCAGCAACTGAGCGCGAACGGCGGTCTGGACGTCGTCATCGACGACCCGGATCCGGCCTGGTCGTCGAACCGCCGGCGCATCGCGTTCGACCAGCTCGAGGAGTACCTGAAGCACACGGGTCACGCCGACGTACTGCGTGAGGCCGTCGACGGCGTGCGGGGCAACGATCCTGACTGACCTTACGCAGCTCCTCAGAGATTCGTACGGCGTCCACGCGGCCGAGCTGCACCGGATTCCGGCAGGCACGAACACCGTCAACTACCGCGTCGTCGATGCGAACGGTCAGAAATGGTTCGCGAAGCTGTACCGCGGCGACCTGGAACGCGAGCGGGCAGCGATCGAGCTGACCGAGTTCGCGGGAGGCGGTGGGGTTCCGGTGCCGGGCGTACGGCGGACGCTCGACGGCGACGTGATGTGTTCGCGAGGGCCGCTGTCGCTGTGGGAGTTCGTCGACGGCGAGACGGCCGAAGGCGGGCTCACCGGCGCGCGCTGGCCCGCGGTCGGAGCCGTCGTCGGCCGACTGCACCGCCGCCTGTCGGAACATCCGAGCGCGACGCCGACACTCCGGCCCGCGATCGAGGCCAGGGACGTGGTGCGCTCGGCGCAGAACTTCGATCGCCTGATCGCGGGCTTCGAGGCGCGCGAGTCGCTGAGCCCGTTCGAGGAATGGGCCTGTGAGGCGGCTCGCGAGCGGCGGGCGTTGCTGGACCGAGCTGGTGCCATCCTGGCCGACTTGCCTGACCTGACCGTGCACGTCCTGCACGGCGACCTCGCGTCACCCAACGTGATGCTGCGCGGAGACGAGGTCGCCGCCGTCATCGACTTCCATCCGGCGCGGCCGAGTTTCGCCGCCTGGGAGATCGCGCGGATCGGGTGCGACCCGCGGACGGTGATCCTCGGCGACCAATGGATCGAGGGACTCGGCGAACTACTGGACGCCTATCGCACCGAGCATCCCGCGGCGCGACCGGACGATCTGATGTCCGCGGTCGCCGTCGGTTGCGCCTACACCCTCGGATCCACGTTTCCCCTGGCCGAACAACCCCCGATCCCCGCCTCGCTGGAGCTCTACGCGCGCGCCCGGCACAAGGCTGCACTGCAGATGCTCGAACGGCTACCCGAGGTACGGGATCACCTCAGCGCCGGCGGATGACGGCCAGGATCTTGTGCAGGTCCGTCGACGTGATGTTGACCAGCTCCCAGCCGCGTTGCTCCTCGACCTCGACAACGGTAAGCACCTGGTTCAGAGCCTCGTCGTATGACGTGACGCCCGTGCTGTGCACCCCGACATACCGCAACGGGTACGCGCTCAGGCTGATCTCGCCAGCGATGATCTTCGCTGCCGCGAACATCCGTCGACTCTCTGCCATAGCGTCACCCTAGCGATCCGAAGTCCACCTCAGACCGGGATCGACACGCTGAACATGCGTTCGGCGTTGCGCAGGGACTCTGTGACGATCTGCTGGCCGTTGGCAACCACCTCTTGCTGGTACGTCGCGAGGTCCTCCGCCGACGTCAGCGCCCGCGTCAGTCGCGCCGCGTCCCAGAGCGCTGTGTTCGCGCCGGCGCCCGCGGCCGGAGTCATCGGATGGACGGCGTCGCCGAGCAACGTGACGCGGGCTGACGACCAGGTCGGCACCGTGACGCAGGTCCGCAGCGTGATCGGGAATGCCGCCTCTGCCTCGGCGGCGTCGACGAGCGCACGGACCGACGGATGCCATCCGGCCACCGACCGCGCCACGAGCGCCCACAGTTCGGGAGCGCTCATCGCGAAGAGCTGCTCGTCCGGCACACCGAGAACCGCGTTCGTCCCGGTGAGCACCGCCATCAGGTAGTCGCCGTACTCCGCCGGCGGCTCGCGGAACCGCACCGGCGCGAACGCCACACCGAGACCAGCGCTGTCGCTCGCGAAGCAGAACCCTCGCAGGAACTGCTCCGGCGTCGCCTCGAGAACGGCCGGCGTCAACGGCACCTTGCCGTAGATGCACCGCACCCCGATGTCCATCACGTCGAGCGACGGCACCAGTTGACGACGTACCCGCGATCCGACCCCGTCGGCACCGACCAGGACCTCGGCTGTCGCGGAGGTCCCGTCCGCAAAGGCGATCTCGACGCCGTCCGCAGTCTCGACGTACGACGTGAACTCCTTGCCGAACCGCAGTACGTCGTCCAGCCCGGTCATCAACGCCCGCCGGAACGCGTACCGATCCACGGACGTCACCGCAGCCGGATCCGTGACCGGATACAGCTGCTCGAACTGCTGATTCAGCTGTGCGTCGAAGCCCGCGACCAGGTCACCCGGCCGCGTCGCGGTCGCGACCACCCGCCGCCGGACAGCTGCCGGCAGCATCGCGGCCAGCGCCTCCTCCCCCACCGGGCTGATGTGGATCCGGTACCCCTGCTTGCGGTACTGCGGGGAGGGATCCCGCTCGTACACCGTCACGTCCACGCCGGCCTCGAGCAGCCCCTGCGCGAGCGCCAGCCCGCCGATCCCGGCACCCATGATCGCGACCTTCATCACCAACTCCAATCATCCATCTATCAAGCTTTATCATCCGCCTGGTTGATTAAGTTAGCACGCCGGATGGAAGTCCGCTAGGATGATCTCTGTGCGGAGATCTCCCGGGCCTGACGAGCGGCAGCGCGATCCCGAGCGCACCAAGCAGCAACTGCTGGACGCGGCGGTCGAGGAATTCGGCGCGCACGGGTTCAGCGGGGCGCGGGTCAGCCAGATCGCGGCCCGGGCCGGGGTCAACAAGCAGCTGATCTCGTACTACTTCGCCGGCAAAGAGGGCCTCTACCGGGCAGTCGCCGAGCGCTGGCGAGCCGCCGAGCCGACCATCACCGCGGACGCGGAGACCCTCGGCGAGGTCGTCGGTGCCTACGCCCGCGCGACCATCGAGCAGCCCGATCTGCTGCGCCTGCTGATCCGCGAAGGGGTCGACCGCGACACCGCCGGCAACGACGCCGACGCGCAGTACGAGCGCTTCCAGGGCATGCTCGCCGACTTTCGTCGCCGTCAGTCCGACGGAGAGCTCGCCGCCGACCTCGACCCGTCGTACGCCGGCCTCGCCCTCTTCGGCCTGGCCGCCGCCCCGGTCGTCTTCCCGCAGATCGCCCGCGCCCTCGGCCTCGACCCGGACGCCGCCGACTTCACGGAGAAGTACGCCGCGGAAGTCACCCGCCTCGTGTCACATCTGCGGGATTAGATCGCGCCCGAGATGGCTCGGTTGCGGAGTTCGGCCTTGTAGGCCTCCAGGGCGATCAGTTCGCCGAACATGCGGTTGTACTCGTCGGCGCGGTCGATCGGGTTGGTGCGTTGCAGTTTCGACTTGAGGTCCGCGATGCGACGGGCGCAGGTCAGCTCCTGCAGTCGCGCCAGCAACGCCAGCGCATACGGCTCATCGGGCTCGCGTCCCAGTCGCAACGGGTCCACCGCCAGCGCGCCGACGACGGCGGCCGCCGGGTCGTTGCCGACGGCGTCGCGAACGGCGACCACCCAGGCCTCGCCGGGTGCTGCCGCGGCCGGACCACCGGCCTTCGCCATCGCGGCCCGGATGGCGGCCAGCCACGGATGCGTGAAGTCGTGGTCGTCGAGCTCGTCGAACGCCGTGCCGACCAGCGCCGGGTACTGCATCGCAACCTTCAATGCGTCCCACTCGATCACGAACCGCTGGTCCCGCGGCGACGGGATGTCGGTACGCCGAACCGGGGCCGGCGACTCGCCGCCCGCCTGCACGGGCGGGCGCGCCTGTGCGGACTGCCCGGCCGGAGCCGTCGACTGCCGCGAGGCCGCCCGGTAGACCTCGGAGCGGACCTTGTCCTCGTCCATCCCCAGGTGTCCGGCCAGCTCCCGGGTGAACGCGTCGACCTTGGACCGGTCGCGGATGCTGATCACGAGCCGCGCCGCGTCACGCAACGCGTCGACCCGGGTGTCGGCGCGATCCAGGTCGTACTTCGACAGCACGTTGCCCAGCACGAACCGGTACAGCGGCACGCGCCGCCCGATCAGCTCGCGGACTGCCGCGTCACCCTTCTGCAGCCGCAGATCGCACGGGTCCAGACCGTCGGGCTCGACCGCGACATAGGTCTGCGCGGCGAACGCCTGGTCGCCCGCGAACGCCTTCAACGCCGCCCGCTGCCCCGCCTCGTCACCGTCGAAGGTGAAGATCACCTCGCCGCGGAACTGGTCGTGGTCCAGCAGCAACTGCCGCAGCACCCGCGCGTGGTCGTCGCCGAACGCCGTACCGCAGGTGGCGACCGCGGTCTGCACGCCCGCGAGGTGACACGCCATCACGTCGGTGTAACCCTCGACCACCACGGCCTGCCGGCCCTTGGCGATCTCCCGGCGGGCGAGGTCCACGCCGTACAGCACCTTGGACTTCTTGTAGATCGGGGTCTCGGGGGTGTTCAGGTACTTCGCTTCGATCCGGTCGTCGTCGAACAGCCGGCGCGCGCCGAACCCGATCACGTCCGAGGACGCGTCCCGGATCGGCCACATCAGCCGGCCGCGGAACCGGTCGTACAGCCCGCGCTGCCCGTCGGCGGCCAGGCCGGACGCGACCAGCTCGGCGTTGGTGAAGCCGCGACCGCGGAGGTGGCTGATCAGCGCCTCGCCACCGCGCGGCGAGAACCCCACGCCGAACTGCACGGCGGCGTCCTTGTCGAAGCCTCGCTTGTCCAGGAACTGCCGCCCGATCGAGGCCTCCGCCGCACCGAACAGCTGGTCGACGTAGAACTCGGCCGCGACCTTGTGTGCCTCGACGAGCCGGGGCCGCTGGTTCCCCGGGCCGCGCTGCACCGGCGCGCCGGAGTCCTCGTACCGCAGCTGGATGCCGACCTTGGAGGCCAGCGTCTCGACCGCCTCGGAGAAGGTGATCTGGTCGACCTTCTGGATGAAGTCGATGACGTCGCCGCCCTCTTGGCAGCCGAAGCAGTAGAAGAACCCGCGCGACGGGGTGACGTTGAACGACGGCGACTTCTCGTCGTGGAACGGGCAGAGGCCCTTCAGGTTGCCCCCGCCGGCGTTCTTCAAGGTCACGTACGAGCCCACGACGTCGTCGATCCGGGCCCGCTCGCGCACCAGCGCGATGTCCTCTTCCTTGATCCGGCCTGCCACCCCGCGAGTCTAACCGGGCCGATCACGTAGGTTGACGGGTATGCCACGTACCCTCCGCCAAGGTCAGCGGTCCGAGCTGTACGTCGTCGACGTCGCGAGCAACGAGCACCGGCTGGTGTTCAGCTCCGGCGAGGTGCTGTTCGAGGCGCCGAACTGGCTCCCGGACGGGTCGCTGGTTGTCAACGGCAACGGGCTGCTGTACCGGGTGGCGGACGGGCTCGAGGAGATCGAGCTCGGCGGCGTACCGGCAATCAACAACGACCACGTGGTCAGCCCGGACGGGCGGACGGTCTACGTCTCGGCGGACGACGGCCACATCTACGCGGTACCGATCGAAGGCGGCCCGGGGCGGCGCGTGACGAACGATCGCGGCCCGGGTTTCCATCACTACCTGCACGGGGTTTCGCCCGACGGTACGACGCTCGCGTACATCGGACTCGAGTGGGTCGGCGAGCAGCGGATCACCAACGTGTGGACGATCCCGGCCGCCGGTGGCGCCGACGTCCAGGTGACCGACGACGAGTTCGCGGACGACGGATCGGAGTACAGCCCGGACGGCGAGTCGATCTACTTCAACTCCGAGCGTGCCGGGCAGGCGCAGCTGTTCCGGATCCGGGTGGCGGACGGGCACGTGGAGCAGTTGACCGACGACGAGCGGGTGAACTGGTTCCCGCATCCCGCGCCGGACGGGTCCGCGATCGCGTACGTCAGCTTCCCGGCCGGCACCGAAGGACATCCGGCCGACATCGACGACGTACGCCTGCGGCTGCTGCTGCGTGACGGCGAGATCCGCGAACTGACGAGCCTGTTCGGCGGCCAGGGCACGATGAACGTGCCGAGCTGGTCACCGGACAGCTCGTCGTTCGCCTACGTCACCTACCCGCTCTAGATCTCGGACAGCTCGACGGAGGTGTCGGCCAGGCGGGCCGGGTCGACCTGCTTGCCGGAGCGGATCAGCGCGGTCACCGCGTCGATCGTGTCCCAGGTGTTGACGTGCATGCCGGCCAGCACGTGGTTCTCGTCGTCCAGCCAGAACGCCAGGTAGGCCCCGGACTTCGGGTCGCCGCGCAGGACCACGTGGTACGACGTACCGCGCGGGATCTCGCCCGCGTACTCCATGCCGAGGTCGAACTGGTCGGTGAAGAAGTACGGGATCGCGTCGTGCGACACGTCCTCACCGAGCATCGCCTTCGCGGCCGCGGCGCCGGTGTCCTTCGCGTTCTGCCAGTGCTCGACGCGGATCGACCGCCCGAGCAGCGGGTGGTCCCAGCGCACGACGTCGCCGGCGGCGTACACGTCCGCGACCTTCGTCTGCAGGTCCGGGCCGGTGACGATGCCGGAGCCGTTCTCCGGGGTCGCGACCTCGATGCCGGCCGCCTCGGCGAGCTCGGTGTTCGGCCGGACGCCGACGCCGACGATCACCAGGTCCGCCGGGATCACCTCGCCGCCGGCCACCTTGACGCCGGTGACCTTGTCGGTCCCCTCGAACCCTTCCACGCCGGTCCCGAAGCGGAACTGCACGCCGTGCTGCCGATGGAGGTCGGCGAACAGGTTTCCGACCTCTTCGCCGAGTACGGCGGCCAGCGCGGTCGACTGCGGCTCGACCACCGTCACCTCGCAGCCACGCTCGCGCGCCGCCGACGCCGCCTCGAGTCCGATCCATCCGGCGCCGACGACGACCACGCGCGGCTTCGCGGCGTACGCGTCGGTCAGGGCCTGCGCTTCCTCGGCCGTCCGCAGGTAGTTGATCCCCGGCAGATCCGCACCCGGTACGTCGAGTTGGCGGACGCGGCTGCCCGTCGCGATCAGGAGCTTGCCGTACTGCACCTGCGAGCCGTCGTCGAGCGTCACGGAGTGCGCGGCCGGGTCGATCGCGGTCACCGTCGTACCGAGGCGGAGCTCGATCGTGTTGTCGTCGTACCACTGCTGGTCGTGCAACTGCGCGGCATCGGTCCCGGCCTTGCCGAGCAGGACGTCCTTGGACAACGGAGGTCGCTCGTAGGGCAGCGACTGCTCACTGCCGATCAGGACGATGCCACCACTCCAGCCGTCCGCCCGAAGGGTCTCGGCCGCGGTCGCTCCCGCGAGACTCGCACCGACGATCACGATTTGTTCATCAGCCATGACCGAACCATAGGGCATGGCTTCCAATCCCACGCCGTAGCGAGCAGGTGCCCGGTGCGGTAGCTCGGCGCGCGGGAGCGAAGGTCTCGATGCGGAGCATCGTGGCCTTTGCTCACGTGTGGCGAGGTGCCGTGCCGGGTGCCGCGCAGTAGGCGTGGGGTTGGAAGCCATGCCCTTAGCCCCCGTCGAACTCTTGCCGTCGGCGGTCCTGTTGACTACGTTGTCGCGGGACATCATACGTCCTATGTCCTCCCTGGGAGAGCCATGCGCGTACCCGCACCGGGCCGCCTCGCGGCCGCCGCCCTACTGGTCTTCGTCAGCTTCACCGCCCCGCCCGCCCGAGCCACCGACACCCCCGAGTCCGCTGCGCCGGCCGGATCCGCACCGTTCGTCGAGGACAGCGTGTTGTTCCAGCAGAAGACCGAGGGCTACTCGTGCTTCCGGATCCCCGCCGTCGTACACGCGACCAACGGCGACGTCCTCGCCTTCGCCGAGGGGCGGGTCGCGGACTGCGGCGACGACGGCGACATCGACATCGTGCTGCGCCGATCAACCGACGGCGGGAAGACCTGGGGACCGCTCCAGGTGGTCTCCGACGGCAACGGGAGCACCCACGGCAACCCCGTGCCGATTGTCGACAATCGGACCGGCCGGATTGTTCTCGTGACGACACACAACGGTCCCGAGCTCTGCACGAACGGCTGCGACCGCGACCCGTACGTTCAGACCAGCGACGACTTCGGCGCCACCTGGACCGCGCCGCGCGAGCTGACCGACGCGAAGCTGCCGAGCTGGAACTTCTGGTATGCGACCGGCCCCATGCACGGCATCCAGCTCGAGCACGGGCCGCACGCCGGCCGACTGATCGTCGGTGCGAGCTTCGAGACGTACGACGGGGTCGGGCCGCACGTCTACGGGACCCATCTGCTGTACTCCGACGACTCGGGCGCGACCTGGCACATCGGGGCGACCACCTCGCGCGACGACGGGACCGTGATCGCGCAGGAGGTCACGGTCGTCGAGCTGACCGACGGGCGGATCTACGCGCTCGCTCGCGAACGCGGTACCGATCCGGGCAACCGCGCGTACGCGATCAGCAGCGACGGCGGCACGACCTTCGACGCGCCGTTCCGGACCATCCCGAACCTGGTGATGCCCGACGTACAGGGCTCGCTGCTGCGGTTCAGTGCGCACAACGAGGGCGATCGGCGCAACCGGATCCTGTTCTCGGCGCCGGCGCATCCGGCGGCGCGCGAGGTGATGACGGTGCGTTCGTCGTACGACGAGGCGCGCACGTTCGGGACGTGGGAGCAGGGGAAGGTCTTCTACTGGGGTCCGTCGGCGTACTCAGACATGGTCCGGCTTGACGGCGACGAGGCCGGGTTGCTGTACGAGGCGGGCGTGGCGAACCCGTACGAGACGATTCGCTGGGCACGGTTCAACGAGGCGTACCTGTCGACGCCGAACGGGACGCCGCCGGGCATCCCCGGTCCGCCGGCCCCCGGTCCGCTGACGCCTGACATCGGGCCGGCGCACAATCCGGCGTACGTCCGTGGCGGGGCGACTGTTGCCGAGGGCAAGTTCGGGACCGGGCTCGCGCTGGACGGGACCGACGACTACGTCGAGGTGCCGTACGACCGGTCGATCGACCTCGGGGCGGACGACTTCACGATGATGACCTGGATCAGGTACGGCGCCACAACCGGGTCGCACGCGATCCTGTGGGCGTA
>DASXXB010000326.1:0-12412 GCA_036503355.1 Kribbella sp. | reverse complement strand
GGAAACCGCTGATAACCCACGCAGACCAGACCTCCACTTGCTCTCTCGGCCAGGACTCAGATCGTAAGTCTCTGGCCGCGGGGTCATCGGTTACCGTTGAGCGGTGACGACTGCGGAGGAGTATCGCCTGTTGGGGTTCGCCGAGGCCGACCGGGAGGCGGCGGAGGCGTTCGCGGCCGATCCGGTGGCGGTGAAGGAGCTCGCCGACCAGCTCCGGGAGGCGGTCGGGAAGCTCGGCAGCGAGCCGGAGCCCCGCTTCCCCGAGGACCCGCGGAACTCGGTGCAGGCGTATCTGGACACCGTCCCGGACATCCGCCGGTTCCACGCCGAGCGCGGCATCCCGGACGAGATCAGCTGGGCGTCACTCGCGGACCTCGGACAGCAGCTCAAGGTCAACCGCCGCACCCACGGCGACTACGGCCTGGAGACGCACTGGTGGCTGCGGCACTTCTGGAACGGTCAGATCTACTCCCTCGGCCGGCTGCAGTACATGCTGTACGAGGTCACCGCAGAGGATCCTGTCCCGGGCGTCGAGCCGGGCGAGTGGGTGATCGGCGTACACATCCCGGAGACCGGTCCGCTGACGCCCGAGCTCGTTGACGACAGCCTGCAGCAGGCCCGCGAGTTCTTCCCGCGGTACTTCCCGGAGCACCCCGTGCGAATCGCGACGCTCTGGTCGTGGTTGATCGACCCGTACCTGCTGGACCATCTCCCGCAGGACTCCAACATGGTGAAGTTCGGCCGCCGGTTCACGCCGTACGGGACGCCGACCGACAGCCAGGACAGCGCGATCTTCTTCACGTTCCGCACCCACGGCACCGATCACCTCGACGACCTGCCGCAGGACACCAGCCTGCAGCGGCTCGTCGTCGGCCGGATCAAGGACGGCGGCACCTGGCAGAGCGGGTACGGCTACCTGGAGCTATGACGGCCGGATCTGCGGATTCGGTACGCCGTACTTCGCCAGCCAGCCCGCCAGTTCGATGTTCGACACGCACCGGACGTCGGGCTGCTTGCACGTTTCCTGGACGAACTGCGTGAGCGCGTCGGAGTACACGCTGTTGTTCCAGTGGTTGAAGTGGTTGCCGAGGAACAGCGGCGGGTTGCCACTCGCCCGCGACCCGGCGAGGGCCTGCCGGTACGTCGCGAGCACCTGCGCCTTGAGCGCGGGCGCCTGAGCGATTGGCGCCGTGCGGGCCTGCGTCTGCGCGAACCAGAGGTTGTAGTCCATCGTCAGCGTCTTCTTGGACGTGCCGGCGAGCGTCACCGATTCGAGCGGGAAGTCCCACACGCCGTTCTGCTTCTTCGGCCAGGTGATGTAGCCGGGCGCGGAGGCGTCGTACAGCATGCCGCGTTGGACCATCGCGAGCCGGTACGCGGCGCGGTTGCCCTCCAGGCACGGCGTACGCATGCCCTTCACGGTCGCGGGGTCGAACGGCGGCGGCACGGTCTTCCCGGCCGCGAGCGACGGACCGGTCCGGACCATCCGGTCGAACGCGCTCAGCTCGGCGGTCCACTGCGCGGTCGTCCAGCGGCCGATGCCGTTCTTGCCGCAGAAGTGCCCGTTCGCGTGCGTGCCGATCTCGTGGCCCTCGGCGATCGCCTCCCGCAGGACCTTCGTCCGGCCGAGGATGTTGGCAGTGTCGCCCCAGCCGATCTCGGAGGCTCCCGGCTTCTTGCCCGGCGGTTTGTAGTCGGTGCGGTGGGCTTCGGGATACAGGTACGGACCCGACAGGAAGAACGTCATCCGCGCGTTGACCTGTTTCGCGACGGCGCGCCAGTGCGCCCACAGCCCGAGGTCGCCGGCGCCGTCGAACGAGACGACGACGAACAGCGGCGGTTTGCCGCCCGGCAACCGGCCCGGGAAGCTGCGGGTCACCGGCGCGGCGAGCACCTGCCCAGGCCCGACCGGCGTCGAACTGGGCGTCGGGCTGGACGTCGGGCTTGGCGTAGACGGTGGCGGGGTCGCGGGCTTCGTCGGCTTGGTCGCCGGCGGTGTGCTGGACTTGGCCGACGTACCAGAGGTCTTGCCGGGGCTGGGAACGCCTTCGAGCGGTACGTCGGCACATCCGGCCAGGACCGCCGCGCCGACCAGCGCAACGGCCGCGAGGTTCACCCCAGCCCTCACCACCTGACTACTGACGCACGAAAGCGCCAGAAGGTTGGCTCGGGACACGCACCCGGCGGGAAACCGGGGCGGTGATCGTTAGGCGCCCGTGACCTTCGCGGCGCGGCGCTTGCCCGCGATCCGGCGGGACGTCTCGAGGACGAGACCGATCGCCCCGGCCAGGCCCAGGCTGAACGCCAGCCCCTTGAGCTGGTCGTGCGCGAACGCGTCGCCGCCGAGGTACCCGAGCAGGGCGACGTAGGTGTAGGCGATCGTGACGCCGAAGAACGTGAACACGATGAACTTCTTGAACGAGTACCGCGTCGCGCCCGCCGTCAGCGTCGCGACCATCCGCGCGCCGGGGATGTAGCGGACCGTCATCAGGATCAGCCCGCCGCGGGCGTGCAGCGCGGCCGACACCCGCTCGTAGACCTGCTGGCGGCGCTCCTGGCGTTTCATCCAGCGATGCAGTGCCGGGCCGGAGCCCCGGCCCATGAAGTAGCAGATCGACTCACCGATCACCGAGCCGGCCATCGCGACCGCGATCACGAGCAGCAGGTTCTGGTGGCCGGCCGCCGCGGCCATGCCGGCGGTGATGACCATGCCCTCGCTGGGCACGACCGGGAACACCGCGTCGACCGCCGCCGCGACGAACAGGATGAGCAGCAGCCAATGTGAGGCCATCGCAATGCCGAGCAGGTGTCGCGCGACCTCCATCAACTCTGTCACCCCGAAAGGATGCCATCGATCGTCAAGAGACCTGCAATCCCATCGCTGTCATTCAGGCCTGGTTCATCCGATGTTCAGGGCTCGGCGCGGTGAGTGGTCAGAGCAGCACAGGCAGTTCGCGGATCGCGTTCATCAACAAGCTCGGGTGCCGCGGCGGATCCTGCTCGGGTACGGCGAGCCGCAACCGCGGGAACCGCTCGAACAGCAACTCCAGAGCGATCCGCCCCTCCAGCCGCGCCAGCGGGGCGCCGAGACAGTGGTGGATGCCGTGCCCGAACGCGAGGTGCGCGGAGTCGGCCCGGGTGACGTCGAGCTCGTCCGCCCGCTCGACCTTGCGTACGTCGCGGTTCGCCGGCAACAGCGCGAACACGATCACCTCGCCCGCCTCGATCCGGGTCCCGGCGATGTCGATCGGCGCGCGAGCGACGTACGGGATCGCGGCCTGCAGCGGACCGTCGTACCGCAGCAGCTCCTCGACGGCGGCGGGCAAGCGCTCCGGCTCGGCCTTGAGCAGCTCGAACTGCTCGGGATGCCGAAGCAGAGCGTGTACTCCGTTACTGATCAGGCTGACCGTCGTCTCGTGGCCGGCCGCGAGCAGCAGGAACACCATCGACGTGAGCTCGTCCTCACTCAACCGGTCGCCGTCCTCCTGTACGGCGATCAGCCCGGACAGGAGGTCGTCGGTCGGCGATCGCCGCTTCTGCGCGATCAGCTCGTGGACGAACTCGCGCATCAGAGTGATCGCCTCGACGTACTCCTCCGGCGTGTGGACCGCCGCGTTCACGAACACCGAGGACCAGCGGCGGAAGTCGTCGCGTCGTACGGCCGGGATGCCGATCAGCTCGCAGATCACCGTGATCGGCAGCGGGTAGCTGTACGCATCCACCAGGTCGACCGGGCCCGCGGCGCCGTCCATCTCGTCGAGCAGCCCGCTGGCGATCTCGCGGATCCGGGGCTCGAGCGCCTCGATCCGGCGGCGGGTGAACGCGGCCGTGACGAGCTTGCGCAGCCGGGTGTGGTCGGGCGGGTTGACGTTCAGCATGTGCTGCTCGGTGCTCGCGATCAGGTCGTCCATCACCACGTCGCGATGCGGACCCTCCATCGACGAGCGCACCACGTCCGGATGGGCGAGCAGCTCGCGCGTCTCGGCGTACCCGGTGACGAGCTGGACCGGGACGCCGGTGAACATCGTGAAGCGCTGCACGGGCCCGGTGGAGGCAAGATCCTCGAAGCCCCAGTGCCGGGCGATCCCACTGGTCTCGGTGAACGGCTGCCGCATCCGGCCAGCCTACGGTCGGCTGGTCCTTGACAAACACTTAACCAATTGGTGAAGTGTTGGCGTGCTGACTGGACTGCCGAGGACGTTCGGGGCGCTCGCGGATCCGACCAGGCTGGCGATCGTGGGCCGGCTGAGTCGCGGCGAGGCGACCATGGGCGAGCTCGCCGAGCCGCACCGGATCACGCTGCCCGCGATCACCAAACACGTCCGGGTGCTCGTCGACGCGGGCGTGGTGAGCCGCCGCCGGGTCGGCCGGACGGTCGTGTGCGCGCTGCGGACCGAGGCGATCTCCGAGGTCGAGCAGTGGCTCGGCGACCTCACGTCGTACTGGAACCGCACGGTTGACCGGCTGGAAGAGCTCTTACAGGAGGACGACGATGGACGCTGAGATCCGGATCGAAAGGGTGCTTCCGGCAACGATCGGGAAGGTGTACGACGCCTGGACCCGGCCCGAACTGCTGGCCCAGTGGTACTGCCCGAACCCGCAGCTCGACCTGAAGGTACAGGCGGACGTCCGGGCCGGCGGATCGTACGTCGTGGAGATGGGACCGCACGTGGTGCGCGGGACCTACCTGGAGGTCGACCCACCGGCGCGGCTGGTCTTCAGCTGGCAGTGGGACGGCACCGAGGACGCTCCCACCCGCGTCGAGGTCGAGCTGTCCGAAGTACCGGAAGGCACCCGGCTGCAGCTCAGCCACACCGGATTCGCCACCGCCGACGACGCCACCAACCACCGTCTCGGCTGGGAGCCGGAGCTCGGCCGCCTCGCCGACCTCCTCACCCGAGTGACCCGATAGCTGCGGATCCCCAGGCCATCGCAATCCGGCCGGCGCGACGCGCCGCCGCGTGCGGGCGCCCGGGCGTGGCGATTGTGATGGCCTCGGGATCCGCACAAAGGTCGAGCCCCGGGCGGCAACCCGGGGCTCCTGTCGGATGGATGGACAGTTTGGCGGAACTCAGCTGCCGGACTTGCGCCGGAACTGGCGCTTCTGCTTGTCGTTGTGCGCTTCGCCGACGCCCTGACCACGGACCCCGCTACCGGGGTGGTTGTGGTTCCCGGCGTTCTTCTTCTGAAGCGCTTCCCGGAACTTCTTCTGCAGATCGTCCGCCGGCTCGCTGGACTTGTCGCTCATACCGTCTCCTTCAAACCGTAGGCGTACCGACCCCACGCTAACCGAGGGTGAGCGCTGCCGCGAGTGAATACCGCCCCGTGAAACCCCTGTGCTGTCAGGCGGGGGCTAAATCGTGTGCGGGGTGTGGGTGCCTCCCGGATACTGCTGGGCGTGATGCACGAGGGGCAACTGAAGGTGACCGTCGAGCTGGTCGAAGGACTCGTCCGCGACCAGTTCCCGCAGTGGAGCGGGCTGCCCGTCCGCGCCGTACCGTCCCACGGCACGGTCAACGCGGTGTTCAGGATCGGCGACGAACTCACCGCGCGGTTGCCGATCCAGCCCGGTGACCCGGCAACGGTGCGGAAGGAGCTCGAGGACGAGGCGGACGCAGCGCGGCGGTTACACGCGATGTCGCCGTACCCAACGCCCGAGCCAGTCGCGATCGGCGTACCTGCCCCGGACTATCCACTCCCATGGGCAGTCCAGACCTGGATCGACGGGACGATCGCGTACGACGCGAACGTGGCCGGGTCTACCGCCTTCGCTGGGGACCTCGCCCGGTTCGTGCTCGCACTGCGGGCGCAACCGACCGAGGGGCGCGTGTTCACGGGCCCGTGGCGCGGTGGCCTCCTGACGTCGCAGGACGAGTGGGTCGCGGACTGCCTGGAGCGCAGCCGAGGGATGATCGACGTGGACGGCCTCATCAAGCTGTGGGCCGACCTGCGGACCACTCCGCGCACGGAGCCCGACGCCTGGACGCATCGTGACCTGATGCCGGGCAACCTGCTCGCTAAGGACGGCCGGCTGGCCGGGGTGATCGACGTCGGCATGTTCACGGTCTCGGATCCCGCGATGGACCTCCAGCCCGCGTGGAACCTGCTCGACCCGACCGCTCGCGCGGCGTTCCGTACGGCGCTCGGCAGCGACGACGACGAGTGGCGCCGCGGCATGGGGTGGTCATTCGCCCAGGCCGTCGGCTGCCTCTGGTACTACGCCGAGACCAACCCGGTCATGTCGCGCACCGCCCACCACACCCTGACCGCGCTGCTCAAAGCCGCCTAGCAACGAACACAAATTCCTTCCCGGGCCGGTCCGGGGCCTCGCGTACGTCGTCGACCGCGAACCCGGCCGCGGCCAGCGACTCCTCCACCTCGGCTCGCTCCCGGAAGCGGAGCGTCGACTCCGAGGTGAGAACCGCACCGTCGGACGAGAACACGTACGTGCCCCGGAACGTCACGAACGGCGGCTCCACCCTGAGCAGCTCGCCCCAGCACTCGACTGTCCCACCCACCGCGAGCTCCTGCACCTGATGCGTGTGCTCGCGCGTCCACTCCTCCCACGCCCGCCGCGCCGGATCCCGCGTCTCGAACACGAACCGTCCTTGTGGCTCCAGCGCCGCATGCACCCCGCGCACCGTCGCAGCCCACTCGTCGTCGGTCAGGAACACCTGCGCCACGTTCCCCGTCATCACCGCGAGGTCCACCTGCAACGGCGGCAGGGTCGTCGCGTCCCCGTGGATCCACCGCACCCGCTCGGCGAACTTCTTGCCCCGAGCAACCTCCAACGAGGCCTCCGCGGGATCCACGCCGACGACGTCCACGCCGCGGCCGGCGAGCAGACAGGCCAACTCACCCGTTCCACATCCCACATCCAGCACGCGCCGCGCCCCGAACTCCCCCACCATCGCCGCGTAATGCTCCAGATCCACACGATCCGGCTCCAACACGTCGTACACCGCCGCCAACCGAGGCACCCCGAACAAGGCATCAACCATGCCCAGACGCTAAGCCCACCGCCCCGATCCATCCACTGCTTTCCTCACGAGGTCGCCCCGCTGTACCGGCGGAGGCCGGCCCGCCAGGTGAGCGCCGCCAGCGCGGCTGTGCCGGTTGCTGCGGCGGCGCCGGCGATCAGTACGCCGGGTTGAGGTCCACGGAACAAGGCGGTCGAGGGGATGCTCGCGATGAGCGCCATCGGGAAGACGTACGTGAGGAGGATGCGGAGAGGGCGGGCGAAGACGTCCGTCGGGTAGCGGCCGAGTTGCCAGGCCGAGTGGTAGAAGACGTCCAACTGCAGCTTCGGGGCCCAGAACGCCAAGCACGCCAGCAGTACGCTCAACGCCCACGTCACGACGGTCCCCGCCACGACCAGCACCAACCAACTCACCACTCCGCCCGCACTCGGCGACCGATCAGCCGCGCTGATTCCCCAGGTCAGTACGCCGATCCCGAGTACGACCTGGATCAGTTGCAGCGGCGACGACAACGACAAGCTGGACAGGAACAAGCTCGAGGCCGGCTGCAACAGGTACCCGTCCAGCTTCCCGTCCCGGATGCCGGTCTCGGGGAACCACGACAGGTTCGGGTCGATGAACGTGGTCCGCAGGCCGGTAATCAACTGGTATGTCCCGATCAGCACCAGGAACTCCGCCTTCGACCAGCCGGCCAGCGTGTCGGCCCGGGTGAACACGATCAGCACGGCCGCGATCGCCGTACCGAGGCCGGTGAACGCCAGCAGTACGTCGAACACCAGGTTGACGCGGAACGCCACACTCCGCCGCAACGACATCGAGAACCCCGCGCCGAACAGTCGCAGCAGCTTCACGATCCCACCGCCGTGTATCGCCGTACGCCGGCCCGCCACAACAGCACGACCGCACCCACCAGGACCACCACCCACACCAACTGACAGGCAACCGCGCCGACCTCGACCCCGGCCGCGACCGACGCCGGCAGACCGTTCATCCCGTAGAACGGCAACACCTCCGCGAGCCGGCGCCAGCCGTCCGGCAGCAACCCGAGCGGCGCCGCCGTACCGCCGAACAGGAACACCAGCTGGCTACCGAACCCCACCACCGCGTGCACCCGATCCGTCCAGAACGCGGTCAGCGACAGCAGGAACGTCCACAGGAAGACAAGCACGGCGGCGAGCAAGAGGTACGGCGCTGCACGCAGCACCGCCCACCAGTCGAACCCGACCCGTAGCGGGATCGCGGTGAGCAGCACGATCGGTGCCCCGAGCAACGTCAACCACGCGCGGATCGCCAGGTTCATCCCGATCACCCCGACGACCACGGGCTGTGGACGCAGCAGTTCGTGGCTCAGCGTCCCGTTGTAGATCCGTTCGGAAAACGTGTGCTGCTCGAACGACTCGGTCATCAACGTGACGAGAACGACCGCGACGTAGTACCGGCCGATTGCCGGATCGTCCGGGTACACCGCCGACCACACGAACAGGCCGATCAGCGGGGCGACCACCGCCTGCACCACGAGCGTCAACAGGAACCACCACGCGCCGGACCATTCCAGCACCTCCTGGCGGAGCCGGAATCCCAGCAGTGCTGCGGTTCTCATCGGAGCCCCTCGCGATACGCCTGGTCGATGACCTTCTCCAGCGGCGGCTCCTCCACCGCGAGATCCACGACGTCCAGCGCCTGCAGCAGGCGGGCCGTCGTACCGGCGACCTCGTCGCGCGGAACTCGCAGTACCCACTGGCCGTCCGCCTTCTCGACCACCTCGCCGAAGGCCGACGGATCGTCCTGCGCGGAGATCCGGATCAGCTTGTACGGCGACAAGCGCGCGGACAGCTCGACCAGCGGGCCGTCGTACTGGACCTGGCCGTGGTCGATCAGGATCAATCGCGGGCACAGCGACGCGACATCGGCCATGTAGTGACTGGTCAGGAGTACGGTCGCGCCGGTCTGCTCGACGTACTCCTGCACGAACTCGCGGATCAGACGCGCTGCGCTGACGTCCAGGCCGATGGTCGGCTCGTCGAGGAACAGGACCTCGGGGCGGTAGATCAGTGCGAGCGCGAGGCCGACGCGCATCCGTTCACCGAGGCTGAGCGCGCGGAGTTGGCGCTCCACCAGCGGTCCGAGGTCCAGGAGCGCTTCGAGTTCGGCGAGGGTACTGCGGAACGTGGTGCGCGGGACGTCGTACAGCAGGCGCTGGTACTCGAGCGAGTCCAGCACCGTCAGCTCCTGGGATCCGCCGACGGGTTGGCTACCGCGGACGAACGCGATCCGCTTGAGGAAGGCGGAGCGGCGCTGCCACGGGATGCCGGCGAGGACTCTCACGTCGCCGCTGGTCGGGTGCAGGATCCCGCTCAGGATCTTCATGGTCGTGGTCTTGCCGGCGCCGTTCGGGCCGATGAAGCCCGCCACCTCGCCCGGTGCGATTGCGAATGACACCTCGTCGAGGGCCTGGACGGTCTTGTACTCGCGGCGTACCAGCGAGCCGACGGCCGCGCGCAGCCCTGACTTGCGGATCGGGGCCTGGTAGGACATCGAGAGGTTCGCCACCTCGACTGCATTCATGGGACCCGACCGTAGATTCCAAAGACGACAGCTGTTGGCTTGTTTTCCTGGGATAGTCGGAGGATGCGCGCCGAACGGCTTCTGCGACTGCTGCTGCACCTGCAGACCCGCGGGCAGTCGACGGTCGCGCAGCTCGCGGCGGTACTGGACGTCTCGCCGCGCACGATCCAGCGGGACCTGGACGCCTTGAGCCTGGCCGGCATACCGGTGTACTCGATCCGCGGGCGCGGTGGTGGGTGGACGTTGCTGCCCGACTACCGCAGCCGGCTGACCGGGCTGACGCCGTCCGAGGTGATGTCGGTCTTCGTCGGCGCGACCGCCCACGTGCTCGCCGACCTGGGGCTGGATGCATCGAGCGAGCTGGCCGTCACGAAACTGATCGCATCACTGCCGGAGGGCACGCGGCGCGAGGCCGAGTACGCCCGCCAACGTCTACTCATCGACCACGCCGGCTGGGACGACCGCCGCGAGACCCCGCGCTGGCTCGACCTCTGCCGCCAAGCCCTCTGGGAGGAACGCCACCTCGACATCACGTACGGCGAGGCGCTCGACGGGCGCGGTCCATTCTCGGTCGCGCCGTTGGGGCTGGTCGCGAAGGCTCGTACCTGGTACCTCGTGGCAGCCCGCACCGACGGACGGCTCCGGACCTACCGCCTGTCGCGCGTCACGTCGGCCGAGCTCACCACCACCCCGTTCACCAGGCCGGCCGACTTCGACCTCGCGGCGTACTGGGCCCAGTCCCAGCGCGAGTTCCAGGCGTTGCGCCCGTCGTACCCGATCGTCCTGAAGGTCCGCGACCACGCCGTACGTCGTTTCCGCCCGATCCAACCGATGCTCCCCGCCGACGACGGCTGGTGGATCGTCCACACCGACCTCGAATCCCCCCACGAAGCCTGCGCCGCAGTACTGGCCCAAGCCGGCGCCGCCCAGGTCGTAGCCCCATCCGAACTCATCGCCCTGGTCCACAACGCCGCCGAGCAACTCGCGACCTCCCACCGCCCCCTCAGCCCTGGGCGGTCGCAACCATGAAGCTGTACGCCGCCAACCGCACCACGAACGACCGCACCCCCCACGGCCGTTGCTCGATCGGCCCCGGATCGCGATGCGCCGCGTGCACGCTCTCGATCTCCTCAGCAGGTACTTCGAGGTAGAACTGGACACCCGCTCCGCGATGATCCCGGGCCTCCCGCGGCAGGAACTCCTCCGAGTCCACACCGAGCATCACTCGTCCGCCGTGCAACTCGACCACGGCCAGACGATCATCGGAGTCCTGCGGCGTCGCATAGGCGAGCGTCCACCCGTTCGCAACGAACTCGGCGGCGGCGGCGTACGGATCGGAGGTGGCGAGGATCGGTGTGAGCATCAGTGAGCCTTGGTGAGGATTTCGGGGCCGTTGTCGGTGATGGCGATGGTGTGTTCGGTGTGGGCGGTGCGGCAGCCGGTGACGCTGCGGAGGGTCCAGCCGTCGTCGTCGGTGACGAGCTCGGCGGTGTCCTCCATCACCCACGGCTCGAGGGCGAGCAGCAGGCCGGGGCGGAGCTGATACCCGCGACCGGGGCGGCCGGTGTTCGCCACGTGCGGATCCTGGTGCATCGTCGAACCGATGCCGTGACCGCCGAACTCGGTGTTGATCGGATACCCGGCCGCGCTCAGCACCGTCCCGATCGCGCGCGAGATGTCGCCGATCCGGGCGCCCGGCACAGCGGCGGCGATCCCGGCGGCCAGTGCGCGCTCGGTGGCGTCGATCATCGCGACATCCGCCTCGGCCCGGGACTCACCGACGACGAAGCTGATCGCCGCGTCCGCCGCGATACCACCGAGGGAGACGGCGAGGTCGAGCGTCAGCAGGTCACCGTCGGCGAGCTTGAGGTCGGACGGCTTGCCGTGCAGTACGGCGTCGTTCACCGCCGTACAGATGTAGTGACCGAACGGTCCGCGCCCGAACGACGCCTCGTAGTCGACGTAGCAGGACCGCGCGCCCGCGCCGACGATCAGCTCCTTGGTCCACTGGTCGATGTCCAGCAGATTCGTGCCGACCGCGGTGCGGCTCTTCAGCGTCTGCAGGATCCCGCCGACCAGCGCACCGGTCTGTCGCGCCTGCTCCAGCTGCCGGGCGTCCAAGATCTCGATCATGCAATAACTATACCGGCCAAACTATCCCGGTACTACAATTGGCCCATGGTCAGGCTGCCGCTCACCCCCGCAGAGGTCGAGCGCGGAGAGCGCCTCGGCACCCTCCTGCGCCGCGCCCGCGGCGACCGCTCCATGCTCCAGACCGCCCTCGACGCCGGCGTCTCCCCCGAAACCCTCCGCAAAATAGAGTCCGGCCGGGTAGCCACCCCCGCCTTCCCCACCATCGCGGCAATAGCTGACGTCCTGGGCCTCTCCCTCGACACCCTCTGGACCGAAATCAACCAACCCGAACGCCTGGTCTCCTAGAACGTTCGCCCAGGTCGGCGTCCCGCCAACCTCTGTTTCAGACGTTGAAGCGGAATTCGACGACGTCGCCGTCTTGCATGATGTAGTCCTTGCCTTCCATGCGGACCTTGCCGGCGGAGCGGGCTGCGTTCATCGAGCCGGCGTCCATCAGGTCGTCGTACGAGACGATCTCGGCCTTGATGAAGCCGCGCTGGAAGTCGGTGTGGATGACGCCGGCGGCCTCGGGGGCGGTGGCGCCGCGCTTGATGGTCCAGGCGCGGGACTCCTTCGGGCCCGCGGTCAGGTAGGTCTGCAGGCCGAGGGTGTCGAAGCCGACCCGGGCGAGTACGTCGAGACCGGGCTCGTCGATGCCCATCTCGGTGAGCATCTCGCGGGCCTCGTCCTCGTCGCCGAGCTCGACCAGCTCGGCCTCGAACTTCGCGTCCAGG
>DASXXB010000325.1:0-11259 GCA_036503355.1 Kribbella sp. | reverse complement strand
CGCCCCGACCCCTACAGACATCCTCTTCGGGCCAAGTCCCGCACCTATTGGAATGGGCGCTATGACTGCCGCACAGATCGCCGCGCGGGCCACGTCGGACGAGCTTCAGCGACGACTTCTCGAGACTCCGATCGCCGCCGCGACCGAACGGACCCTGCTGGTGAATGAAGGACGCACGATGGGTCGCGAGTTCCCGCTGCCCGCCGAGACCCGGGTGTTCGTCGTCGCCAACCAGAAGGGCGGCGTCGGCAAGACCACCACGACGGTCAACGTCGCGGCCGGCCTCGCGCTGTACGGCGCGAAGATCCTCGTCATCGACCTGGACCCGCAGGGCAACGCGTCGACGGCCCTCGGAATCGACCACGCCGAGGGTACGCCGGGTGTGTACGAGGCGATCATCGAGGGCGAGCCGCTGAGCAAGCTGACCCAGCCGTGCGCCGAGCACCCCGGAATCCAGGTCATTCCGGCCACGATCGACCTGGCCGGCGCCGAGATCGAGCTCGTGAGCCTGGTGGCCCGTGAGAGCCGCTTGAAGAGTGTGCTCGAGGCCTACCTCGCCGAGTCCGAGGCGGCGGGGGAGAAGTACGACTACGTCTTCATCGACTGCCCGCCGTCCCTCGGCCTGCTGACGGTGAACGCGCTGACCGCCGCGCGCGAGGTCCTGGTCCCGATCCAGAGCGAGTACTACGCGCTCGAGGGTCTGTCGCAGCTGCTTCGGCACATCGACATGGTGAAGTCGCACCTGAACCCAGGGCTCGACGTCTCGACGATCCTGCTGACGATGTACGACGCCCGCACGAAGCTCGCCGGTGAGGTCGCGGCCGAGGTGCGCGGCCACTTCAAGGACGCCGTACTGCGCACCGCCGTACCGCGGTCCGTGCGGATCTCGGAGGCGCCGAGCCATGGGCAGACCGTGCTCGCGTACGATCCGGCATCAGCCGGTGCGTTGTCGTACCTGGAGGCGTCCCGCGAGATCGCGATGCGGAACAACGCCTGATCGTATGGCTCCGTTTCACGTGAAACGGAGCACGGGGGCCGGTGTGAGAGTGGTGGCCTCCGTTCGGCATTGTGATAGATCAGCAGTAGCTCAGCAGGATGTCGAACTCGAGGGAGCGCGATGAACACCCGACTCGGACGCGGACTTGGTGCGCTGATCCCCAGCTCGCCGGCTCCCGGCACCACGACCCTCGGCAGCAAGTCGAACTCGATCCCGGGCGCACCGCCCGTGCCGCAGCCGGCCGAGGCTGATCGGGAGCGACCGGAGGGGCCGGAGCTCGCCGCGGTACCGGGTGCGTCGTTCGCCGAGATCGACGTCGAGAAGATCACGCCGAACCCGAAGCAGCCGCGCACCGTCTTCGACGAAGAGGCGATGGACGAGCTGGTCCACTCCGTGAAGGAGATCGGCCTGCTGCAGCCGATCGTCGTCCGGAAGCTCGACGACGGCCGGTTCGAGCTGGTGATGGGCGAGCGTCGTTGGCGTGCGACGCAGGCCGCCGGGCTGGAGACCATCCCGGCGATCGTCCGCGACACGTCCGACGACGCGATGCTCCGTGACGCTCTCCTCGAGAACCTGCACCGCAGCCAGCTGAACCCGCTCGAAGAAGCTGCGGCGTACCAGCAGATGCTCGACGACTTCGGCTGCACCCAAGAGGTGCTCGCGACGAGGATCGGTCGCTCACGCCCGCAGATCTCCAATACCCTGCGGCTGCTGAAGCTGCCGGCCTCCGTCCAGCGTCGCGTCGCAGCCGGCGTGCTGTCGGCAGGTCACGCTCGGGCGCTCCTCGGCCTGCCCAGCGGAGACGCCATCGAACGGCTCGCGCAGCGGATCGTCGCCGAAGGCCTCTCGGTGCGCACGGTCGAGGAGATCGTGGCGCTCGGCGACATGAACGGCGACGACACTCCCGCCCCTCGCCGTCGTAACAAGCCAGTCGCTCCGCGACTCGTCGACCTGGCCGACCGCCTGTCGGACCGGTTCGAGACCCGCGTCAAGGTCGACCTCGGCAAGACCAAGGGCAAGATCACTGTCGAGTTCGCATCGCTCGACGACCTGGAGCGCATCGTCACACTGATGGACCCGAACAAGTCCTCCGAAGCCTGACAACCACCTGGTCCTGGCAGCACCTTTGCGTCTCTCTCAGCGCCCGCCGAATTGTCGGCGCGCGCTGATACATCTGGTGACCGTCCGTCCGGCGAACTGGAGGAGGTCCTGGTGCAGAAGCGACCGCGGGTGGTGGTCAGCGTGCAAGCGAGCGTCGACGGGAAGGTTGCGCTCACTCGCAACGCTCTGCTGATGCGACAGCCGAACACGGATCTCTGGGCGTCGATGACGCCGGAGTCGTCTGAGTCGGCTGTGGTCGACGTCATGGAAGTGGTCAAGCGGCAGTTCGGCTGCAACGCGGTCCTCGAGGGCAGCGGCAGTCTGGTGGCCGAGGACGAGGTCCCCGACGAGCTTCCGGCCTACGAGGGTGACCCGTCCGGGCTCTACGACCACTTCCTCCCGGCCGACATCACCGGGCAGCCGTCGCCGCCGCACATGTGGTTCACGGTCGTCGACAGTCGAGGACGCGTGCGCTGGACGGAGAAGCATCCGGACTGGGACGCGCTCGTACTCGTCGCGCGGTCGACTCCGGCCGACTATCTCGGATACCTCCGCCGGGAACGTATCTGCTATCTCGTCGTCGGCGAGGAGCGCGCCGACCTGAGCCAGGCGATCGCCGCGATGGGCACGGAGCTCGGGATCACCTGCATCCTGTCGAACGCCGGCGGCGGGCTGAACGGTGCTCTGCTACGGGCGGACCTGATCGACGAGCTGTACCTGACGCTGGCGCCTGCCCTGGTCGGAGGACTCGGGACGCCGTCGATCATGGACGGCGAACCGCTGGAGGTCGGCGAGCCTTCGACTCGGCTGCAGTTGCTCTCGGCGCAGACGGACACGGCCGGGACAGTCCGACTCCACTACGCCGTACCGCGCAGCTGACTCGAAATGAGGCCATCGAGGGAGGCTGCCAGGACGATCGGCCGTCAGAATGACAAGGATGTAAGTCAGCGGAGGTCGCTTAGGATCGCGTTGGGGGAGATGGTTCGTGGTTCTAAGTATGCGATTTATCCGTGAGGGGATTTGTCGACAAAGGGACTTAAGGACTTGCGGGCGATGTTTCATGTGAAACATTGCGGGTCGCGTGGATCAAGTACGTCGCTGGGAGGTACGTCGCGGTGGGCCCGAGGCCGGCGTACATCTCGGCGACCGGGGCTTCCTGGAATGCGGTGAGGGTCAGACCGGCGGCGAGAAGTGCGGTGATGATGTCGCTGGGCGGCCAGACGAAGGCGACGAAGGTGGTGGGTGCCGCGGGGTTGTCACGGGCACCGACCGGAAGTTTCGCGTTGTCGATCGCGGCGCGCGGAGGCGGCGTGGTGCGGGCGAAGTAATCGGCGGTGACTTCGACGTGGTTGGCGCCGCGTACGGCGAGGACCTCCCAGACCGGGTGATGATCGGCGATCAGGATTGACCCGCCCGGCTTCAGGCGCCCGGCGATCGAGGCGGCGAAGGCGGTCACGTCGGGCACCCAGCACATCGCGCCCCAACTCATCGCGATCAGATCGAAGTCCGTGAGGGTGTCCGGCAGCGCGACCATGTCGGCGCGGACGAAGTCGACCGGAATCCCGGTAGCGGTGGACTTCTCGACGGCCATCGCGATCGCGACCTCGGAGATGTCGACGCCGGTCACCGATGCGCCGAGTTGTGACCAGGACAAGGCCTCGTCGCCACAGGAGCAGGCGAGTTGCATGACCCGCCGGCCGCGGACGTCGCCCGCCGCCGCGAGCTCTTCCGGCGAGAGGGTAGTGCCGCCATCGACGAAGTACGACGCAGGTTCACCGGGGCGGGCGTGGTGAATCTGGTTCCAGCTCAGGCGGTTGGACTCCGTGACGTCGTTGGGCATGCGCCCGACGCTAAAGCCCGAGAGCTCAACCCGCCAACGGGATTAGCGACCGAGGAGCTCGTGCGACGTCTTGCGCTCGGCGTAGAACGACAGGAACGGGATCGTGCCGGCCAGCGCCATCAGGACGAGTCGCGGGAACGACCAACGAACGCGGCGGAACAGGTCGAACGTCAGCAGCAGGTACACGACGTACAGGAAGCCGTGCAGCGGGCCGATCACGTTCATCGCGCCGGGGTTGTCGGCGAAGTACTTCAGCGGCATCGCGAGGAACACCAGCAGGAGCAGCATCACGCCGACGACGTACGCGATCACGCGGTACCGGATCAGCGCGCCGCGGACAGCCGGGGTGAGCGGTTGCGCACCGGCGGAGGTGGCAGGGTCGGCAGAGGAAGTCACGCTGAAACCGTACCGCTTGACTCCAGACGCTCTCCGCCCTGGTCGCCCGCCGCAGCCCTCTCACCGTCACCAGCGCCCGGCCCAGAACCCGGTCCAGAACCCGACCCGGAGCCCGCGCCTGCATCCGCGTCGTCCACGTCGGACCCGGGCGAGCGGTGCGCGTCCAGCACCATGCGGGCCCACATCCACAACGTGAAGGCCGCGAAGATCCACCACTGGAAGGCGTACGCGACGTTCCGCAGCCCGGCGTGATCCGTCGGCGGCGGAGGCGGTACGACGGCAGCCGGGGCAGGCGAGGGTACGGCGCCGGCGGACACAGCGGTCTGTACGACGAACGCGTCGTACACCCGGTACTTCACCAGATGCACGATCGTCGGGATCCGCAGCGACGACAGCACCCGCCCCTTGGCGGCATCGTCCGAGGAGTCCTCAGCCTCGGACGCAACCACGACTCCCGTCAGCGACACCGAGCCCGCAGGTGCCGTGGCAGCTGGAGCGGAGACGGACGGGACCCACCCACGCACAACCATCACCGCGTCGGACGACGACAGCTTCAGCGGTGAGACGACCCAGAATCCGTCCTTCCCGTCCTGGCGGCGATCGGCGATGAACACCTGGTCGGCGGCCGGTCCCCACGTACCGTCGATCGTGACCTGACGCCCCACAGCCTTGGCCGGCAGGCCTTCGTCGACCGAGAACAGCGACTGCAAAGCGACAGGTGCGGCGGCGGCCCGTTCGGCGGTGGCCTTGGCGGTCTTCGACTTGTAGACGTCGAGCTGCCAGATCCCCATGACCGTCATCACTCCGGCGATCACCAACGCGAGCGCGAGCAGCGCGATCCGCTGTGGCTGAACCGCTGTTCGCCAGAGCGGCCGGGGCACAGAGTCAGGCATCAGCGTCAGGCATAGGGGTCAACGGGCGGCCGCGGTAGCCAGCAGGTCGCGGCAGAGCACGCCGAGCTCGATCCCGGCAGCCTCGGCCGCGAGCGGGACCAGCGACGTCTCCGTCATGCCGGGAGCCACGTTGACCTCCAGGAACCACGGGATCCCGGCCGCGTCCACCACGAGGTCGGTCCGGGACAGGTCGCGCAGCCCCAGCGCCTGATGAGCCTGCACGGCGGCTGCGGCACACGCGCCGGCGGCCTCCGGCTCGAGACGGGCGGGTACGACGAACTGCGTCGCGCCGGCCGTATACCGCGCCTCGTAGTCGTAGAAGCCCGAGTCGGGACGGATCTCCACGGCAGGCAGCGCCCGCGGGCCGTCGCCGACGTCGACCACCGTGACGGCGACCTCGGTGCCGTCGACGTACTGCTCGATCAAGGCGACCGGACCGTACGCGTAGCAGTTCACCATCGCCGACGGCAGCTCGTCCGCCGAGCGCACGATCGAAGCACCCAGCGCCGAACCGCCCCGCGCGGGCTTCACCACGAGCGGCAGGCCGATCTGCTCGACGACGGCCGCCATCAGCGCGGCGGCGCCAAGCTCACGAAACGTGTCGTGCCCGAGCACGACCGACGCCGGCGTGTGCAGCCCGGCACCACCGACGACCGTCGACGCGACCGGCTTGTCGAACGCCGTACGGCACGCTGCCGCGTCCGCGCCGACGTACGGGACGCCGTACAGATCGAGGACCTGGCGGAGTGCGCCGTCCTCGCCGGTGACACCGTGCAGGACGGGGAAGACCGCGTCCGGCCGATCCTCGCGCAGCCGATCGACGAGGGAGGCGTCGACGTCACGCTGCTCCACTTCCACACCGACGCTGCGCAGGGCGTCGGCCACCCGCCGGCCGGACCGCAGCGAGACGTCCCGCTCGTGCGACAGTCCACCTGCCAGTACCAGCACTCGACCCAGATCACTCATCACAAATATCCCGATCAGTCGTGGGCGTCTCCGGCGCGGTCGCCGGCCCCGAGGCCCACTGGAACGGTACCCCTACCGCATCAGTGACCCCCGTCCGCCCGGGGATCATTGCGCAACCTTTGCGCAACCCCGCTCAGCTCAGTTCAGGCCCCGGAGCGTCGTAGTCGCGGCCGGCGCCGGGTGGCAGCGGGCCGAACGTCTGCCGGAGCTCGAGCTCCTCGTTGATCACCGCGGCCAGCCGGCCCACTCCTTCGGTGATCCGTTCCGGCGTCGGATGACAGTACGACAGCCGCATGCACTGGGAGCCGAAACCGTCGGAGAAGAAGGCCGTCCCCGGCACGTAGGCGACCCGCGCCGTGACGGCGCGCGGCAGCATCGCCTTCGCGTCCAGCCCTTCCGGCAGCGTCAGCCAGACGTAGAAGCCGCCACCCGGCCGCGTCCAGGTCGTTGCCGCCGGCATCTTCTCCGTCAGTGCCGCGAGCATCGCGTCCCGGCGCTCGCGGTACATCTCGCGGAACTGCTTCACCTGCCCCATCCAGTCGTGCCGGATCAGGTACGACGAGATGGCGAGCTGGCTGAAGGTCGGCGGGCACAGGGTCGCGGACTCCTGTGCCAGCACGAGTTTCTCCCGGACGGCGTGCGGCGCGACCGCCCAGCCGACCCGGAAACCGGGAGCGAACGTCTTCGAGAACGACCCGAGATAGATGACGCCTTCCCGGTCCGCCGCACGCAGCGCCTTCTGCGGCTCACCCTCGAACCCGAGCAACCCGTACGGGTTGTCCTCCAGCACCAGCACCGAGGCCTGCTGGCAGATCTCCAGCACTCGCGCGCGCCGCTCGTCGGACAGCGAGACCCCGGCCGGGTTGTGGAAGTTCGGGATCGTGTAGAAGAACTTGATCCGCTTGCCGGCCGCGCGCACGGACGCGATCGCCTGCTCGAGCGCCTCCGGTACGACGCCGTCGTCGTCCATCGCCACGTGCACGACCTCGCACTGGTACGCACGGAAGACGCCGAGCGCCCCGACGTACGACGGTGCTTCGCAGATCACCACGTCGCCCGGGTCGCAGAACACCCGCGTCACCAGATCGACCGCCTGCTGGCTGCCGACCGTCACCACGACGTCGTCGGGGTGCGCCTCGATGCCCTCGAGCCGCATGATGTCGCAGATCTGGTCGCGCAGCGTCGGGTCGCCCTGGCCGGAGCCGTACTGCATCGCGACCGCACCGTTGTCGATCACCAGGTCGCGGACCGCGCCGCCGACCACGTCCAGCGGCAGGCCGGCGATGTTCGGCATCCCGCCGGCCAGCGAGACCACCTCGGGGCGGCTGGCGACCGAGAACAGTGCGCGGATCTCCGATGCGGTCATGCCCTTGGTCCGGGCTGCGTACGCCTCGACGTAGTTGTCGAGTCGGGTCTGCCGGACATCGGGCACGTCAGCACTCACGAGGGTCGCTCCAACGGTGATCGAGGGGGAAGTCACCAGGTTACGTCGACAGGCCCCGGTCCGGGCTGGGGATCGGCGTGACCTCTCACTACCATGCCTTATAGGGGCAGGTTCGACCATGCCGGAATCTGGCTGCTGAGACAGCCGGCCAGTCCGGTGCGGCCTGAGAGGTGGAACGGTATGAGCGTGGGCAAGACAGTCGGCTGGACGCTCGGTGGTCTGCTGCTGGGTGTGCTGGCCGGGTTCGCCGGCGAGCTGTTCCGGCGGCAACCGGCGGCGAAGGTGCAGCAGAAGTACGTCGCCCCGGAGGCGACCCGTACTCCGGATGCGCGGACTCCGGCTCCGGTCCCCGAGCCGGCGGCCGAGCCCGCTGTGCGATGACGCATCGTGACGAAACTAACAACCGGTATCGCTGATCGGATGCACTGATGGCCCGCCGGCTCGAACCACTGACGCTCGACAACCTCGACGAGTTGCCGGTGCCGTGCCGTGGCTGTGTGTTCTGGGAGCTCGATCCGGTGGCCGCCCGCCAGGCGATCCGCAACGGAGACACCGCGCTGGAGAAGGAAGCGTGGCTGTCGCAGTTACTGCTCGACTGGGGGACCGCGGGGATCGTGCTGTACGTCGACGACGAGCCGGCCGGTTTCGCCGTGTACGCGCCGGCGAAGTACCTGCCCCGCGTTCAGGCGTTCCCGACCGCGCCGGTCAGCCCGGACGCGGTCGTCCTCGCGACCGGGCGGATCCTGCCGCGGTACCTCGGCCTCGGGCTCGGCAAGATCCTGGTCCAGGCGGTCGCGAAGGACGTGCTGAAGCGGGGGTTCCGGGCCGTCGAGGCGTTCGGCGACTCCCGCTGGGACGGTCCCGGTTGCGTGTGGCCGACGGAGTTCCTGCAGGCCGTCGGCTTCGGGGTGGTCCGCGAGCATCCGCGCAATCCGCGGTTGCGCCTGGACCTGCGCTCGGCGATCACCTGGCGCAGTGAGATGGAGGCGGCTGTCGAGCGCCTGATGGGCGCGATCCGTCCGGAGCACTCACCGCCGGCGCCGGCGACGGTCCGCGACGCCCTGAGGTCCGGTCCCGAATGATCTGGCGTGCGCTGGCCGACCTCGTGATGGTCGTGCACGGCGCTCTGCTGCTGTTCTTCGTGATCGGCGCGTTCCTGGCGTGGCGGTGGCCGCGGCTGATCTGGCTGCACCTCGCCATCGTCGCGTGGAACCTGGTGATCGTCCTGGTCGACTTCGGCTGCCCGGTGACCGCGACCGAGAAGTACTTCCGCAGGCTGGGCGGCGAGAGCGTGTACCAGCACGGCTACATCCAGCACTACCTCGAGGGACACCTGTGGCCGGAGGGTGCGACGCCGGTCGCCGAGAAGGTCGGGTTCGCCCTGGTCGTGCTCGGGTACGCCGGCTACTTCGTCGTACGGCACCGGCGACGCACCAACGTCAGGGACGAGTCAGTGGGACCCCGGACGTGAGACGCGGGTCGGATCCCCATACTGGAAGGGTGTCCAGAACCAGTACGCCGGTCGACGACTACCTGGCTGCGCTGAGCCGGGAGCTGAGGGGACCGCGACGGCGTAAGGCCGATCTGCTGGCCGAGGCCCGCGACCACCTGACCGACGCCACCGAGGCGTTCGAGGCGGACGGTCTGGACAGGTTCGAGGCCGAGGAGCTCGCGGTGGACGACTTCGGGGCGATCGAGGACGTCGCGCCGGGCTATCGCGCGGACCTTGCCGTCAGCCACAGCCGACGTACGGCGGTATCGCTGTTCGCGGCGCTGATCATCCAGCCGTTGGTGTGGCGGGACGACGCCTGGGGACGGACCCCGGAGATGGCTGCGCCGAACCCGGTCAACGACTTCCTGCAGACCCTGGTCCGCAGCGTCGGCATGGTCGCGATCGCCGGTGCGGTGCTGATGGTCATCGCGGCCGGCATCGGCCTGCGGCATCCGATCGTCCGCGAGCACATCAGCCGGATCACCGCACAGTTCGCACTGGTCAACGCCGTCCTCGTCAGCGTGATCGGGCTCGGTATGGCCTCGACCGGCCCGCACCCGCCCGGCGTGCCGGCGTTCGGCATCGTCGGTGTGTTCGTCGTCCTGCCGCTGTTCTTCGTGGCTGTGCAGGCCGCTCGCGGTCTACGCCTGGCCCGGGCGTAACACTCCTTCGACCACGGCCCGGAACGTCAGCCAGTCCTGCTTGCCGGACGCGAGCATCTTCGCGCCGGAGCTCGTGAGCTGATACGTACGGCGCTTCCGTCCGCCGACCGTGCTCCACTCGCTGGCCAGGTAGCCCGCGCGCTCCAGGCGGCGCAGCGCCGGGTAGAGCGTGCCGGTCGGCAGATCGAGCTCGCCGCCGCTGCGCTCGAGCAGCGCCTCCATGATCGCGTAGCCGTGCAGTGGTTCGTGCTCGACGACCGCCAGGATCATCGGGTCCAGGTGTCCACGCAGCGCATCCGCTTTCATGTAGCCAGTCTACTCATATGCGTGTTAATGTCGAGAGGCAACATGTAGCCGCTCTACTTATCGAGGACACTGCGATGACTGTGCACACTCCGATCCGACAAGCGACCCGGGCCGGGCTCCTGCACCGGGTGTCCGGCTGGGCGATGCGGCGCGCCGGCCTGGCACTCGTGCTCTGGGTGCTGGTGCTGCCCGCGGTGACCGCCGCCTCGACGATGGTTGGTGCCGCCTACAAGAACGACACCTCGCTGCCTGGCACGGACTCCCAGCGGGTGACGGACATCTTCACGGCGCATCAGCCGAAGGGCGACACGGCTTCGGTGCAGCTCGTCGTTCGGGCCGACGCCGGTCTCGAGGCGGACAAGGCCCGGGTCGCGTCGATGCTGGCCGCGGTTCGGGTGCTTCCGCACGTGTCCTCGGTCGCCGACCCGTTCGCCGCTCCGGGCGCCATGTCGACAGATCGACGTACGGCGTACTCGACCGTGAGTCTCGACGTCGCCGCCGCGGACATGCCGGTGGACGACGTGCGCACGATCATCCATCGGGCGCAGGACTTCGCGCGGCCGGGGTTCCAGGTGGAGGCGGGCGGCGACCTGGCGCGGAACGCCGCCGAGAGTTCGGGTGGTGCGTCCGAGGGCGCGGGCATCCTGGCCGCGTTGGTGATCCTGGTGTTCCTGTTCGGATCGTTGCTCGCGGCAACACTTCCGCTGCTGACCGCGGTGTTCGCCGTCGGTAGTACGGTCGCGCTGCTGATGCTCGCGTCGCATCTGTTCACGGTGCCGGAGTACACGACGCCGGTGATGATGCTGGTCGGCCTCGGTGTCGGCATCGACTATGCGTTGCTGATCTTCTCCCGGTACCGCCACGAGCTGTTGAAGGGCACAGCCAATCCGAAGGTCGTTGCCCTCGACACTGCGGGGCGGTCGGTGATGTTCGCGGGCTGCACAGTGGTGATCGCGTTGCTCGGGCTGCTGGCGCTCGGGCTTGGGTCGCTACAGGGCGTCGCGCTCGGGGTCACGCTGATGGTGCTGATGACGATGCTCGCGGCCGTGACATTGCTGCCGTCGCTGCTGACCCTGTTCGGGAAGCGGATCGAGCGGAGTGTGCGCAAGCATGCCGCGAAGCAGCGCCGTACCCCCGGTGACGGCTGGCGGAAGCTGGCCGG
>DASXXB010000324.1:0-44898 GCA_036503355.1 Kribbella sp. | reverse complement strand
CTCCGGCAGCATCCGGTGGTTGCGCCCGTTGAGCAGGTTCGACACCGTGCTCGGCGAGACGCCCGCCTCGGTCGCGACCTGCTGGATCGTCACCTCACCAGTTCTCAATTCACCGCCCACCCGCGCATTCTGTCACCCCGTTGTCTTGCCGTCTCGCAGTGCAACGATGCAGCACGTACCGCCGAAAGTCCAGCGAAGTTTGCTGGGTGCCGACCTCTTGACGCCACATGAAATCCGTTCCTAGCATGCGGTGCATCGTTGCACCAGTCCCGCAAAGCTGCGCCGCTCTGGCTGGTGCATCGTTGCACCACTCCACTTCCGCAGCAGCATGAAAGGCGCGCCATGGAGTACACCCGCAGATCAGTCCTGACGGCCCTGGGGCTCGGCGCGGTCGCCGCCGCCACCGGGTGCTCCGCGTCGTCCGGCGGCACCAGCCAGGCGGCGGCCGACGGACCCGTCGAAGGTGAGATCACACTGCTCACCCCACTGTTCGAGGGCAGCACCGGCAAACAGTTGCTGGAGGGCAAGCTGCTGCCGGCGTTCAAGCAGAAGAACCCGAACGTCACGGTCAAGGTCGACTACACGAACTACAGTGCGCTGAACGAGAAGCTCACCACCAGCCTGGCGGGCGGCCTGATGCCGGACGTGGTGATGCTCGGCGTCGGCTGGATCCCGCCGTTCGCGCACAAGAAGGTGCTCGCGCCGCTGCCGGACGACCTGGCCAAGCGGTACGACTACGAGGACCGCGTACTCGAGCCCTCCCGGTTCGACGGCAAGCTGTACGCGCTGCCGATGGTCCTCGACACCCGGATCGTCACCTACCGCAAGGACCTGTTCGCCGAGGCCGGTATCAAGGCGCCGCCGAAGGACTGGGCCGAACTGCGGGAGATCTCCAAGGAGCTCGCCCGTCGCAACGGGTCCGGCAAGCTCACCCGGGTCGGGTTCGACCCGTTCTCGATCGATCTGCGGCAGTGCTGGGAGACGTTCCTGTTCGCCAACGACGGGAACATGTTCGACGAGACCGGCCAGCAGGTGAAGTTCGACGACGACCGTGGGGTCGAGGCGCTGCAGCTGTTCCTCGACGTGATCGGCGACAAGTCCGCCGACTACTCGTTCAAGTCGTCGGCCGGTCAGCCGAGCACCCTGCAGCAGGGCCGCTCCGCGATGATGATGGCGAACAACTCGCTCTGGGTGCAGCTCGAGCAGCAGTCGCCGGAGCTGCTGAAACAGGACAAGGTCGGCGCGTTCATCCTGGCCAACAAGGTGCCGGCGATGCTGCAGGGCGGCACGATGGTTTCCCGTTCGGCCTCGACCAAGCATGCGGCCGCGGCCCAGGCGCTGGTGGAGTTCATGGGGACACCGGAGTCGATCCTGCCGACCGCGCAACAGCGCGGCTCGGTGCCGGGCGTCCAGGATCTGCGGACCTCGGACTACGTCAAGGAAAACGGTTTCGTGAAGCTTGCCCTGGACAACATGAGCAAGGCCCGCTCCGAGGGCGGCACCGCCGCCTGGATGGAGATCCGGGAGAAGATCAAGACCACGCTGGAAACCGCGGTGGTCGGCAAACGGACCGCCAAGGAAGCCATCGACGAACTGGCGAACCTGAGCAAGGAAGCGATTTCCCGGCTGTGAGCGGAACCATGGTGCCGACCCGGGACCGGGTGCGTCCGTCCGCACCCGGCCCGGCGTCGCCCGCGCCACGACGAAATCGTTTGCTGCGCAGTCGCCGGCGGGCGGGCCTGCTGATGGTCGCGCCGGCCGTGCTGCATTCCGTGATCTGGATCGGCATCCCGCTGGTCGCCGCGGTCGTGCTGAGTTTCACGTCGTACGACGTGCTCACGCCGCCCCGGTTCATCGGGCTGGAGAACTTCCGCGACCTGCTGTCCGACAGCGTTTTCCGCCGGGCCGTGCTGAACACGAGCGTCTACACGTTCTTCACCGTTCCGGTGGCGATGGCGATCGCGCTGCTGATCGCGTTGATGCTCAACACCCGGCTGGCCGGGCGCGCGATCTTCCGGACCGCGATCTTCATTCCGCAGGTGACGGCGACGATCGCCGTCGCACTGGTGTGGCTGTGGATCTACGACCCGCGCAGCGGCCTGGCGAACGCCGTACTGTCGTTCCTCGGTCTGGACGGGCCGGCCTGGCTGTCGTCGACGGACTGGGCGATGCCGGCGGTGATCGTGGTCGGCATCTGGCAGGGGATCGGCCTGAAGATGTTGATCTACCTGGCCGCGCTGCAGAGCCTGCCGACCGATCTCTACGAGGCGGCCTCGGTGGACGGCGCGTCGAAGGTCCGGCAGTTCTTCAGCCTGACCGTTCCGTTGTTGCGGCCGGCAACGTTCTTCGTGTTCGTGACCTCGGTGATCGGCGCGTTCCAGTCCTTCGACCAGGTGTACATCCTGACCGACGGCGGTCCGGCGAACAGTACGACGATGATGACGTACGAGATCTACAAGTCCGCGTTCCGTGAGTTCCGGATGGGCTACGCCTGCGCGCAGAGCCTGGTGCTGTTCGCGCTGCTGCTGTTCCTGACCCTGCTCAACCGGCGGATCACCGGAGGTGACCGTGGCACCCGTTGAGACCGCCCGGCGAGCACGGGCCGGCCGGCTCGCGTTGTACGTGACCCTGGCCGCGATCTCGTGCGTGATGATCGTCCCGTTCGTCTGGATGCTGCTGACCTCGGTGAAGACCCCCGGCGACATCGCCGCGGTGCCGCCGCGGCTGTTCCCGACGAAATGGGCCTTCGGCAACTACGCGGACGCGTTGCGGGCGGCACCGTTCGCGACGTACGCACGGAACAGTTTCGTGATCGCCGCGAGCCACACGCTGCTGAACGTGGTGATCGCCTCGATGGCCGGCTACGCGCTGGCGCGGCTGCGTTTCCGCGGGAGTTCGCTGATCTTCCTCGGCTTCGTCGGCGCGCTGATGATCCCGACGTACACGAAGATCCTGCCGGAGTTCCTGATCGTGCGGTTCATGCCGCTGTTCGGCGGGAACGACCTCACCGGGCAGGGCGGCACCGGCTGGCTGGACACCTGGTGGGCGCTGATCATCCCGGGTGCGGTCAGTCCGTTCTCGGTGTTCCTGTTCCGGCAGTTCTACCTCGACCTCCCGGTGGAGCTGGAGGAGGCGGCCCGGCTGGACGGCGTCAGCGAGCTCGGCATCTACGCCCGCATCATGACGCCGCTGGTGAAGCCCGCGTTCATCACCGTCGCACTGCTCACCTTCGAGGGGTCGTGGAACAACTTCCTCTGGCCGCTGCTGGTGACCAAGAGCGACAGCCTGCGGGTGATCCAGGTCGGACTGTCGGTTTTCCGCACCGAGAACGACACCCAGTGGGCGTTCCTGATGGCCGGGACCACGCTGGCCACCGTGCCGATGGTGGTGCTGTTCCTGATCGGGCAGCGCTACTTCGTCCAAGGTTTCGCGACCGCGGGCATCAAATGACACCCAGCTGACAATGACCGAAAGGACTGTTTCTATGACCGGGGAACTGCAGGGGACGCGCGCGCTGGTGACCGGTGCCGGGCACGGCATCGGGCGCGGGATCGCGCTCGGCCTGGCCGCGGCCGGAGCCGACGTCGTGGTGCACTACGGAAAGTCCGCCGACGCTGCCGCGCAGACCGTGTCCGACATCGAGCAGCTCGGCCGGAAAGCGATTTCGGTCGGCGCCGACGTGACCAGTACGGCGGACGTCAACCGGCTGCTCGACGAAACGGTCGGTTTCCTCGGCGGGCTCGACGTACTGGTGTGCAACGCCGGCCACCTGATCGGCCGGGTCAAGGTCGACGAGATGAGCGACGAGCACTACCAGCAGGTCGTCGACGTGAACCTGGGCGCGACGTTCCGGACCACGCGCGCCGCGATCCCGCACCTCGCGCAGTCCGCGAACCCGCGGATCGTCACGATGGCCTCGCTCGCGGCGCACAACGGCGGTGGTCCGGGGTCGGTGGTCTATGCGGCGGCGAAGGCCGGGATCCGCGGGTTCACCAAGGGACTGGCCAAGGAACTCGGGCCGCGCGGCATCACGGTGAACTCGGTCGCACCCGGGTACATCGCCGAGACCGCGTTCCATCAAACGTTTTCCACGCCCGAGGCGCAGGCCGGCATGGTCGCCGGCACCCCGATCGGCCGGGCCGGGCAGGTCGAGGACGTCGCGAACGCGGTCCGTTTCCTGGCGTTGCCGTCGTCGGGATACCTGACCGGGATCACCATCGACATCGACGGTGGCACGTGGCCGCGATGACTCCGATGACGCCGCCGACGCCGCCGACTGAGCGGGGCGGCTGGTGGCACGAGTACGTCTGCCCGGCGCACGGTGTCGAGCTGGCGCACGTGGGATTCGAGTCCGGAAACTTTCCGGCCGGCGGGGTTCCGTGTTCCTACGGTTGCCGCGTCGACTCGCCCGCGGTGCGCGGCGCCTGGACCGTGCTCGCGCACCACTTCTGGGCGCGGCGGATCCGGCTGCTCTCGTACGACGGCGCCGGCGCCGACCTGCTCACGTCGTACGCACGGTTGTACTCGGAACTCACCAAGGCCGGCGAGCACGAGCAGGCCCAGGGGTGGATGCAGCGCGGGCGGCTGTTCCACCAGGCGCTCACCGACGCGGTCTGGGGAGTGCCGATCGCGCACTCGATCCTGAATCTGGCCGGGCAGGCCGAGTTGGGCGAGACGCTCCCGATGCTCGACGACATGGTCGCGGGCGCGCGCCGGGCCCGTGACGCAATGGTTGCCCAGGACAAGTTCTCGTCGAACTACACGGCGTGGTTCAACGCTCTCGGTACGACGGCGAGCCAGGCGGCCGCCGCGGTTCGGGGCGAGGTCTGGTCCGGCGAGAAGGAGTGGCTGACCGGGGAGCACGGGCAGTTCGCGCACCTGGAGGCGGCGACCGGCGAGGACGGCTGGGAGTGGGAGGCCAGCACGTACTACCACGGGTTCGTCCTGCGCGCCTATCTGCTGAGCTTGCGCGGCTTCGATCCGGCTGCGGTCCCGGACCGGCTGGACGCGATGATCGCTGCGCTCGCCGGGATCGCCACTGAGGGCGGGATCCTGCCGGCCCTTCACGACGGTCCGTATCGACGGGTCCCGCTGGCGCTCGAGTGGCTCGAGATCGCTGCCCTCGGTCGGCAGTTCACGTCAGCTGTCAGCCTAGACACTATCGCGGAGCACGCCCGCGCGGAGGTCGGCCCGCAGTACGACGGTCTGGAGGACCGGTTCGAGAACTGGTTCGCCGGCCCGCCGCGAACAGCCTCGGTTCCGGGGCGGCCGCTCACGTCCACTTATGCGGTGGTTCGCGTCCCCGGCATCCACGCGATCCTCGACCATGGGCCACACGGTGGCTCTCACGGTCACCACGACAAGCTCGCGCTCTACCTGTACGGCGCCACCACGCCCTGGCAACCCGACCCCGGTCAGGTCCCGTACGGACATGCGCAGTGGCGCGCCCACTACAAGTCCGTCGCTGCGCACCCGACGATCCGCATCGACAACCTCGAGCCCGCCGAAGCCACCGGCCGGCTGACACACGACGCGAACTCGGTCACCGCGACGATCGACGGCTGGTACGACGGCGTCCGCGCGACCCGCACACTCGTTTCCGGAAACAGCTACCTGCTGGATGTCGTCAGAGTTTCCGCGGATCGCGAGCGCGAGATCGTGCTGCAGTTCCGGCCGGATGTCGACCTGACCGTGGAGGTCGGACCGGACGCGGTGCGCACGACCTGGGCCGGTGACGAAACGCTGTACGGCTACCACGTCGCCGACGCGGTACCGGTGACGCGTCCGGGCCCCGGGCCGGCCGACGATCCGCAGCGCACCCGGACCTGGCTCGATTGGACAGTCGTCGGCAGCGTCGCGACGTACTGCTCCGTCTACTCGACCGCGCCCGTCGACGTACAGCGGGTCGGCGACGTGATCACCGTTGACGGTCACGATCACCCGATCGGAGGGCAGTGATGTTCGAGGATCGCCTCTCGGAGGTGTGTGCCGGTCTCGACGGGCGGTATGCCGCGCAGTGGCGGCGGCTGCGCGAACAGTGCGACTGGTACCGGACGCAGACCCCGCCCACCGAGCACCCGTCCGCGAGCATCACGTACTTCGGGCCGGCGGCCGCGAATCTCGCGCTGGCCTACCGGCTGACGGGGAACGAGGGCTACCGGAGCGAAGCAGCACGCTGGATCTCGGCCGCGATCGGGTTTCCGCATTGGGGTAAGGCACACCTCCCGGACCACGATCTCGACGCGGGCTGGCTGCTGCACGGCCTGTCGGTCGCGTCGACGTGGCTCGGTGACGACTTCGAGCTCGCCGCCGAACTGCGCGCCAAGCTCGAGTTGCAGGGGGCGCGGCTGTACGAGTTCGCGGTCGCGTCGGAGGGCTCGTGGTGGAGTTCGTCGTACTGGCAGAACCACAACTGGATCTGCTACACGGGCCTCGCCGCGGCCGGGTACGCGCTCGGCCGGGCCGAATGGACCGACCGCGCCCGCTCGAACTTCGCGACGGTGATCGACCTGTTGCCCGCGGACGGGTCGGACATGGAGGGCGTCGTCTACTGGCGGTACGGCGTTCCGTGGCTGGCGACGTACCTGGATCTGCTGCAGGACCAGGGAGGCCTCGACTGGTGGGATCGCTGCGCGTTCTTGAAGAACACGTTTTCCTACCGGCTGCAGCAGTGCGCGCCGGGATTCGAGGAGAACATCGATCACGGTGACTGCCACGACCGGCGGAGCGGACACAGCGTCGCGCTGTACCGGAAACTCGCGTCCGCCTACCGGATCGGCGAGGCGCAGTGGCTGGCGGACCTGGTTTCCGAACGTTTCTTCTGGCGTGAGGCGTACGCGAGCGGGGTGAAGCCCGGCGTCATGCCCGAGGCCTACCTGGAGCTGCTCTGGTACGACGATTCGCTGCCGCCGGTTGATCCCGCGAAGAGCCAGCCGCTGTCCGCGTACTTTCCGGACCTCGGTCTGGTCACGGCGCGGACCGGGTGGGACGACGACGCGACGATGGTGTCGTTCAAGGCGGCACCGGGCGGCGGGCACCAGGCGTGGGAGACGTCGCACCGGCTCGACCGCGAGCGCGGATGGGACACGTTGAGCGCCGGCCACCATCATCCCGACTCGGGGTCGTTCGTACTGACGTCCCGCGGCGCCTTCCTGGCCGTGGACGAGGGATACAGCAACCGCAAGCGGGCGGGGGACCACAACCTGATCCTGGTCGACGGATTCGGGTACGCCGACGAGGACCGCTATCACGTCTACAAAGGGATCCCGTACGAGCGGCAGGCGCGGATGATCGACGTCCACGCCGTCGACGGGATGGCGCATGCGACGGCGCAGATCGCGGCCATGTACCCGCCCGAACTCGGCATCACCCGCCTCGACCGCACCCTCGTCTTCACCCCTGCCGGACGACTCGTGCTCCTGGATCGCTGCGCCGCGCAATCCCCACGCGACTGGACCCTCCTACTCCACACCGACTGGCCGATCGCCTACCCACCCGGCACTGCCCACGCGGCCGACCGGCCGACCGAGTACCCGTCCGGCACCGCCCCACGCGCTCGCGGCGACGGACCGGCCGAGTACCCGTCCGGCGCCGCCCCACGTGATCGCGGGGCCGAGTGGCTGAGCTCGACGGCGGCGCCGTCCGGGGACATCGCGCTGCGGTCCGGGTCCGCGCAGGCGTGGGTCCGGTTTCACACGCCGGTGACCGTCGAGCCGGCGGTGACCGAGGTCGAGGCCAACCCGACGTCCAGCACCCCCAGCCTCCGCCTGACCCGCACGATGCACACCCTGCGCGCCACCCCGGAACGCTCGACGACCGCGACCTTCCTGACCACGATCGAACCAACCTCCGCGCTCCACCCGTCACTCCCGACCGCACGACGCCTCCCGCTCGCCCACGGTTTCGGCATCGCCTTCGACGACGAAACCGTGTTCCTCGCGGACGACGAGGGACGGATCGAAGGCGTACTACCGGATCCCCACGCCATCACAACCGCCGACGACCGAGCCCTTGGAGCGGGCGAACGCCCGCCACAACCCGATTGTGATGGCGTGCAGATCCGTGCCCTCATCGAAACCCCCGACCGACGGATCGCAATAACGCCAACCGAGACGACCCCAAGATGAGCCGGCGGGAGAGCGTTCGGGTGGGGCGGCGGGCGCTGGAGTGGTTGGGGTGGATTGCTGGTCCGGCGGCGGCGGGGGCGGCGTTCACGATTCTGTGTCTGGGGATCGTGACGTGGTTGCCGGCGTTGGCAGGGGTCGGGTTCGCCCTCAACCGTTGGCGGGACGACGGTGACACGCGATGTTTCACGGGAGTGTTCGCCGGATGGCGCAGGTACTGGCGCCAGCTGCTTCCGCACTCCGTGCTGATGACGATCGCCGCAGTGGTTGCTGTCAGCAACCTGGCGTTCCTGTCCGGCAGGTCCGGACCGCTTGTCCTGACCCTGTTCATGATCCACGTCGGCCTGATCGCCGCCGCGGTCACCTACCACCTCGCGCTGGCGGTCGCCGCCGGCCGCAACCCGGCCAGGTCGGCTGCCGAGTGGCGTCGTACGGCGTTCCGTCTCGCCTTCACCTCCGTCCCGCGCGGCACCGCACTTCTCGGCGCCGCCATCGCCGCACCCGTCTTCTCGCTCGCAGTACCAGCAGGTCCATTGCTCCTCGGCACCACAGTTCCGGTTCTGGTCGGCCTGCTCGTCGCCGACCGGGGATAGGTAGCAACCGCCCAATCAGGAGGACCACCATGTCCAGAGCTGTCCCGATCCTGCTCCTCGGCGCCGCGCTGGCGCTTCCCGCGGTGCCCGCACACGCCGCGACCGACTACTACGTCTCCACCACAGGCAGCGACGCGAACTCCGGTACGTCGACCGGCGCGCCGTTCGCGACCATCCAGAAAGCGCTGGACACGGCTCCACGCGGCGCGACCGTACATCTTGCCTCCGGCACCTATCTGCAGGACGCGGTGACGACCAGGTCCGGAGTCACGATCACCGGCCCGTCGACCGCGATCGTGAAAGGTGCCGGAAACTCGCGCATCTTCCAGGTACAGCACGATGGCGTGACGCTCGACGGGTTCACCATCGACGGGCTGTTCGGATCCTCGTCGAGCAAGGACGGGTACCGGGACAAGCTCGTGTACGTGATGAGTACGTCGCCGGGCGACGGCGTCGGCACGTTGACGATCCGGAACATGCGGCTGAAGAACGCCGGCGGCGAGTGCCTGCGACTGCGGTACCTGATCACGAACGCCGACGTACACGACAACACGATCGGTCCGTGCGGCGTGTACGACTTCAAGTTCGCCGACGGCGGGAAGAACGGCGAGGGGATCTATCTCGGCACCGCCCCCGAGCAGCAGGGTGAGAACGGCGCGCCGGACGCCCAGGCCGACCGCAGCCGGAACAACCACATCCATCACAACACGATCGCGACGTACGGCAACGAGTGTGTCGACGTGAAGGAGAACTCCACCGCGAACGTTGTCGAGCATAACGACTGCAGTCAGCAGAAGGACGCGAGCTCCGGTGGGCTCGACGCGCGGGGGAGCGGGAACACGTTCCGCTACAACACGATCCACGACAACACCGGCGCCGGCGTCCGTCTCGGTGGTGACACGGAAACCGATGGCGTTGCCAACAACATCTACGGAAACACGATCACGGACAACGCCTCCGGCGGGATCAAGTTCATGCGCACGCCGCAGGGCCAGGTCTGCGGAAACACCATGTCCGGAAACACCGGCGGCGATTCCGTCGGTACCTACGGCGGCGACTTCGCCCCGACGGTAGCCTGCTGATGGGCACTAACTCCCGGCGCCCGCGCGTCGGTGGGGTGTCGCGGCGTGTGGTTCTCGGTGGCGCGGCCGGTGGTGTCCTTGGCGGGGCGCTCGGTGGGGCTCTCGGCGGTGCGGGTGGAGTTGCGGGTGCGGTGCCGGCGGGTCGGGTTCGGTGGGCCGCGAGCTGGGCGACTGCGCAGACAGCTCCCACCCCGACGGACACCGACGCCACCAACGGCTTCACCAACACCACCCTTCGCTACACACTGCGGCTCTCCGCAGGCACCACAGCGTCCACGGATGCAGGCGGCGCGGTCCTCCGGCTGAGATTCGCCAACCCCTTCGGCGTCGCTCCCATCACCCTCGGCCCGATAAGCGTCGCCGCCACCCAGTCCGGTGGTGAGTGCCGGGTGTCGTTCGGGGGTGCGGGTCAGGCCGTGCTGGCGGCCGGGGCGAGTGTCGTCAGTGATTCGGTGGGGCTGGTGGTCGCGGATGGTGGGGATGTGATGGTGAGGATCCACCTGCCGGGTCCTACGGGTCCGGTGAGCTTCCACCGGAATGTGCATGCGACCGGCTTCATCGGGGATCGCGCGACCAACTCGGTGTTCCTGCTCAACGGCATCGACGTCCCGGCGACTGGCCGCCCGGTGATCGCCGTACTCGGCGACTCGATCACCGAAGGGGTCGGCACACCCGACAACGCCAACCTTCGGTGGCCCGACCAGTACGCCGCCCGGTTCCGGCGACGTCCCGCGGTCGCCAATCTCGGCATCAGCGGAAACCGTGTTCTGCTCGACGACACCCGCTTCGGACCCAGCGGGCAGTCCAGGTTCGACCGCGACGTACTCGGCCTCCCGAATCTCCGGACGCTGGTGATGTTCCTGGGCATCAACGACATCCAGCAACCACCCAGTCAGACCGACCCGGCGCGCATCCTCCAGGGCTATGCACAACTGGTACGGCGCGCGCACGACCACGACCTCGACGTGATCGGCGTAACGATCGGCCCGTTCAAGGGCTGGATCCGCTACACCGACGCACTGGACCAGGTCCGCAACGACGTCAACGCCGTACTCCGGCATGGAGGTCTGTTCGACCGCCTCCTCGACGTCGACGCCGCGCTCCGCGACCCGGCCGACCCCGCTCGGCTCCGCCCCGAATTCAACAGCGGCGACGGCCTGCACCCGAACTCCGCCGGCGCAACGGCGATCGCAATGGCTCTCTGAGAGGATTCCTATGCCAGACCTGACCGTTCGCCGCCGGGCCGTCCTCGGCGGCATGCTCGGCGGGGCCGCACTTCTCGCCCTGCCCACTCCTACTTGGGCCGACGCGTCCACCGACGAACCTCGCCTGCGCTGGCAGGCGTTGCTCACCGGCGGACCCACCGTCGATCCCACCGACCCGGATCTCGTGGTCGCGATCGCCCGCGTCGACCGCCTCGCCCAGTCCGCGCTCGCCACCCTCGACCGCTCGACGAACCGCACGACGCTGTGGCCGGACCTCGCAAGTACAACGCTTTCCAACCACGTCGCCTCGAGCTTCCGCCGGATCAAGCAGCTCGCGGTCGCCTGGGCGACGAACGGATCCGCCTACCAAGGAAACGCGGCGGTTGCCGAGGATGTCCGCGGCGCCCTCGAGTGGATGCACACCAATCGCTACAGCCCCACGCTCCCGCGCTACGACAACGACTACGACTGGGAGATCGGCGGCGCATCCGCCTTCGCCGACACGCTGGTCCTGCTGTACGACGTGATCCCGGCCGACGTGCGTACGACGTACACGCAGGCCATCGACCACTACACGCCGGACCCGAACCTGTGGCGCGCCGACCGGCAGATCGCGACCGGCGCGAACCGGGTCTGGATCGCTACCGTGGTGGCGATCCGCGCGATCCTCGACGGCGACACCGCTGCGCTGGCCCGAGTGCGCGACGCGATCAGTGATGTCGAGGGCAACGGTGCGAACAGTGTCCTCGCGTTCAACGACGCACCGGGCCGGGTCGACGGTACCGGCGAAGGGTTCTACAGCGACGGCTCGTTCCTCCAGCACTACAAGCACCCGTACAACGGGGGCTACGGAAAGGAGCTCCTCGGAACGCTTTCCGCCCTGCTGCATCTGCTCGGCGGCACCCAGTGGACCGTCACGGACCCGGACCTGGAGAACATCTACGGCTGGATCAACGACGCGTTCGATCCGCTGATGGTGCGCGGTGACCTGATGGGTTCGGTCTGCGGCCGGGAGATCGCCAGGCCCAGCAAGCAGAACCACGCACCGACCCAGACGATCATCGAGGGCACGCTGCGGCTGATCCCGGCCGCGCCGGCGGAACGCGCTGCGGAACTTTCCGCGCTGGTCAAGCAGTGGATCACCGAAGACACTTTCCGGGATTTCCTGACCGTCACCGAACCGGCGTCGCTGGTGGCGGCCCGGGCCGTCCTCGCCTCCCCGGTGACTGCTCGCGGTCCGCTGGTCGTGCACAAGCAGTACCCGCGGATGGACAAGGTCGCTCACCACCGTCCGTCGTTCGCGATCGGGCTGAGCGCGTACTCGTCGCGGATCTACAACTACGAGTCGATCCAGACCGAGAACCTGCACGGCTGGCACCTGTCCGACGGGATGGTGCTGCTGTACGACGACGATCTCGGTCACTACTCGGGCGACTACTGGCCTACGGTCGATCCGTACCGGTTGCCCGGGACAACGGTCGACACCCGGCGGCTGGCGGATTCCTACGGTTTCCGCAGCACCAGCGACGCCGACTGGGTCGGGGGCGCGTCGGTCCCACGACGGACGATCGGTGCCTATGGCATGGATCTGCGCGGATACGGTACGACCCTGCGGGCGTTGAAGAGCTGGTTCCTGGTCGACGACGTCATGGTGTGTCTCGGGTCGGACATCACCGGCGACGGCGAGGTCGAGACGATCGTCGAGAACCGCAAGCTCCGCGCGGGTAACGAGGCCTTCACGGCGGCCCCCGGCTGGTGTCATCTCGAGGGCACCGGCGGCTACGTGTTCCCCGACCGCACCCCGGTCCGGACGCTGCGCGAGAACCGGACCGCGACCTGGCGTGACATCAACCTCAAGTACGGCACCGACACTCCGGTGACCCGGCCATACCAAACCGTATGGTTCGCCCACGGTACGGCGCCGTCCGGGGCCGGGTACTACTACGTGCAGCTGCCGACCGCGACACTCGCGGAAACCAAGTCGTTCGCCGGCAAGCTCCCGGTGCAGAAACTCCGGGCGGACGGTACGGCGCACGCGGTCCGGCTGCGCAACGTCCTGGCGGCGAACTTCTGGACAGCCGGAACGGTCGCCGAACTGACTGCCGACGGCCCGGCGTCGGTCGTCGTCGCCGGCGGAACGGTCGCGATCTCGGACCCGACCCAGACCCGTACGTCGGTCACCGTCGACCTCGACAAGCCCGACCTCGTGCTGACGAAGGCCGATCCCGGCGTCATGGTCAGCCGCCGCGGCCGGGGCTGGCGCACCGTCGTCGACACGACCACCCGCCACGGCAACACCGCCACCGTCTGCTTCCACTGAAAGGACACCGAATGCTGGTCGACATGCCCCTGCACCGGTTGCGCGAGTACCGGCCGGAGCCGGAGGAGCCCGCGGACTTCGACGCGTTCTGGAAGCAGACGCTCGACGACGCGGCGCGCCACCCGATCGACGCCGCGTTCACGGCGTACGACGCACAGCTCGCGACCGTCGAGGTCCAGGACGTCACGTTCGGCGGGTGGGGCGGTCAACCGGTGAAGGCATGGCTGATCCTGCCTCGTCATCGCACCGGACCGTTGCCCGCGGTGGTGCAGTACATCGGCTACAACGGCGGCCGGGGCATCCCGTACGAGTGGCTGACCTGGAGCGCGGCCGGATACGCGCACCTGATCATGGACAACCGCGGTCAGGGCGGCGGCGGAAAAACTGTTTCGGAAACTCCGGACATCGCGCCGGACGGGCACGGATCGTCGGCACCGGGTTTCCTGACCCGCGGAATCGAGGATCCGGCCAAGCACTACTACCGCCGGCTGATCACCGACGCGGTCCGTGCGGTCGATGCCGTCAAGAGCAGTCCTGATGTCGACGACGATCGCGTCGCGGTGATCGGCGGCAGCCAGGGCGGTGGGCTCGCGATCGCTGTCGCCGGTCTGCGCGACGACCTGTCCGCCGCGATCGCCGACGTACCGTTCCTGTCGCACTACCGGCGGGCGTCACAGATCACGGACAACGGTCCGTACGCCGAGATCGCGCGCTGGCTGAAGGGGCACCGATTCGAGACCGAGACCGCGATCGGCACCCTGTCGTACTTCGACGCGGTCAACTTCGCTGCGCGGGCGACCTGCCCGGCGTGGTTCTCGGTAGCACTGATGGACAACATCTGCCCGCCGTCGACGGTCTTCGCGGCGTACCACGCGTACGCCGGTCCGGCGGAGATCGAGGTCTTCACCTACAACGGTCACGAAGGCGGCGCGGAGTACGACCTGCCGCGCAAGCTCAGTGCGCTCGGCGGCGTCTTCGGCCGCGGTGTCTGAGGCGCAGGGCGAACCACAACAGCAGCACCGGCAGCCAGAGCAGGACCAGCCAGCCGCGGAGTCAGTTCGTCCAGCCCGCGTAGAAGACGCCGTACTTCGGTTGCAGCGACTCGTCGAACGGCGTCGTCCCGTCGGGCGAGGCGATCCTGTCGAGCGCCCACCGGACCTGCGCCGTCGCGTCGGCGGCCCGCGCCGGGTCGTCGACGCCGACCTGGACCCAGCTGAGGCCGTACAACACGTTCAGGAAGAAATACCCTTCCGGAAACTGTTTCTGCGCCGCCCGGTCCGCGCCGGCGGAGATTTCCGCACACGGGAACGCCAGCTGCTTGACCACGCCGCGAGTGGGATCGGTCCACGGGAGAACTAGGGCACGCCCACCCCTGCCACCAGCGTGGCAATCACCGCCACGCCGATCAGGAGCTTGCGCAGCACCCGAGCCAATCTAGAGGGTCTTCGGCAACCAGCGGCGGACGAGCGGGTGACCATCCGGGGTCCGGACCGTCAGGTGCCGAGTGTGGACTCCCTGGTGATCAGGCGACCGGGAAGCTCCACCGGCCCGGGATGCGGGGAGCCGGCGATGGCGTCGAGCAGGAGGTTCGCCGTCCGGCGGCCCAGCTCCTCGAGCTCCATGTCGACAGTGGTGAGCGGCGGCCGGCTGGCCAGCGCCATCACCGACCAGTTGTCGTAGCCGGTGACCGCGATGTCGTCGGGCACCGAGCGGCCGAGCTCGCGCAGCCGGTCGCAGACGCCGCGGGCGATCTGGTCGCTGCCACAGGTGATCGCGTCCAGCTTCGGCTGCGTGCGGAGCAGTACGTCGACCGCGTGCCGGCCCCAGCGCTCGCTCCACTCGCCGTACAACGGGTCGCCGACGAACGCCGTACCCGCCGAACCCATGGTCGAGGCGGCCCGGATCTGCGCGCTGAGGTGCGACTCCGGCCCGGTGACGTGGGCGATCCGCTCGCGCCCGAGGGACCGCAGGTGCCGCACCGCCGACGCGGCGCCGGCGTGGTCGTCGACGAGCACCGACGTGTCCTCCGGATCGGTGGACGGACTGAATGCGTAGACCACCGGGATCGGCACGTCGATCGGCTCCCGGGGCTCGACCCGGCGACCGGTCACGATGATGCCGTCCACGCGGCGCGAGACCAGCGACTTCAGGTAGTGCTGCTCGCGGAGCGGGTCGTCGCGGGTGTCGCAGAGCACGAGCGCCATCTCGCCGGCGCTGAGGGCGTCCTCGGCGCCGAGCATGATCGGGATGCTGAACCGGCCGGAGCTGTCGGTGGTGATCAGCCCGACGGTGAAGCTGCGCCCCGACGAGAGCGCGCGGCCGCGGCTGTCGGGTGTGAAACCGAGCTGCTCGGCGGCCCGCCGGACGCGCTCGCGGGTCTCCGCGCGGAGCTGCCCGACGTCGTTCAGCGCCTTCGACGCCGTGCTCGCCGAGACGCCGGCCAGCGCGGCCACGTCCTTGATCCCGGGCGTGCGGATGATCCGTGACGCCATGCGGCAACTCCTTTCCCTAAGTTTCCGGGAACAGTACCGCACGGATCGCGACCGAGGCGGAGTTTATCCACAGGTAGGGGTTGACCTGGGGTCCACGGGTCCTTACCTTCATCAAGGAAAACGTGTTCTGGATTTTCCTAACTCAGGAGTCACGCGATATGAGCGCACCCCCGGCGACCTCACTCAGCCCTGCCGCCACGACCAAGGGCCGGCGGCATCCCCTCGGACTCGGGCAGGTCACCATCACCGGCGGTTTCTGGGCGCCGCGGCAGGCCCGCAACGCCGCCGACGCGATCCCCAGCGGCCAGGACCAGCTGGAGAAGGCCGGCAACCTGCAGAACCTCCGGCTCGCCGCCGGTATCGGCGAAGGCGAGGCGATCGGGCCGGTCTTCGCCGATTCCGACGTCTACAAGTGGCTCGAGGCGGCGGCCTGGGAATACGGCCGGAACCCGGACGACGACCTGCTGAAGCGCATCCGCGACCTGACCGCGGTGGTCGCCGCCGCGCAGCGCGAGGACGGCTACCTCGACTCGGTCGTCCAGCTCCGGTACGGCGACGAAGGCCGCTACCAGCAGCTGGTCTGGAGCCATGAGCACTACTGCGCCGGCCACCTGATCCAGGCCGCTGTCGCGCAGGTCCGCTGCACCGGCGACCGCGCGCTGCTCGACGTGGCGATCAAGCTCGCCGACCACCTGAGCGCGACCTTCGGCGACGGCAGGACCGTCGACGTCGACGGCCACCCGGTGATCGAGATGGCGCTCGTCGAGTTGTATCGAGAAACCGGTACGACGGCGTACCTGGACCTCGCGAAGTGGTTCGTGGAGGCCCGTGGTCACGGGATCATCGAGCGGCACGGGCACTCGCCGGCGTACTTCTCCGACCGCGTCCCGGTCCGCGAGGCGACCAGCGTCGAGGGCCACTCGGTCCGTGCGGTCTACCTGGCCGCCGGTGCGGCCGACGTCGCGCTGGAGACCGGCGACACCGACCTGCTCGACGCGTTGAAGTTGCAGTTCGACCACATGTGGTCCACCAAGACGTACATCACCGGCGGGCTGGGCGCGCGCTGGGACGGCGAGGCGTTCGGCGACGAGTACGAGTTGCCGGCGGACCGTGCCTACGCGGAAACGTGTGCGGCGATCGGCGGAATCCAGTGGGCGTGGCGGATGCTGCTCGCCACCGGCGAGGCGTCGTACGGCGATGCGATCGAGCGGATGCTGTACAACGGTTTCCTCGCGGGCGTGTCGCTCGGCGGTTCGGAGTACTTCTACGTCAACCCGCTGCAACTGCGCGGAGCGGCGTACCCGGACAACGGCCGGAGCCCGGCGCACGGGCGGCGCGGGTGGTTCGACTGCGCGTGCTGCCCGCCGAACATAATGCGCACGCTGTCGAGCCTCGACGGCTACCTGGCGACGACCACCGCCGACGCGATCCAGATCCACCAGTACGCCGCCGGCGTGATCAGGTCCGGCGACGTCGAGCTGACCGTCGAGACGAACTACCCGTGGGACGGCGCCGTCCACCTCACGAGCGCGACGCCTGTCACGGTCGAGCTGCGCATTCCTGCGTGGGCGGACGGCGCGACCGTCAACGGGCAGCCGGTCGAGGCGGGCGGATACGCCCGGGCGGAAGGCACCGAGTTCGACCTGCAGTTGCCGCTGACGCCGCGGCTGGTCGGCGCCGATCCGCGGATCGATGCCGTGCGTGGGTGCGTCGCCATCGAGCGCGGGCCGCTGGTCTACGCGGTTGAGCAGGTGGACAACACGGCGAACGTCGACGACCTGCATCTGTTGCCTCAGGCACCTGTTGCCGAGGGCACGGATCTCTTGGACGGCGTCACTGTGCTGAGAGCCCGAGGGCGAGTGGGTACGGGGCATCGTCCTGGCTGGTCGTTCACTCCGGACGCTGGTGACTCCACCGGGGACGACGTGGACGTGGTGGCGATTCCGTACTACGCGTGGGCGAACCGGGAGATCGGTGCGATGCGCGTCTGGCTGCCCAGGGCCTGATGATGCTCACCCGGCGGAATTTCCTCGGTCTCTCGGTGGCCGCGACGACGGCAGGCCTGGCGTCCAGCTGCAGCTCGGTCCTGCCCGAACCCGACGTCCAGGCGGCGGGTTTCGGGCAGGACTCGACCGGCACCGTGCAAGTGTGGTGCCGGGCGGCGACGCAGAGCGGCCTGACCGACCTGGTGAAGAAGTTCAACGCGTCCCAGAACCGGCTCACGGTCGAGCTGACGCCGGTCCTGGACGCGCAGTACGTGACCAAGCTGGCGACCGCGATCCGCGGCCGGAGCGTGCCGGACCTGGTCGACATCGACGACATCAACTCGATGCTGTTCATCTACCGCGACGCCTTCACCGACCTCACCGAACCGCTGGCGGCGCTGGACTTCCGGGACAAGCTCAGCCCGGGCCATCTGCGGCTGGCGACCAAGGACGACCGGGTGTACGGCGTTCCGTACCTCGCGGACAACTCGATGTTCTGGTTCAACACCGAGCTGTGCGAGCGGGCCGACGTCGACCCGGACCAGGCCGTCAAGTCTTTCGGAAACCTGCTCGACGCAGCACGGAAATTCCGGAAACTCGGCGACGACGTCTATGCGTGGAGTTTCCCTGCCAACAGTCCGGGTGCCCTCGGGTTCGTCGTCCAGCCGATGGTCTGGGCCGCGGACACCGACCTGATCCAGGGCACGATCGGCAGCCAGTCCGGCCACATCGCCGGCAACGACGTGGTCCGGCAGATGCTCGAGCTGCACCGGCAGCTGTGGGTGGACGGACTGGTGCCGAGGGCGAACTTCTCCGACGACGCGTCCCGCTGGGGGAGCGACTTCCGGGCCGGCAAGATCGGCATCTTCCCGTCCAACTACAGCGTCGTCGTGTCGGCGTCCGACGCGACGTTCCACAAGAAGGTCACCCCGCGGCTGCTGTCCGGGCCGGACGGCGGTTCGGCGTTCTTCGACGGCGGCGACAACATGTGCATCCCACGTGGTGCGCGGAACGCGTCCGGCGCCTGGGAGTTCGTCCGGTTCGCGCTGGACCTGCCGCAGCAGATCGACCTGCCGGCCGGTGGTTACACGCCGGTCCGGTCGGACGCGCGGACGCCGGAGTTCGCGAAGAAGTACCCGCTGGCGACGCTGCCGCTGGAGCGCATCCAGGAGGGGTACGCGCCGACAACGCTTTCCTACAACCTCCTCTACAACCAGCCCGACGGGCCGTGGTTGCAGATGTTCCGCCGCGCCGTCTTCGACGGCGAACTGGAGGCCGCCATGACGGAAGCACAACAGAGCTACGACCGGATCCTCCGCCAGGGGCAGGCGTGAGTACCGGCGTCGGGGTGCGCAGCACCCGGCTCGCGGACTCTCGCGCCACAGGATCACCACCGCGCCGGATCGGCCGCGGCTCGCTCACCCATCCTTCCCGGACCGGTCTGTTGCTGGTCACGCCCGCGGTGCTGTTCGTCGCGGTGTTCGTCCTGGTGCCGCTGGTCTTCGCGCTGGTGATCTCGCTGACCAACTGGCCGCTGATCGGGACCGTGAAGTTCAGCGGACTGAAGAACTACACGGCGATCGTCTCTGACGCCGCGTTCGCGAAGTCCGTCCTCTACACGCTGCTCTACACGGTCATCGTGACCGTGCCGATCCTGGTGATCGGCTACGCGCTCGCGGTGCTGGTCCGCCGGAAACGCCGGGGATCCACGCTGTTGCGGACCGTCTTCTTCCTGCCGTTCGTGGTCGGGCTGTCGACGCTCAGCTTCGTCACGGTCCTGGAGGCGCAGCCGGACAGCGGCGTGATCAACATCGTGCTGCACACGCTCGGGATCACCGACGGTTCGACGGCCTGGCTGGTGGACGGGCCGCTCGCCACCGGGCTGATCTGCGTGCTCGTGGTGTGGGCGGTGAGCGGGCTGACCATGATGCTGCTGATGGCCGGTATGCAGGCGATCCCCCGCGAGTACTACGAATCGGCCGAGCTGGACGGCGCGGGATGGTGGAAGCAGGAGCGCGACATCACGATCCCGATCCTGCGCCCGACGATCGCGATGTCGGTGATCATCTCAGTGGTCGGCTCGTTGCTCGCGTTCTCGCAGTTCTACATCCTCACCCGCGGTGGTCCGGGGACGGACACCACCACGGTCGTCCAGTACATCTACAACCGGGCCTTCGTCCAGCTGCAGCTTGGTGCGGCGACCGCGCTGTCGATCGTGCTGGTGATCGTGGTCGGACTCGTCACCGCGGCCCAGTTCCGCCTGCTCCGGGAGAAGGACTGACGATGCGTCTCAAGAACACGTTTTACGTGATCGGTGGTGGCGGTGCCTTCCTGGTCTTCGCCGTACCGTTGCTGTGGGCCCTTTTCCGGTCGGTGCAGCCGAACGACGTGATCGTCGCGGCACCGGACGCGAAAACGTTTTTCCACCTCACCTGGGACAACTTCCGGACGCTGATCGAGGGGCCCGGAAACCTGGTGCGTTCGGTCGGGAACAGTCTGATCGTGGCGCTGAGCACCGCCGTACTGACGGCTCTGCTCGCCACCCTCGCCGGGTACGGGTTCGCGCGGTTCCGGTTCCGCAGCGGGCCGGTGCTGTTCGCGCTCGTGGTGGTGTCGATGATGATCCCGTTCCAGGCGATCCTGACGCCGCTGTACCTGGAGATGAACGTCCTGCGGCTGACCGACAGCCTGTTCGGGCTGGTGCTGTTCTACACCACCGTGAACCTGCCGTTCGGCGTCTTCGTGATGCGGAACTCGTTCGCGTCCGTACCGGCCGAGCTCGAGGACTCCGCGCACGTGGACGGCTGCGGAACGCTCCGCATGCTCGGTTCCGTCCTGCGTCCGCTGATCACGCCGGGCGCCGCGACGGTCGCGCTCTACGCGTTCCTCGCCGCCTGGACCGAGTTCCTCGGCGCGCTGACCTTCCTGACCAAGGACGAGCTGTACACGCTGCCCGTCGCGCTCGTGAACGTCCAGGCGGGCGCGTACGGCGAGATCAACTTCGGCTCGCTCGTCGCCGGCGCGGTGATCGCGATGATCCCGTGCGTGGTGCTGTACGTCGGCCTGCAGCGCTTCTACGTCAGCGGCCTCGCGTCCGGAGCCGTCAAAGGCTAGGCGTCAAGGCAAGGCGTCAAGGGCTGACCTTGGGCACCGGTCAACCGTTTCGCCGGCGCGGAAATGGTTGATGGGTGCTCAAGGTCGTGTCAAAGTCCTGTCAAAGTCGTGTCAGAGTCGCGGCCGGACCTCGTGGTCGGCGTGGGCGGCGGCGTGGGCCTCGCCGACCTGGCGGCACAGGTCCATCAGGTCCTGCTCGTTCCGCACCTGCTGTTTGGCCTTCGGGCCGAGGTCGGTGATGTGGTCGCGGGCCCGCAGCAACCGCTGGAAGACCCGCTCGCGCTCGGCCGGGTCGTCGGTGTACTCGGGGTCGAGGTACGCCGTCGCGTCCCGGCGGATGTGAGCCATCGCGGTCTGCGTCCGCCCCCGGGTGCTGAACAGCGACGCGAAGATCGTGATCAACAGGACTGCCAGGATCACGGTCAGCGAGAGACCGGTGCTGATCTCCATCACGTCGACGTGGTCGCCGCCGTTCACGAACGGCAGGTTGTTCTCGTGCAGCGCGTGCAGGATCAGCTTGGTGCCGATGAACACCAGGATCGCGGCCAGCCCGAACGACAGGTAGATCAGCCGGTCCAGCAGTCCGTCGAGCAGGAAGAACAGTTGCCGCAGGCCGAGCAGGCTGAACGCGGTCGCGGTGAACACGACGTACACGTTCTCGGTCAGGCCGAAGATCGCCGGGATCGAGTCCAGCGCGAACATCAGGTCGGTGGCGCCGATCGCGACCATCACCAGCAGCATCGGCGTCAGCATCCGGCGGCCGTCGACCACGGTGGTCAGCCGGTCGCCGTCGTACTCCTCGGAGGTCCGGAACAGCCGGCGGGCCAGCCGGACGACGATGTTCTGTGCCTGGTGGGATTCCTCGGTTTCCGGCTTGAGCATGTTCCCGGCGGTCAGCAGCAGCGCGATCCCGAACAGGTAGAACACCCAGGAAAACGTGTGCAGCAGCGCGGAGCCGACGAAGATGAAGCCGGCACGCGCGATCAGGCTGACCACGATCCCGACCAGCAGGACCTTCTGCTGGTTCTCCCGGGGCACCCGGAAACCGGTCATGATGATCAGGAACACGAACAGGTTGTCGACCGACAGCGCCTTCTCGGTGATGTACCCGGCGAAGTACTCCGAGCCCATGCCGGTCCCGCCGATCACCAGCGTCCCGAGCCCGAACAGGATCGCGATCCCGACGTACACCGCGGACCACACGGCCGCCTCGCGCAGCGTCGGGACGTGCGCGGACCGGACATGGAAGAAGTAGTCGAACAGCAACAGGCCGGCGATCGCCAGCAACGTCAGCACCCAGACCAGCGGCGACACCGTCATGTGCTTACCCAACCATGAGCCCAGGCGTTGTCTGCCCGCATGACAAAAAGTTGCCCAAAAGGCATCTTTGCCTTTTGGGCAAGTTCTGCTAGCTTCGAGACATGGCCGAGGGATTGCGGGAGCGGAAGAAGCAGGAGACGCGGATCGCGCTGAGCTGGGCGGCGGTCCGGCTCGCGGTCGAGCGTGGGTACGGCAACGTGCGGATCGAGGACATCGCCGCCGAGGCCGGGGTTTCGCTGCGGACGTTCCGCAACTACTTCGACAGCAAGGCGGACGCGATCGCCGCCCGCGAGGTGGACCGCAGCCTGCGGATCGCCGACGAACTCCGGGCCCGGCCGGCCGGCGAGCCGTTGTGGGTGGCCATCCGTGCGGCGGTCGAGAAGCACTTCGCGCTCGGTGAGGAGGGGCACGCCAAGCCGCTCGCGGCGGACGACAAGTGGCTCGCCGGGGTTCGGTTGATGATGACCGAGCCCGCGCTGCAGGGCGCGATCGTGCGCGCGTACGCCCGGGCGGGCGAGGAGCTGGCCGCCGCGATCGCCGATCGCACCGGGACGTCCGGGATGTATCCGCGGCTCGTCGCGGAGGTGATCGGCGCGGCCCGGGCGGTCGTGATGGCCGAATGGATGCGGGCCGATCCGCCGCGGTCGGTCGCCGAGCTGATCGGCTGGGCGCTCGACCAGGTCGAAGCCGGCCTGCCCGTCCCCGAATAGCCGCCTCGAACCAACCAACTCGAACCAACCAACTCGACCCTGGCCGGTCGCCGGGGTGGTCAGTCATGCCCAATGGGAGGGTGTCATGGATACCGATGTCGTGATCGCGGGTGCGGGCCCGAACGGACTGATGCTGGCGAGCGAGCTGAGGCTCGCCGGAGTACAGCCGATCGTGATCGAGAAACTGCCGGAACGCAGTACGGTTCCGCGGGCGAACGGACTGGTCGGCCAGGTCGTGCGGCTGCTCGACCGGCGCGGACTCTACGAGCGCTTGAGTGGTACGCCGGGCCCGCCGCAGCCGGTGTCCGGGTTCGTCTTCGGGGCGATGCCGCTGCGCCTCGATCTACTCGAGGAGAATCCGGTCTACCTGCTGCCGGTTCCGCAGGCGCGGATCGAGGAAGTGCTGCAGGAGCGGGCGCTCGAGCTCGGCGCCGAGATCCGGCGCGGGCATGAGCTACGCGGCTTCACGCAGGACGCCGACGGTGTCACGATCACGTTGTCCGGGCCGGACGGCGAGTACGAACTGCGGACCCGGTACCTGATCGGTGCCGACGGCGGGCGCAGTCTGACCCGGAAGCTCGCCGGAATCGACTTTCCGGGTGTCACCAACGACTCGACGGTGTCGCGGACCGGAAGCGCGGAGGTGCCGGCCGAGTACGTCCGGGACGGTCTGCTGCACGTTCCGGGATACGGCGCGGTGCCGCCCTTCCTGCACCAGCGGACCGAGCGCGGCATGTTCGTCTGGGCGCCGTTCCCGGGACGGCTGCCGGCGGTCAGTACGGTCGAGTGGGACACGCCGCCGGACGGCGAGATGACGTTCCAGGAGCTGCAGGAGAGTTCGGACCGGGTGCTCGGTGTCCACCTCCCGTTGGCCGAGCCAACGGGTGACGGCGTCCGGCAGTTGCGGCGACTGGTCGGCGGAAACAGCCGGTTGGCCTCGAGTTTTCGTTCCGGACGCGTGCTGCTGGTCGGCGATGCTGCGCACGTACATTCCGCGATCGGCGGACAGGGCCTGAATCTCGGGCTGCAGGATGCGGTGAACCTCGCGTGGAAGGTGGCGGCCGAGGTGCAGGGCTGGGCGCCGCCAGGACTGCTGGACACGTACGAGTCCGAGCGCCGGCCGGTCGCCGAACGGGTGCTGATGCATACCCAGGCGCAGTCCGCATTGATTGCTCCGGGCAACGACGTGACAGCGCTCCGGAAACTGTTCGGCGAGTTTCTGGAGGATTCCGGAAACGTCCAGCGGATCGCGGACCTGATGTCCGGCGCCGACATCCGGTACGGCGCCGGTGCGCATCCGCTCGCCGGCCGCTGGGCGCCGGATCTGCTGGTCGACGATGTCCGGCTGGCTGAGCTGATGCGGAGTGGCCGGCCGCTCCTCGTCGACCTCACCGCGACCGGTGTGTTCGCGGGAACACGTGTTCCGGATCAGGTCGAGGTGATCACCGGTCGCGGCGACCGCTCGATCGCGCTGCTTGTCCGGCCGGACGGCTACGTCGCCTGGGCCGCGGAGCAGGACGGAGAGGCCGAGCGGGACGGTCTGCGCGATGCGCTGGAGCGGTGGTTTCAGCCGCGGCCCTTGACCAGTGCAACCAGGTAGCGGCACGCCGTCGTACCGGGGTTGTGGAAGATTGTCGCCGACGGTGGGCCGAGTTGCAGGCAGTCGCCGGGGTGCAGTTCGTGCACCTGTGGTCCTTCGTGGAAACGGAGGTTTCCGTCCAGGATCCACAGCTGCTGGTACTTGAAGATGTACGCGTCGGCCGGATACGACACGGACGCACCCGGCGGCAGCTCCACTTCCACCAACTCCAACGGCCCGTCGGTCACCGGGGACACCGCGCGCCGGTGGTACCCGGTGACCGGGTCCGTCCACACCGGCTGGTCGTCGGCTCGACGGAGCAGGTCGCCGGTGTTCTCCGCGCGGGCGACCAGCTCGGACAACGTCATACCGAGGGCACCGGACAGTTTCCCCAGCAGTACGGCGGTCGGCTGCGCCTCGCCCCGCTCGATCTTCCCGATCATCGCGCGCGAGACCCCCGACCGCTCGGCCAGCGCGTTCACGGACAGGTCCTGCGCGACCCGCGCCTGTTGCACGGTCGAGGCCAAGGAGCGAGACAGATCGTCGATCACGCTTGCCACTATAGCGGCAGATGTGACTACTATCGTGGCATGGTTCAGGTCAGAGACGCCTCGGCCGCGGACGCCGAGGCCTGTGCGGCGATCTACGCGCCCTATGTCCGCGGTACCGCGATCACGTTCGAACTCGAGCCGCCGACCGTCGAGGAGATGGCCGAGCGGATCGCGAAGGCGCAGTCCACGCACGCCTGGCTGGTCCTCGAGGACGACGGCCAGGTGGTCGGCTACGCGTACGGCGGCCCGATGAAGCCCCGCCCGGCGTACCGCTGGTCCTGCGAGGTCAGCGTCTACGTGGCTCCCACCCACCACCGCACCGGCGCCGGCCGCACCCTGTATGACGCCCTCTTCGCCCGGCTCACGGCCCGCGGCTACCGCACGGCCGTGGCCGGCGTGACGCTCCCCAACCCCGCCAGTGAAGCCCTCCACAAGTCCCTCGGCTTCGAACCCATCGGGATCTACCGCAACATCGGCTGGAAACACGACAACTGGCACGACGTCGCCTGGTCCCAGCGCCCCCTCTCCCAGCAACCAGATCCCCCGGAAGAGCCTCGCTAACGCGTCGGGTCTGTCATGGGTGGGCAGGTGCCGCCGGGGTCGGTCTTGAGCTCGAAGTGCCAGATTTCGTTGGTGAGGGTTTGGCAGAGACCGTAGCGGTTGCCCTTGCGGCGCAGCCAGTTGTCGGCGTCGGTCGGGCCGATGTCGACGGCGTGGCCGGTGACGTGGTGCGACTCGTCCGGATCGGCGACGTACTCCAGCGCCTTCTTCTTGCTGCCGTACTTGCGGATCGCCTTCTCCAGCAGCTCTTTCTGGTACTTCTTGCTCCGCCAGCCGGTCGTCACCTGCATCCGGATCCCGTCCTCCTTCATCGCGGTCTCGGCCTGCTGGACGGCCTTGCGCAGCGCGGGATCGAGCCTGGCGATCCCGGGCAGGCTGGTGTCGTACGCCGACGTGTGGTCCGGCAGTACGCCGTCCTGCGCGTCAGGCGGACCGCTGTGGCTGGATCCGGTCGGGCCGCCCGCGCTCGATGAGGGCGACGCCGGCGGATCGTTCTGCGCGGAGACCGCCGTACATCCGGCGGCCGTGAGACCGATGACTGCGGCAACGATCGCGATCCCGGCGATGACGGACGGCCGACGGTCGCGTGTACGGGTCTGATCGGTGAGCATGCCGACAGTTCATCCAAGGCGACGTTGCCGGAGCGTCTGCGCTGTCCGATACGTTTTCGATACCTCCGCGCGCTGCCCGCGGCCGACGGCTGACGCGGCAGCGAGTTGACCCGGTGGGCGGGCGAGGATGGTGCGGTGAGTGACGAGCGCCGATCAGCCGGCCATCAGGTGACCGTACGACCTGCTGTGGAGGAGGACGACGCGGCGCTGCTCGCGATCGACCGGGACGCGTGGGACGCGTCGTCCGGGTTCCCGTCGTACGGCGAGACGTTGCCGGACACGTTCTTCAGCCGGAGCGGGCCGGAGGCGCATCTGGTGGCGGAGTACGACGGGGCTGTGGTCGGGTATGTCCGGCTGCAGGAGAAGTACCCGTTTTCGGAGGGGGCCGGCGTACTGGCGATCAACGGAATAGCGGTCGCGGCCGACGCGCGCCGGCGCGGCGTGGGCAACGCGCTGATGACCGCCGCCACCGAGGAAGCCCGCCGCCGCGGGGCCCGCAAGATCACTCTGCATGTCCACGGCGGCAACGCCCCGGCCCGGCGCCTGTACGAACGCCACGGCTACGTCCTCGAAGGCACACACACGGCCGAGTTCATCATCGAGGGCGCCCCGGTGGACGCCCTCGACATGGCAAAGTTCCTCTGATTCGACGGCTCTAGCGGCTGATCACCGGCGAGAAGATGTTCCAGATGCTGCTCGTCCCCGGCACATACACGCGGTACCGGCGGGTGCGGTTCGGGTAGTAGTTGTACGTCACCTGGCCGACGCTGTTCGTGGTCACGTACGCGAGCCCCTTCCAGGTCGTCGTTCCGATGTCCTGGTACTGGAGCAGCACCTGCTTGTTGGCCCACCGGATGTAGCGCCCGCTGGTGGGACGCCAGTACGAGACGGTGGTGAGCAGCGCCGTACGACTGCCCTTCCGGCCGCCGGTCAGCGCGACAGCGGACGCGCAGCGGGAGACCGAGGTCGCGCCGGCGAGGTCGGCAACCTTGACGCCGTTGAAGTCGGTCGCGCCGCCGGCAGGCTTCCAGGTGACGGTGCCGATCGGCGGCGCCGTCCCGGACACGGTGAAGCTGACTTCACGAGCGTGGTTCAGGAACTGCAGCCGTCCCTCGGGGTACATGGTCGCGGCAGGGCTGCTCTTCCAGACCGCGGTGTTGATCGTCGCCGGGCAGTTCGAGCCGAGCTTGGCGACGAAGTTGTTGTTGGCCGCCCCGATGTACAGACGGGACGGAACGACGAGCGAGCACGTCGCCGTCGCCTGTTGGGGAGTGGCTTGGGCGGGTTGGGTCACGAACAGGCCGGCCGTCACAAGGGTGACGGCCGGCACGATGTTGCGGAGCTTCAAGAGTTCCCCCTCTTCGAAGTGGTGGGGGAACCGTAGCGCCTACGGGTTGAGGCCGTGGTCGCGGAGCCAGGGTTCTGGGTCGATCGGGTCGCCGCCACCGGGCAGTACTTCGAAGTGCACGTGCGGGCCCGTGGTGTTGCCGGTCATGCCGATCCGGCCGACCATCGAGCCGGCCTCGACCGAGTCGCCGACCGAGACGTCGAACTCGGACATGTGGCTGTACGACGTCACGGTGCCGTTGGCGTGCCGGACCTTCACCTGACGCCCGTACGCGCCTTCCCAGTCGGCCTGGATGACCTCGCCGGCCATCACCGAGCGGACCGGCGTACCGATCGGGGCGGCGAAGTCGAGGCCGGTGTGGTTGTGCGCCCAGCGGCCGCCGGCCTGGTTGAAGCGGGCGGTCAGGTGGTAGCCGGTCGTCGGCAGCACGATCTTCGGCGCGGCCGCCTTCACGATCGCGGCCTGCTTGGCGATCGCCGCCGCCTTGGCCTTGGCCTCCGCCTTCGCGGCGGCGAGGGCCTTCGCACTGTCGGCGGCCTTCTTCGCCGCAGCCGCCTTCGCCGCGGCCAGGGCCAGCGCGCGGCGCTGCGTCAGCGTCGCGTTCGCAGCCATCTTCGCGGCGCGCTGCTTGGCGGCGGCCGCGGCCGCCTTCTGGGTCGCGTCGAGCGACAGGTCGACCCGGGGCGCGTCCCGGGAACCGAGGTCGCGGCGATCGATGCGGGCCGCCGTCAGGGCGCCGGCTTCTGAGGGGCTCAGGCCGGTGCTTCCGGACGTCGGGGTGGTGCTGTTCGCGGACGAGCTGAGACCGACCGCAGTGGTCCCGGCCGCGGCCGCCAGCGCGGCGGTCAGGCCGATCAGCTGGGTGCGCCGGACCGAACCGCGACGGCCGGAGCGGTGCTTCGCCACCCGGCGCGAGGCAGCCGGGCGGCTGGACGCCTGCCGATCTGCGTTCGGCGCGTCTTGGTGAGTGGGCACGAGAAAGCCTTCCAGGAGGGGATCCGCCGTTGAGGGGGAACGGCGGCTCAACGACCATAACGACGAGGTCACGGCTGCCTCAAACACGAGTTGCCAAAGGATGAACGAAAACGAACACACTCCGTGAGGACGTCCTGCCGCCGGGTGGATGCTCACGCGGGGAGAGGTGCGGCAAGAAAGTCGCGCGCCGCGTGATGCGGATCACCCGGCGATCGGCGCCGAACGGCCCCTCCGGACCGGTATAAGGCGTCCACATAATGAGAGCTTTGTCTACCGACTTACTAATCTTTCAACGGCGTCCCATACTGAAATGACACGACCGACGAGAGGGGACGGGAATGACGCGCAAGCCGCCGTACTACCGCCTCCACATCGACCTTCTCCGGGTCTCCAGCGCCCTGTGTCTGCGCTGACCTAGCCGTCCGTCCGTCTCGTCCCGCTGCCCGCTGCTGCCCTCCGCCGTCGCAGGGCCCGCGAAGCCTGCCCACCGCCAGGGAGTCATCGTGTCCACTACTTCAGTCACGCCTGTGTCCGGCACCGCCGGACCACCGGCGACCGCCTTGCTCGACGCCGATCTGCCCGTGGTTGCCCGGCGGCACCCGTGGCGCTGGGTCGGGGTCGCGGCCGTCCTCGTCCTGCTCGCGATGTTCGTGCACGGTCTGGCCACGAACCCGGGCTGGGACTGGCCGACGTTCTTCCAGTTCTTCGCCACCCGGACCGTCTTCTCCGCGCTCTGGGTGACTGTGCAGCTGACCGTGTACGGAACCGTGCTCGGCTTCGTGCTCGGCGCCGTCCTCGCCGCGATGCGGTTGTCCAGCAGCCCGTTCCTGCAAGTAGTTGCCTGGGGCTACATCTGGGCGTTCCGCTCGATCCCGCTGATCGTGCAGTTGCTGTTCTGGTTCAACATCGCCTACCTCTACCAGGAGCTCAGCCTCGGCATTCCGTTCGGGCCGGAGTTCGTGCACTTCAGTACCAACAACCTGTTCGGTCCGCTCGGGGCCGCGGTGCTGGGTCTGGCGCTGCACCAGGCGGCGTACGGCGCGGAAATCATCCGGGGTGGAATCATTTCCGTCGACGCCGGCCAGACTGAGGCGGCCGCCGCGCTGGGGATCCCGAAGCTGCGGCAGTTCTTCCGGATTGTGCTGCCGCAGGCGATGCGCTCGATCCTGCCGAACGGCGCCAACGAGGTGATCAGCCTGTTCAAGGGCACCTCGATCGTCTCGGTGATGGCGATCCCGGAGCTCTTCTACCAGGTGCAGGTGATCTACGGCCGGAACAGTCGCGTCGTACCGCTGCTGATGGTCGCAACGGTCTGGTACATCATCCTGACCACGCTGCTGTCGATCGTGCAGTACTACGTCGAGCGGCACTTCGCCCGCGGTACGGCGCGGACGCTGCCGCCGACCCCGCTGCAACGGATCCGGCGGACATGGGGCTCGTGGAAGACGGCGGCCGCGCGATGATCGACGTCAAGGGAGTGCACAAGAGCTTCGGCGATCTCGAGGTGCTGAAGGGCATCGACCTGGAGATCCGGGCCGGCACGGTGACGGTGATCCTCGGCCCGTCCGGTTCGGGGAAGTCGACGCTGCTGCGCTCGATCAACCATCTCGAGAAGGTCGATCGCGGCCTGATCAGGATCGACGGCGAACTGGTCGGCTACAAGCGCCGCGGGAACAAGCTGCACGAACTCCGCGAGCGCGACATCCTGAAGCAGCGCTCGCAGGTCGGGTTCGTGTTCCAGAACTTCAACCTGTTCGGGCATCTGACCGCGTTGCAGAACGTCGTCGAGGCCCCGGTGTCCGCGCAGCGGCGCAAACGCAGCGAGGTCGAGCCTTATGCCCGCGAGCTGCTGGAACGGGTGGGGGTCGGCGACAAGGCCGACGTGTATCCGCGGCAGCTGTCCGGCGGGCAGCAGCAGCGGGTCGCGATCGCGCGGGCGCTGGCGCTGAAACCGAAGGTGCTGCTGTTCGACGAGCCGACGTCGGCGCTCGACCCGGAACTGGTCGGCGAGGTTCTCGACGTGATCAAGGAACTCGCGCGCGACGGCGCCACGATGGTCGTCGTCACCCACGAGATCGGGTTCGCCCGGGAGATCGCCGACAGGGTGGTCTTCATCGACGGCGGCCGGATCGTCGAGTCGGGCCCGCCGCGCGAGGTGCTCGACAACCCCGTCCACGAACGCACGCGTGCGTTCATTTCGAAGGTGCTCTGATGAAACGCCTCCTTGTTCTTTGCCTTGCCCTGCTGACGCTCGCCGGTTGCGGCGCCGGGCCACAGGCGACTGCCGCGTCCGACACCGGCGTCAACACCTCGGCCTCACAGAACCGCGTGACCACCAGCAAGAACGAGGCAGCTGCCGCGTTGTTGCCGGCCGCGGTGCGCGACCGCGGGAGGCTGGTGGTCGGCGCCGGGTTCGGCAGCGGCAGCGTGCCGCTGGGGTTCTACGCCGATGACAACAAGACCCCGATCGGCCTCGAAGTCGACATCGCGTACCTGGTAGCCGGCGCCCTCGGGCTGAAGCCGGACATCGAGGTGACGAGCTGGGAGAACCTGTTCGTGGGCCTCGACTCGGCCAAGTACGACGTCGGGTTCTCGAACATCACCGTGACGCAGAAGCGCAAGCAGAAGTACGACTTCGCGACGTACCGCAAGGACGACATCGCGTTCGAGGCGAAGAAGGGCGGCAGCTGGCGGGTGACCGGCGGCCGGGACATCGCCGGGAAAACGATTGCGGTCGGCTCCGGGACGAACCAGGAGAAGATCCTGGTCGACTGGAACGAGGCGAACGTCAAGGCGGGGTTGCCGGCGGCAACGATCAAGTACTTCCAGAAGAACACCGACACGTACCTGGCGCTGAGCTCCGAGCGGATCGACGCCTACCTCGGGCCGAACCCGTCGATCGCGTACCACGTGCAGACGTCCGGCGAGACGGAAACGATCGGAAAGTTCTCCGGTGCCGGGCCGACGCTGCAGGGACTCATCGCGGCGACGACGAAGAAGGACAACGGGCTGGTGAAGGCGTACCAGGCGGCGCTGAACGCGGTCATCGCGGACGGCAGCTACGCCAAGGTCCTGGCCCGCTGGAACGTGTCGAACGAGGCAGTCGCCAAGTCCGAGATCAATCCGCCCGGCCTCCCACTGACGAGCTGAGGAACCACGATGACTGAACGACGGAATACGGTGTCCGTCCCTCCCGGGCGCCGGGTGGGGTGGGCTGCGAGCCTTGTGGCCGCTGGGTTGCTGGTGCTGGCGGCGTGTGCCGATCCGCAGACGAGCGCGGCGCCGAACGCCGGCGATGCCTCCCAGGTTGCCTTCGACACGTCCGCGAAGCAGGCGCACATCACCTCAGCGAAGGTCGATTCGATCGCGGCGGAGCTGCCGGCCGCGGTGCGGGAGTCGGGGACGCTGGTGGTCGGGAACGGGTCGGCCGGCGGTGGCCAGCCGCCGCTCGGGTTCACCGCGGACGACAACAAGACACCGATCGGGGTCGAGATCGACATCGCGTACCTGGTCGCGAGTGTGCTCGGGTTGAAGCCCGATATCGAGACGACCAGCTGGGAGAACCTGTTCCTCGGCCTCGACTCCGGGAAGTACCAGGTCGGGATCTCGAACATCGGCGTGTCCGAGCTGCGCAAGGAGAAGTACGACTTCGCGTCGTACCGGCTCGGGTTGCACGCCTTCGAGGCGAAGAAGGGCTCCGGCCTGAAGATCACCGGTCCGGCCGACGTCGCCGGCAAGGTCGTTGCCGTCGGCTCCGGCACGCTCCAGGAGGCGATCCTGGTCGACTGGAACAAACAGAACCTCGCCGCCGGGCGCAAGCCGGTGACCATCAAGTACTACCAGCAGTCCGCCGACACCTATCTCGCGCTGCAGTCCGGCCGGATCGACCTGTACCTGGGCCCGAACCCGAACGCGTCGTACCACGTGGCGACGCAGCAGCAGACCGAGATCGTCGGCACTGTCTCGTCCAGTTACCCGGTCCAAGGCTTGGTCGCGGTCGCGACGAAGAAGGGCAACGGCCTGGCCAAGCCGCTCGCGGACGCGCTGAACGCGGCGATCGCCGACGGCAGCTACGCGAAGGTCCTGGCGAAGTGGGGCTTGCAGGCCGAGGCCGTGCCGAAGTCGCTGGTCAATCCGCCCGGACTCCCCAAGGACAAACAGAAGTAGGAGAACAGCATGGCGACCATTGCAACGATCTCCAGCAGTCCGTCGGTCCGGTCCCGCACGGACGCGGTTCTGGACCATGTCACCAAGCGCCTGATCAGCCACGGCCACGCCGTGACCCCGATCGTGCTGCGCGACCTCCCGGCCGAGCCGCTGTTGCGCGGTCAGGCTGCGCATCCCGACATCGCCGCCGCAGCCGAGGTCCTGGAGGCCGCGGACGCCGTCGTGGTGACGACGCCGGTCTACAAGGCGGCGTACTCGGGCCTGTTGAAGGTGTTCCTCGACCTGCTTCCGCAGTACGCGCTGAAAGGCAAGACTGTGTTGCCCTTGGCAACAGGTGGGACCCCGGCGCACGTCCTGGTGATCGACTACGCGCTCCGCCCGGTGCTCACGAGCCTCGGCGCGGGCGCGATCGGGCAGGGCTGGTTCGTGCTGTCGTCCCACATCCAGTTGTACGACGGCGGCGGGCTACTGCTCGATCCGGCGGCGTCCGTGCCGCTGTACCAGGTGACGGAGGCGTTTCTCGCGACCGTCGAAGGCGGGCAGGCGGTGGAGAGTCCGCCGCTGCAGCTGGGGGCGGTCGAGGCGGTTCGGGCGCGCCCCGAGGATCCTGAGGCGGCACCGCTGCTCGCGGATCTCGTGGTCGAGTACAGCACGCGGTACGGGCGGACGAACGAGAACACCCAGCTGACCGAAGTACCGTCGTCGGATTTTCATACCGAGCGAGGCGGTGCGTTCGTGCTGTTGCGGTACGGCGGTCACACGGTGGCCGGAGGTGCTGTACGGCGGTACGACGACGAAACCGCCGAGGTGAAGCGGATGTGGACGTCGCAACTGCATCGGCGGCAGGGGCTCGGGCGCCGGGTGCTTGTGGAACTCGAGGCGGCGGCCGCGGATCTCGGGTATCGGCGACTGTTTCTGACGACCGGTCCGCGACAGCCGGAGGCGGCCGCGCTGTATGTCGCGGCGGGGTTCGAGCCGCAGTTCGACCTGGAGGCGGATCCGGAGTCGATCGGGCCGCTGGCGTTCGTGAAGGAGATCGATGTGACTTCGGCGGCTCCCACCTCGGGCACGGCTTCCACCTCGGGCGTGGCTTCCACTCCGGCGGCGGCTTCCACTTCGGCGGCTCTGAAGGTGGCGTCATGATCGTCGGGCTGGAGATCGACGGTGCGGGGGCGGATCCTGGGGCCTGGCGTGGGGCGGAGGTCGATCCGCGGGCGATCCTGACCGGGGAGCTCGCGGTGCGCGCGGCGCAGCGGGCGGAGGCGGCCGGGTTCGATCTGGTGACGTTCGCCGATGCGCTCGAGGCGCCGGAGGACGTACCGGATCGGGTGAGTGTGCGGCTGGACGCGCTCGGGCTGGCGGCGCGGGTCGCGCCCGCGACGGAGCGGATCGGTCTGTTGCCGACGATCACCGTCACGCACACCGAGCCGTTTCATGTGCAGGCGTCGGTGGCGACGCTCGATCACATCTCGGGCGGCCGGGCCGGGTGGGTCGCCGACGTGTCGACCTCGGCCGAGGCCGCCGCGGTCGTCGGACGCCGGGAGCCGGCACCGGCAGGTGAGACCTGGCGGGAGGCGCGGTACGTCGTCGACGTGAGCCGGCGGCTGTGGGACTCGTGGGAGGACGACGCGATCATCCGCGACGTGGCCACCAAGCGGTACGTCGACCGGGAACGGCTGCACTACGTCGACTTCGAAGCGCCGACGTTTTCCGTCAAAGGTCCGTCGATCGTGCCGCGGCCGCCCCAGGGACATCCGGTGACGGCGATCCGGGTGAACGCCCCGGAGGCGCTCGAGGTTGCCCGCGACGCCGAGTTGGTGCTGCTGCCCGACTCCGCCGATCTGCCAACCCAGCTCCAGGCGCTCCGGAACGGCACGCGCCGGAGCGTCGGGGTCGCGTCCGACGGCGAGAACCGCACAGTAGCCGTCACACCGGACGCCGACGGCCGGCCGGCCTCAGGGGCTGCGGGCGCAGCGTCCGGTGGCGTGGGACGGAATGCGGCCTCCGACGGCTTGGAGCGTGGCGGGCCGGTGGTGCTGGTGTCGGTGGGGGGTGCGCCGCATGTCGACGGAGTGGAGTCGTTGGTTGCGGCGATTGAAGGGTGGCGTGCGGCGGGGGTTGACGGCGTGCACCTTCGGCCGAGCTCGCTCGAGCTGGACGTTCCGTTGCTTGCGGAGGAGTTGCTGCCGCGGTTGCGGGATCGCGGCCTGATCGGTCCGGTGGCGCGGGGCGGGAGTCTGCGCGGCCGGCTCGGGTTGGGACGGCCGCGGAACACGTATTCGGGGAGCCGGCGATGACCAAGCAGATCCACCTGGCCGCGCACTTCCCGGGCGTCAACAACACCACCGTGTGGTCGGACCCGGCCGCCGGTTCGCAGATCGAGTTTTCCTCGTTCCGGAAACTTGCGGAAACGGCGGAACGCGGAACCTTCGACTTCTTCTTCCTGGCCGAAGGGCTGCGGCTGCGCGAGGTGAATGGCCGGATCCACGACCTCGACGTCGTCGGGCGACCCGAGTCGCTGACCGTACTCAGCGCGCTGGCCGCTGTGACCACGCACCTCGGCCTGGCCGCGACGGTGAACTCGACCTTCAACGAGCCGTACGAGCTGGCGAAGCGGCTGGCCACTCTCGATCACGTGTCCGGTGGCCGGGCGGCGTGGAACGTGGTGACGTCCTGGGACGCGTTCACCGGCGAGAACTTCCGTCGCGGCGGGTACCTCGACAAGTCGGACCGGTACGTCCGCGCCCAGGAATCGCTGCGGATCGTCCGGAAGCTCTGGGACTCCTGGGCCGCAGACGATCTCGTCCTCGACCAGGCGGCGGCGACCTTCGCCCGCGCGGGCGCTGGGGCCTTCGCGGACGACGGCCCGCACTTCACGATCCGCGGACGGTTCGGGCTGCCGCCTTCGCCGCAGGGCCGGCCGGTGATCATCCAGGCCGGGGACAGCGACGAGGGCCGGGAGTTCGCCGCCTCGAGTGCCGACGTGATCTTCAGCCGGCACGGGACGTTCGCGGCCGGGCAGACCTTCTACAAGGACGTGAAGTCGCGACTGGCGAAGTACGGCCGCAGTGAGGACTCGCTGAAGATCATGCCCGCGGTGACGGTCGTGGTCGCGGACACCGACTCCGAGGCGATCGAGAAGGCGGCGTACATCCGGGAACAACAGGTTTCCGGACCGACCGCGCTGGTGCTGGCCGAACTGCTGTGGGGACGGGATCTGTCCGCCTACGATCCGGACGGTCCGCTGCCGTCCGAGGATCCGGTGGTCGGCGGATCGGTGACGCAGGGCCGGGTCGGGTACAACGACCCGTTTCCGATCGTTGCCGAGTGGCGGGCGCAGGCGGAGGCGCACGGCTGGTCCCTGCGGCAGACCGTCATCAACCAGCAGAACCGGCAGACGTTCGTCGGCGCACCCGCCACCGTGGCCGACGCCGTCAACCGGCACGTGCAGGAAAACGCGGCAGACGGTTTCGTACTTGTTCCGCATCTGACGCCGGGCGGCCTCGACGACTTCGTCGACCGGGTGGTCCCGTTGCTGCGCGAGTACGGCGTTTTCCGTACCGAGTACGACGGTACGACGCTGCGCGACCACCTCGGGCTGTCGCGATGAGGGTGACCGATCTGCATCCGTGGAAGGAACGGCCGGCAACCGTGGTGTTCGTGGGCGGCGGGCCGCGGACGGTCGGGTTGCTGGAGCGGTTCGCGGCAAGTGCGGACGAGCTGCTCGGCGGTCGCGACGTACACATCCACGTGGTCGATCCGTACCCGGTGGGTGGCGGGCGGATCTGGCGGCGGGAGCAGACCCGGCTGCTGTGGATGAACTCGATGACCTCCGACGTCACGATCTTCACCGACGAGTCGGTCGAGTGCGCAGGGCCGATCGTGCCGGGGCCGGACCTGGCCGCGTGGGTCGCAGGTGAGGGCGCGGTGATCCTCGAGAAGGCCGGGCTGGAGCCGCCCGGCCCGATGGACTTCCCGCCGCGGCTGGTCCAGGCGGAGTACCTGGCCTGGGCGTGGGAGCGTGTCGTCCGGGATCTGCCCGCGACCGTCACGACTCATCGCGAGCGTGCCGTCGAGCTCACCGAGGACCAGCGGGTGATTCTCTCCTCCGGAACGCAGATCGCGGCGGACGCCGTCGTCCTTGCCGTCGGCTACCTCGATCGGTTGCCGACGGCATCGGAGGCCACCTGGGCCGCGCAGGCGGCGGATGCGGGCCTGACCTACGTTCCGCCCGGGTACACCGCTGACGTCGACCTGGACGGGTTGTGGCCGAACGCGCCCGTGATCGTGCGCGGGTTCGGGCAGGCGTTCGTCGACCTGATGGTGCTGCTCACCGAGGGCCGCGGCGGCTGGTACGACGAGTGCGACGGGCAGCTCACCTACCGCCCGTCCGGCGACGAACCCATCCTGTACGTCGGCTCGCGCCGCGGCGTCCCGTACCACGCGAAACTCAGCTACACCGTTCCCGGTACCAAGCCGGTCCCGACCCGCTACCTCACCAAGGAAGCACTCGGTGACGGCCTGCTCGACTTCGATCGCGATGTCCTGCCGTTGATCGAGAAGGAGCTGGCCTACGCGCACTACCGGCAGTTGTTCACCGCCCATCCGGAACGCGTCCGCTGGTCGTGGGGCGACTTCGCCGCCGCGCTCGACGCCGTGCCGGACCCCGTGCTCGACGCCGTGCCCGGTGCTGTGCGGGGGACCGGGTTCGATGCGGTGGTAGCGGCGGCCGTGCCTGACCCGGCCGATCGGTTCGTTCGTCACGAGGTCGACAGGCCGTTGGCCGGCCGGTTCTTCGCGGACCGGGAGGCTTTCGAGCGCTTCCTGGTCGCACTCGTCGAAGGCGATCTGCTGCGGCGCGCGGACCCGGAGCATTCGCCGGATCTTGCCGTCTTCAACGCCTTGCTCAGCATCTACAGCGTGCTGTCGCGGGCGATCACCGACGGGCAGTTGTCCGACGAGGACCGGGTGCGGAAGGTGGAGAGCGAGTGGCACGGGTTCTTCTCGTTCGTGGCCAGTGGTCCGCCGCCGCGGCGTCTGGAAGAACTGCTTGCCTTGCATCGCGCGGGGATCGTCCGGTTCGCCGGTCCGGACCTCGAAGTTGCCATCGACAACGATCACTTCGTTGCCCGGAGCCCTGGTGTCGCGGGGGAGATCCGCGCCCGCGCGTTCGTCGAGGCGCGGCTGCCGCGTCCCGACGTACTGGCGACGTCCGATCCGTTGCTGCGCGGTCTGCTGAACTCGGGAGCGTTGGCCGCGGACGAGCTGTTCGCGTCCGACGGCACGAGTCTCGGCGGCGGTCAGCTCAAGGCGGACTCGCGGTCGCGTGCGATCCGGGCCGACGGCTCGGTGCACCCGGCGCTGTTCCTGCTCGGCCCGTCGGTGTCCGGCTCGGCCGGCTCGTCGGGATTCTCCCGGCCGCACTTCAACGGTCCCGGCTTCCGGCAGAACGACGCCGTCGCCCGGGATCTCCTCGAACTGCTCGCCCCCACCGTACGGAAGGAAGAACGTCATGCCAGTTGAGTTCCTGGGCATCGCCGGGACCAACCCGGCCAGCGAGGTGACGCCGCGAACCGGCGGCCCGCTGGACCTCGAGTACACGTCGAAGCTCGCCCGCGCCCACGAGGACAACGGATGGGACCGGATCCTGTTCGCGTACCACTCGGGATCGCCGGATCCGGCGCAGGTCGCGGCGTACGTCGCCGGCCGCACCGAGCGGATCAACCTGGTCGTCGCGCACCGGCCGAACGTCGCGTACCCGACACTGACCGCGAAAACGTTTTCGACTCTCGACCAGATCAGCGGCGGCCGGTTCGAGGTGCACGTGATCACCGGCGGCTCCACCGCGGACCAGGCCGCCGAGGGTGATTTCCTGGCCAAGGACGAGCGGTACGGGCGGACGCGCGAGTTCATCCAGATCCTGAAGCAGGCCTGGACGTCGGACCAGCGGTTCGACTTCGACGGAAAGTACTACCGGTTCGAGCAGTTCCTGGCCGACATCAGGCCGGTGCAGCGGCCGCGGCCGCGGATCTCGTTCGGCGGTTCGTCCGCGGCGGCGTACGCGGTCGGTGCGGCCGAGGCGGACATCTTCGCGCTCTGGGGCGAACCGCTGGCCGGGACGCGTGAGCAGCTCGCGACGATCGATGCCGCGGCGGCCCAGGCCGGACGGTCCGACCGGCCGGCGATCCAGATCGCCTTCCGGCCGATCCTCGGGGCGACCGAGGAGCTCGCCTGGGAGAAGGCGGAAAACGTTCTCGGCCGGATCAAGCAGGTGCAGGCCGGCGGCGTGCCGGCGAGCACGCGGCTGCGCTCGAAGACACCGGAGAACGCCGGCTCGCAGCGGTTGCTGAAGGCGGTCGCGGCCGGCGAGCGGCACGACCGGGCGCTCTGGACGGCGCCCACCGGCCTGACCGGCGGTGGCGGAAACTCGACGGCACTCGTCGGAACGCCGGAAACAGTTGCCGCCGCGCTGCTCGACTACTACGACCTCGGAATCCGGATCTTTTCCGCCCGCGGGTACGACATCTACGACGACGCGATCGATTTCGGCCGGCATGTGATCCCGCTGGTCCGTTCCGAGGTCGCCCACCGCGAGCAGAGGAAAGCATCATGACGGTCATTTCCGATCTCGAGCAGGACTGGCACACGTGGCATGCGGCGCGGGAGCGTGACCTGGATACCGACTACGGCTGGCTCTCCGTGGTCGCCTTCGACTGGCTCCCGCCGGCTCCGGGCTCGATCGAGGGTCTGCCCGGAAAGTGGTGGGCCGACGACCGGCAGGCGTACGTCACCGCCTCCGGTGAGCTCACGCTCGGCGGCGAGCCGGTTGAGGGAACGGTTTCCGCGAGCGTTCCGGAAGCAGGATCCCTCAGCTGGCTGCTGTACGGCGACCGTTTGGCCGAGCTCGTACTCCGCGGCGGCCGGTACGCCGTCCGGCAACGGGACCCGCGTGCGGCGACACGGCAGGGCTTCAGCGGCGTACCGGCGTACCCGCTGGACGACTCCTGGATCGTCACCGGGTACTTCAGTCCGTACGCGAAGGCGCAGCGAGTCGAGGTGTCGACGGCCCGCGACGATCTGCGGCAGAACATCACCGCGGTCGGCACGGTGCATGTCGCGCTGGGCGGTACGGCGTACGAGCTGGTCGCGACGGCTGCGGGCGACGGCCGGCTCAACGTGTCGTTCCACGACAAGACGAATGGCGAGGAGACGGCGCCGTGGCGGGTCGTCACAACCGGTCCGGTGGCGCGGGACGGGTCGGTGCGGATCGATTTCAACCGGACCGTGAACCTGCCGTTCGCCTTCACGGCGTACGGGACCTGCCCGGCGCCCGTTCCGGGCAACCGTCTTGCGCTGCCGGTGACGGCGGGCGAGAAGTTGGTCAGATGAAGTTCTGTACCTACACGCTGATCGACAACTCGCCCAACCCGGTCAGCGGCGTACAACTCTCACCGGCCGACCGGTTCCAGCACGTGGTCCGGCAGGCGCAGTGGGCGGAGGAGCTGGGGTTCGACGGGTACGGCGTGGGTGAGCGGCATGCGCAGCGGTTCATCTCGTCGTCGCCGCCGGTCGTGCTGTCCTACATCGCCGCCGTGACATCGCGGATCCGCCTGCTGACCACGGTGACCGTTCTGTCGCTGCTGGATCCCGTGCGGGTGGCCGAGGACTACGCGACGCTGGATCAGCTGTCGGGTGGCCGGCTCGACATCATCATTGGGAAGGGCAACGACCCCGAGCAGAACGCACTGTTCGGGTACGAGCTCGATGGGCAGTGGGACCGCAATCGGGAGAAGTACGAGTTGCTCCGCCGGCTGCTGCGCGAGACCGGGGTCTCGTGGTCGGGGCGCTACCGTCCGGCGTTGACGGACGCGACCACGCAACCGCGACCGTACCGGCCGGACGGCATCCCGCTGTGGCACGGCTCGGCGTCCTCGACGGAGTCGACCGAGCTGGCGGCGCGCTGGGGCGATCCGTTGTTCTCGGCCAACGGTTTCCATCCGCTCGCGAAGTACGCCGGGCTGATCCGGCACTACCGGGAGCGATGGGAGGCGTACGGACGGGACCCGGCGGAGGCAGTTGTCGGCGCCGGGTTCAACGGGTTGTACGTGAAGAAAACGTCGCAGCAGGCCGTCGACGGGTACCGGCCGATCTTCGACGCGTTCATGGACTCACCGGGCGCCCGGCACAACCAGCTGCCGTTCCGGACGCTGGAGGAGTTCCTCGAGGGCGGCTCGGTGCTGGTCGGATCGCCGGAACAAGTGATCGACAAGTTCGGCCGGTACCAGGAAACTTTCCGGCACGAGCTTTCCGGTATTTCCCTGGAGGTCCCGGGACTCCCGGAGGCGGAGAACCGGGAGTCCGTCGGGACCTTCGTCACGGAGGTGATGCCGGTGCTGCGTGCGGCGTACCCGAGCCGGGTCTGGTCTGCCGATCCAGCGCCTTAGCCGTACGTCGGCTCCTGCGGCCAGCCCTGCGGCGAGTCCTCCCAGTCCTCTTGGCGGCCGTACGGCGCGAGGTCGCTGACAACCGTGCTGAACAGCAGCCGGTCGACGCCGCGCTGACCCGTGGAGTACGTGCGGTAGACGGTGTCGCCGTCGCGGAAGAACATGTTCAGCAGGAACCCGCCGCCGGCGCCGCAGTCCGCGGAAAACGTTGTACCTGCCGAGGACGCGAACGGGATGTGCTCCCAGCCCATCTCCTTCCAGTATCCGGCCATCTGCTCGAGCGGCATGTCGGACACGGTGGCCCAGGCAATCCCGTTCCGCGCCAGGCCGGACAGGTTCGTGACGTTCTTGGTGAAGTAGGTGCAGCCGGGGCAGAAGTGGTCCGGTCCGGCGTTCATGAACTGGTAGAGCGCGAGCTGCCGGTGGTCGCCGAACAGTTCCCGGAGCGTGACCGGGCCGTTCGGCGAGGCGAACGTGTACTCGTCGAAGCGCACCATCGGCAGCCGCCGGCGCTGCGCCGCGAGCCGGTCCTCGGCGCGGGTGGCCTCCTTCTCGGCGACCAGCAGTTCGGCCCTGGCCTTCTCCCACTCGGAGGCCGGCACGATCGGGGGCATCGCTGTCTCGGACATGGTTCGTTCCTTTCGTAGGTCCTGCCCTGATGACGAAGCCGTCGTACGGTTCTCGACATCGTTTTCTGCCGATCGCAGATCAATCCGTCGTCGCCCTGGCGGTGTTGATAGAGCTTGGCGCATGAGAATCGCGATTCTGGGCGGAACCCGGTTCATCGGCCGCGCCGTCGTCGAGCGGCTGACCGCGGAAGGGCACACGCTGCTTGTCGTGCATCGCGGCCACCACGAGCCGGACGGACCGGGGCCTGCGACGGGGTCTGGGGCAGGGCAAGCGACGCGGTCGGGGGCGGTCGAGCATGCACACCTCGACCGGCACGACCGGGCGGCGCTGGCCGCGGCGCTGGCACCGTTCGATCCCGAGGCGCTGGTCGACATCTCCGGGATGAACGCGGCCGCCGCCGACGCGGTCCTCGGTGCGGTTGGGCCGGCCGTGAAGCTGATCGCACTCTCCAGCGTCGACGCGTACCGCGCGTACGACGGGGTGCACTCGGACCGTACGACGGATCCGCTGCCGCTGACCGAGGAGTCGCCCCTGCGCGAACGCCGGTTCGTCGACGGACCGCAGTACGAGAACCTCGAGATCGAGGAGCGCTACCTGCCGCGCGGGGCGACCGTCCTGCGGCTGGGGGCGGTGTACGGCGAGCACGATTACCAGCGGCGGTTCGAGTTCGTCCTGCGGCGGGTACGAGCCGGCCGGCGGCGGATCCCGGTCGGCTCGGGGCAGTTCCTCTTCAGCCGCGTGTACGTCGGTGATGTGGCGGCCGCGGTGTCGAAGGCGCTCGGGGGCGATTTCCCCGGCGTGTTCAACATCACCGAGCCGTCGACTGCGCCGTACCGGCTGTTCGCCGAGCAGATCCTGGCTGCGGCGGGTGCGGGGGACACGGAGCTGGTGAGGGTCCGCGACGACCTGCTGCCGGAGGACCTGGCGCTGACCGGTGCTCTCACCCAGCACCTGCTGGCGGACTCGTCCAAGGCTCGCGATGTGCTGGGGTGGGCGCCTGTCGATCCGGATGCGACGCTGCGGACGTCGGTGCGGTGGCACCTGGCGAACCCGCCGACCGATGCGTCGGACGACTTCTCGGCCGATGACCAGCTGTTGGGGTGAAAACTGGTTAGGAGCACTCCTGGGAACCGGTATGCTTTCCGGGACGGACTGAGGGGCCTGCAGGGTGTGCCCGGCTCGATTTCACATCGGGGCGGCGGACCGTGTAATCTCTCTCCTCGGCCCGCCCCTTTAGCTCAGTCGGCAGAGCGTCTCCATGGTAAGGAGAAGGTCTACGGTTCGATTCCGTAAAGGGGCTCTGAGCACGTCGTCCCACCTCCGGGTGGGATGGCGAACTCATACCCGGCGGGGTAGCTCAGGTGGTTAGAGCACACGGCTCATAATCGTGGTGTCGCGGGTTCGACTCCCGCCCCCGCTACCTGGCAAGGCAGTATCTCGAGAGTGCGATCACCTCAGTTGCGCACTCCTGACAGAAGAGGCAGCAGTGGCCAAGTCAACCGACATTCGCCCGAAGATCACGCTGGCGTGCACGGTCTGCAAGGAGCGGAACTACATCACCAAGAAGAACCGGCGCAACGACCCGGATCGTCTTGAGCTGAAGAAGTACTGCCACCGGTGCAACGACCACACCGACCACCGCGAAACCCGCTGACCCCAGCTCTTCCGCGAAGCCGCTCCGGAACTCCGGAGCGGCTTCGTGCTGTGCCCAGGAAGAGCAGGGGTGGTAGCTGGCAGCGCGAAACCCGCTGACCCCAGCTTTCTACGCTCAGGCCGCTCCGGAACTTCGGAGCGGCTTTGTGCTGTGCCCAGGAAGAGCAGGGGTGGTAGTTGGCACCGCGAAACCCGCTGACCCCAGCTTTCTACGCTCAGGCCGCTCCGGATTGTTCGGAGCGGCCTTTGCTGTGTCTTCGGGTGATCCGTTGGACGAGGTTCAGACGGTGAGGATTGGGCGGCCGGCTTTGTAGGCGGTGAGGCGGGTGTCACGTGGAGTGAGGCAGCAGGAGCCGCAGAGGGTGTCGCGGCCGGATTCGCTCGTGTAGTACAGGCAGCAGGTGTTGCGCAGGTACACGAGCTTCCCGGCCGCGACCTCCACCTCGCCGAGCCGCGCCAGCCCGCCCGGCGCCTTCGCCACGAACGTCCGCCAGCGCTCCAGCAGGTACGCCGGCTCCACCGCCACCTCCTCGCGCGTCGCGGCACAGAATCCCATCGCGCATCCGGCCGCAACCCCGCCGTACACCTGCCGCAGCCCGGCCCGCGTACGCCGGTGCAGCTCCTCGGACAGTGGCAGCAGGTGCTGTCGCAGTACGACGTCGTACAGCGTCTCCAGGCCGCCGGGGAGGAAGTCGGCCGAGCGTACGGCGACCGCCGCGATCCCGTGCCCCTCGTGCGGCCGGACCCACAGGTTCTGCGGACGGATGTCGAGGACGTGACCCTCCAGCGCCCACAGCAGGAGCGCGGTCGCCGGAGCGCGACCGGCGTAGAACGACATCATGCTGAGCGCGTTCGCATGCGCCGTTCGGTGACAGCTCGCCTCGTCGTCGCGCTTGAGCAGCTCGGTGAGCTCGGGACTGCCCGGCTCGAGGATGCGGTCCACCCGCAGCCAGTCGGAGCCCTCCGGCTCGCCGATCTCGACCCGATACCGAGGCGCGTACGCCGCCAGCGCCGCCACTGCCGTCACGATCAACCTTCCGTCGTAATCATGGGCGGCGGAAACCCGGGTCATAGTGTGCCAGTAAGGTTGGCGGATATGACGATCGACGCCACGATGGTCGGCCGCAGTTACACGGCCGCCGGGTCCTATCAGGTCGGCCGGGAGAAGATCCGGGAGTTCGCCGACGCGATCGGTGACAGCAACCCGGCGTACCGCGGTGACGACGCGGTCGCGCCGCCGACCTTCGCGTTCGTGATCGGCAGCCGCGCGCTCGAGGAGCTGCTGAACGACGAGGAGCTCGGCCTCCGGCTGGACCGGATCGTGCACGGCGCGCAGAAGTTCAGCTACACCCGCCCGATCAAGGCCGGCGACGAGATCGCCGCGACCGCCACCATCACGACCGTGCGCAAGGCCGGTCCCGTCGAGGTGATCATG
>DASXXB010000323.1:0-29767 GCA_036503355.1 Kribbella sp. | reverse complement strand
GGGGTTCATGGGTTGAGCTTGGGGTTCGGTGGGCGGGCGCGGCATCGGCCGGGGGGCTGGGGGGTGGTGGCCGGAAGTCTGGTGGGGTTCGACTTTGGTTGGTGGTGGGGATCGCGGGGGCCGCCTACGCTCAGCGGTATGGACGAGTTGTGCGCGCCGCGGAGGGCGTCGAGATCGGTCGAGGTCCTCGCCGTCGCTGCGATCGCGGTGATGGTCGCGGCAACGATCGTCGGGCGGCTGCCGGACCCGGAGCACCGCAAGTTCCTGGCCCTCGACATCGTGGTCGGGCTCGCCTCGCTCGTGCTCGTTCCACTGACCTTCCGCCGGCCGGTTCAGGGCGCGCTCGCCCTCGCCGTACTGGCCGCCTTCTCCCCCGCCGGTACGCCGCCGTCCACCGTCGGCACGCTGTCCGTCGCCTTGCGCCGCCCGCTGCGCACGTCGATCCTGGTCGCGGTCGCCGGCACCGCCGGACACCTGATCCAGGGCCTTTGGCAACCGATCCACGGCCTGCCGTACCTCTGGTACGCCGTACTTGTCGTCGTCGTCCACGCCGCACTGCTCGGCTGGGGTCAGGGCACGCAGGCTCGCCAGCAACTGCTGGCGTCGCTGCGCGAGCGCGCACATCGGGCCGAGGCGGAGCAGGGCCGACGGGTCGCGGAGGCACGGTTCCTCGAGCGCACCAAGATGGCGCGCGAGATGCACGACGTACTCGCACATCGCCTGTCACTGCTGGCGACGTACGCCGGTGCGCTGGAGTATCGCCCGGACTCGTCGCCGGAGAAGCTGGCCAAGGCGGCCGGCGTGATCCGCATCGGCGTACACCAGGCACTCGACGAGCTGCGTGAGGTCATCAACGTGCTGCGCGACGAGGACGTGTACGAGTCGCGACCGCAGCCGACGTTCGGGGACCTGCGCGCGCTGGTCGACGAGTCCCGGCAGGCGGGGACGACGATCGCGTACGACGACCAGGTCGCGGACCCCACGTCGTTGCCACCGGCAACCGGAAGAACGGCGTACCGGGTCGTGCAGGAAGGCCTGACCAACGCCCGCAAGCACGCCGCGGGATCCCCCGTGAAGGTGATGGTCACCGGCCACCCCGGCGACGGACTGCGCATCGAACTCACAAACGCAGCGTCCAACGGCGCGCCCCTGGTGCCCGGAAGCGGGACCGGCCTGGTCGGGCTGACCGAGCGGGTCCAGCTCGCGGGCGGCACGCTGGACCACGGAAGGGAGCCCGGTGGCGCGTTCCGCCTCAAGGCCTCGCTACCGTGGCCGTCATGATCCGGGTACTGGTGGTTGACGACGACGCATTGGTCAGGGCCAGCCTGGAGATGATGCTGGACGGCGCGAACGGGATCTCGGTCGTCGGGCAGGCCGCCGACGGGGACGAGGTACCGGCCGCCGTCGACGCGCACTTCCCGGACATCGTGCTGATGGACCTGCGGATGCCGCGGGTGGACGGGATCGTCGCAACCCGCCGGCTGCGGGCGCGCACGAACCCGCCCGAGGTCGTGGTGCTGACCACGTTCGACACCGACGAGAACGTCCTGCACGCGCTTCGCGCCGGGGCCAGCGGGTTCCTGCTCAAGGACACTCCCCCGCCGCAGATCGTCGAGGCGGTACGGCGGGTCGCGGCCGGGGACCCGATCCTGTCGCCGGCGATCACGCGCCGCCTGATGGACCGGGCCGCCACCCAGGCCGACGCGCACACGATCGCCGAACGGAAGCTGCAGCGCTTGTCGCCGCGGGAGTACGACGTGATGCTCGCGGTCGCGCAGGGCAAGGCGAACGCGCAGATCGCGGCGGAGCTGTTCATGAGCCTCGCGACGGTGAAGGCGCACATCTCGCACATCCTCACCAAGCTCGAGCTCGGCAACCGGACCCAGGTCGCACTGCTCGCACACGACGCCGGGCTCGCATAAGCTCCAGCGCATGATTCGGGTGCTGCTGGCGGACGATCAGGCGTTGGTGCGGGCCGGGTTCCGGTCGCTGCTGAACGCCGAGGACGACATCACCGTGGTCGGTGAGGTGCCGGACGGCGCGGAGGCGGTCGCGGTCGCGCGGCGCGAGAAGCCCGACGTGGTGCTGATGGACATCCGCATGCCCGGCACCGACGGCCTCGAGGCGACCCGGCAGATCGGCGCGGATCCCGAGCTGGCCGACGTCCATGTGGTGATCCTGACGACGTTCGACCTGGACGAGTACGTGTTCGAGGCACTGCGCGTGGGGGCGAGCGGGTTCCTGGTGAAGGACACCGAGCCGGTGGAGCTGCTGCATGCGGTGCGGGTGGTCGCGCGCGGGGACGCGCTGCTGTCGCCCGGGGTGACGCGGCGGCTGGTCGCCGAGTTCGCGACGCGGTCGCGGCAGCCGCACGCCAGCAAGGAGCTCGACGTACTCACCGAGCGCGAGAAGGAGATCGTCGCACTCGTCGGCGAAGGCCTCTCGAACGACGAGATCGCAGAACGGCTCGTGCTGAGCCCCGCCACGGCGAAGACGCACGTCAGCCGCGCGATGATCAAACTCGGCGTCCGCGACCGCGCTCAACTCGTCGTCGTCGCCTACCAGACCGGGCTTGTCCGCCCCGGCTGGCTGGGTTGAGTACTCCACCTGAGGTAGCTGTGGTCACTCCCCCGAGGTGACGCCGGAAGCACGACGCGACCGGCACTCTCGGAGTATGGATGCGCTAGTTGAGGTCAGTGGGCTGACGAAGAGGTACGGCGACACTCTCGCGGTTGACGGTGTCGATCTGATGGTGCTGCCGGGTGAGGTGTACGGGTTCCTGGGGCCGAACGGTGCGGGTAAGACGACCACGCTGCGGATCCTCACCGGGCTGATCGCGCCGACCAGCGGGAACGTGCGGGTGCTGGGCGGTCGGCCGGGCGAATCCGGCGTACTGCGGCGAACGGGGTCGATGATCGAGTCGCCGGCGTTCTACCCGTACCTGTCCGGCCTCGACAATCTGCGATTGCTGGCGGAGTACGCCGACGTACCGCGGGGCCGGATCGACGAGGTGCTGGAGCTCGTCGACCTCACCGACCGCGCGAAGGACCGGTTCTCGACGTACTCCCTCGGGATGAAGCAACGGCTCGGTGTCGCGGCCGCGCTGCTGAAGGACCCCGAGCTGGTGATCCTCGACGAGCCGACCAACGGCCTCGACCCGGCCGGGATGCGCGACATGCGCCGGCTGATCCGCGAGCTGGGCAGCGGCGGGCGCACCGTCGTACTGTCCAGCCATCTGCTCGGCGAGGTACAGCAGATCTGCGACCGGGTCGGCATCATCAACGCCGGCCGGATGGTTGCCGAGCACAACGTCGAGGAGCTCCGCGGCGAGCAGGAACTCGTCGTCCGCGCCACCCCTCGCGAGGATGCACAGAGCCTGCTGACGCGCTTCGGCAGCGTCCACCAGTACGACGACACGCTCCGGGTGCAGGTGGATCCGGCGAAGGCCGCCGAGGTGAACCGGACGCTGGTGCAGGCCGGGATCGAGGTGTACGAACTGCGCGCCACCGAACGCGCTCTCGAGGACATCTTCTTCGAGCTCACCGCAGAGGAGAAGGCCGATGTTGGGTAGTTACCGAGCGGAGCTCCTCAAGCTCCGCAAGCGATCCGCGGTCTGGGTGCTGTTCGGCGCCGGGCTGGTCCTCAGCCTGATCTTCGGGTACCTGCTGCCGTACCTCGGGTACGCGACCGGTGACGACAATCCGCAGACGAACGGCGTACCGCGCGCCGAGATTCTCCGCGGCATGCTGCCCGAACGCGTCATCGACAACACGATCGGCGGCTACCCGATCTTCGCCGGCGCGCTCGCGCTGGTCCTGGGCGCGATCGTGATCGGCGGCGAGTACACGTGGGGGACGCTGAAGACCGTACTCACCCAGCGCCCGCGGCGGCTGACGATTCTCGGCGCACAGTTCCTCGCCCTCGCGACGATGATCGCGCTCTGGGTGCTCGGGATCTTCGCTGCCTGCGCGCTGTGCAGCGTCGGCATCGCGGCCGCCGAGAACGGCTCGACGACCTGGCCGAGCGCGGTCGATCTCCTGCAGGGTCTGGCCGGCGGCTGGCTGGTGCTGATGATGTGGTGCCTGGCCGGCGCCGTCCTGGCCGTTGCCTTCCGCAACGTCGCGTTGCCGATCGGGCTCGGCGTGGTCTGGATCCTGGGCATCGAGACCCTCCTGGCCGGCGTCGTCAGCAGCCTCCTACCAAGCTTGAAGTGGCTCGCCAACCTCCTCCCCGGCACCAACGCCGGCTCCCTGGTCTTCGCCGTCACCGGCATGGCAACCTCCGACGCCCCACCAGGAGTACGCGACGCCGTCACCGGCACCCGAGCCCTCCTCACCCTGCTCGCCTACTGCCTCGCCTTCACCGCCCTCGCAGCCTGGACAACCCGCCGCCGAGACGTCACCTGATGCCGGCGTGTACCAGGGCTAGTTCGCAGAACATGGCGTTGGCCCAGGAGAACCATTCTCGGGTGTATTGGGTGGGGTCGTCGACGTTGAAGCCTTCGTGCATCTGGCCGGTGCCGCCGGTGGTGTCGCGGAGGAGTTCGAGGAGGCGGCGGCGTTCTTCGGGCGACGTACTCGAGATGCCCTGTACGGCGAGGGCGATGTGCCAGATGTAGCGCGGCGGTGTGTGCGGGCTGCCGATGCCGGACGCCGCCGTACCGCTGTAGTAGTACGGGTTGTCCGGGCTCAGCAGCAGCGAGCGTGTCGCGAGGTACGTCGGGTCGTCCGCGGCGGCGTACCCGGTCAGCGGGATCGACAACAGGCTCGGCATGTTGGCGTCGTCCATGAGCAAGGACTGCCCCAGCCCGTCGACCTCGTACGCGTACACCCGCCCGTGCACCGGGTGCTCGACGATGCCGTGCGACGCGATGCCGTCGTCGATCTCGGCCTTCAGCGCCTTCGCGCGGTCGGCGAGCGGCTCGTCGCGCAGTACCTCGGTGGCGATCTCCTCCAGGTATCCGAGCACGACCGACGCGAACATGTTGCCCGGCACGTTGAAGCCCAGTTCGGTCGCGTCGTCACTGGGCCGGAACGCACTCCACGACATCCCCGTCGGCCGGGTCAGCCGCCCGCGGCCCTCGCGCGCCAACGTGTCCGACGGCAGCATGTTCGGCTCGTCGCGCTGGAAGCGGTACGTCGATCGCGCCTCGTGGTCCTGCTCCACGATCCACAGGTCGATGATCGCCTCGGCCGCGGCCCGGAACCGGTCGTCGATCACGTCCGCGCGGCCGGTGATCCGCCACAGCCGGTACGCCAACTCGAGCGGGAAGCACAGCGAGTCGATCTCGTACTTGCGCTCCCACACCCACGCCGACATCTCGGTGTCGTCGGCGACATGCCCGGCGCCGTTCGCCTCTTTGTTGAAGGCGTTCGCGTACGGGTCCAGTACGACGTACTCGAGTTGCCGGTGCAGTACGCCGATCAGCACGTCCTGCAGCCCCGGATCGTCCTTGCACAGCAACAGGTACGGGCGCAGCTGGGCGGCGGAGTCGCGCAGCCACATCGCCGGGATGTCGCCGGTGAGCACGAACGTCGTCCCGTCCGGCAGCCGCTCGGCGACCGCCGGAAGGTTCTCCGCCATCGAGCGCCGGAACATCTCCGCGATCACCTCGTCACCGGTCGCCCGCTGAACGGCCGCGACGGCGCGGGCGAGGACCTCAGGGTCGATCATCAACACATCTACCTTTCACCAGCGACAAGTGAGGGGTTGGGCGAGAAGGTCCGGTCCAGGACCAGGCTCGCGGCGCCGATCGCGCCGACATCGGCGCCGACCACGGTACCGGTGACCTCGAACGGGTGGACGGCGCGGACGAGGAACCGCTCGTCGAGCGCGATGCGCACCGCGTCGCCGAGCACCGGGGCGAGGCGCGTCCACTGCGGACCGCCGAAGACCACCCGGTCCAGGTCGAGCAGGTTCGCGATGTCCTCGACCACCTTGGCGATCCGGCCGGCCAGCGTCACGACGATCTGCAGCGCAGCTCCGGCACCGTCGGCGGCCAGCGCACACAACCGCCCGAACGCTTCGTCGACAGCCTGCCTGTCGTCCAGGTCGATGCCTTCGGCAAGTACGCCGGCCTGTACCGCCTGCTGTACCAGATATCGCGGCTGGCTGGCCTCACCGACGCAACCCCGCCGTCCGCAGTAGCAAACCGGTCCGTCCGGGTCGACGATCACGTGACCGATCTCGCCGACGTTGCTGGAGGATCCGCGGACCACGTCGTCGCCGATCACCAGCCCGGCGCCGACACCGGTGCCGAGGTAGAAGAACAGGAAGCTCCCGTCCTGCCCGGCCCATCGCTCCGCGGACGCGGCGGCGGTCACGTCCTTGTCCAGGACGACCGGCAGGCCGGTGCGTTCGTGGAGCTGGTCGCGCAGCGGAACCAGATGCCAGGTCGACAGGTTGGGAGGGTCCACGACCACTCCGCGGTCGACGTCGATCGGGCCGGGCGCGGCGATCCCGACGCCGGTGACCCGGTCGCGCACCGCACCGGCTTCGGCGATCACGTCCTCGATCGTCTTCGCGATGCCGTCGATCAGCGGATCGGGATCGTCGGCATGCTGGTCGACCGGCCGGCGCGCGACCACCTCACCGGTCAGGTCGAGCAGTACGACGGTGACCACGGACGGGTCGAGATGGACGCCGACGGCGTACCGGCCGGTCGGCTCGAGCTCGAGCAAGGTCCGGGGCTTGCCCAGACCCGCGCCGCGCAGCCGGCCCGCCTCGCGGACCAGGCCGGCGTCGAGCAGCCGGCGTGCGATGTTCGAGATCGCCTGCCCGGACAGGCCGGTCGCCTCGGCGAGTTCGACCCGGCTGAGTTGTTCGCTGCGGCGGATCGCGTCCAGCACGACAGCATCGTTGAACCCCCCGACGCGGTCGAGATTCGTCCCCCGTCTAGCCATTCGGGTCCGCACCCCATGGCTGTGACCAGTCGTACGTGATGGTCTCGTCGCCCGATCGCCACACGGTCGGCGTGGTGTTCGTCAGCCAGTCCGCCGGCTCGATCCCGCCCGGCGTACCGCCGTCGAGGGCCAGCCGGATCCCGGCCCGCAGTGCACGGTCGGTCTCGGCGGTTCGCGCCGCCGGGTCGATCGACAGGAACAACGCCGTACCGGATCGGGCGACGACGTCGAGGAAGCGTGCGTTCAGCTCCCACGGCGTCTGCGGCGTACACGGGACGCAGTCCGCGTCGACGGTGAAGAACCGGTTGTGCTGCGGGAGCCGGAACGCGAGCGTGTTCACGCCCATCTTCCGAGTGCGTTCCCAGTCGCGGCCCGAGGTGTCGTCACCGATCCGCTGCACGTCGACGAGCCCGGCGGCGAGGTGACCGACGGTGTTGCACCCGATCAGTACGACGCCGTCGGCCGCGGCGCGGATCTCGCGGTAGAACGCCAGCACGATCTCCGCGGTCGTCCGCGACGGATCATGGAGCTGCCAGCCGTCGCGGGTCAGCCGCGAACCCATCGCGGGGCCGAAGTTGCCGAACACGTCGTACGTGCTGAAGTCGTGCTTGACCAGCTCGAAACCCCAGTCCTTGAACCGCTGCAGGTCCGCGCGGACCCCGTCCAGGACCTCCGGGTACGACGGGTCGAGCGCCCGGCCCGGCTTGTCGTGCGGGCCCTTCGACGCCAGCGCGCTGGGCTCGCGGACCAGGAGCGGACGGAACCACAGTCCCGGTCGCGCACCGAGCTGCTTGATCGCGGCCGCCGTACCGGCCAGGTCGTCGAAGACTCCCGGCGTACCGCGGTCCCAGGGGCCGCCGGAGGCGATGCCGCCCGGGTACCAACCGTCGTCGACGACGCTGAAGGGCTTCACCGGGTGGCCGTCGGCGAGTTCCACGATCGTGGACGCGTCCTGCAGGACGGCCTTCTCGTCGAAGTTCTCACCGTAGGCGTAGTACCAGTTGTTGGCACCAACTACAGGCCCGGCCACCGGCGCGGGCTCAGGTCGCGCCGGTAGCCGGGTGCTCAGGGAGGCGACCGCTGCGTTGAGGGTCTGCCAGGGAGTGCCCGCGTCCTCGAATCGTCGCACGACCGCCGCTGCCAGCGTACGACCGTCCAGCTGGACCGGGCCGCCGCCGTTCCGCAGGTCGAGCCAGAGCGTGAAGCCGTCGCCGTCGACCGTCCACGAGCAGAACGCGTTCGGCTGTACGTCGACGCCGGCGCCGGTCGTCGTACCGGTCCGGGGATCGTGGACGAGGAAGTACCAGGGCAGGAAGCGCTCGGGTTGCTGGTGCCGCCACTGCAGGTCGCCGTACGAACGCTCCCATGCATCGCCGAGGATGAGGGCGTCGCTCGGCAGCTTCTCCTGCCAGCGCAGGGCGACGCGGGATATCCGCGTCGCGGTGACCTCGATCGAGGCACCTTCTGGGCCGTCGTTCCACGTCACCTCGGCGCCCGCGCGTGACGGTGCGATCAAGCCGTCCGAGGGGTCCGTCTGGACGAAAACAGCGCTCGGTGGTTTCACCTGACTCCCTCGGGGCGGATTACTTTCCCCAGAGACTTTAGTTAGTGCTTCTCGGGCCGGTCAAGGCGGAGACCGCTGCCACGAGACGGTCGACATCCGACTGGTCGTTGTACGGCGCCAGGCCGGCGCGGACCGCACCGGCCGGGCCGAGACCGAGGTGACGGGACGGCTCGTAGGCGTAGAACGAACCGGCCGGCGCATTGACTCCCGCCTTCGCGAGGTGCTCCGCAACGGCGGACGGTGCGTGGCCGTCGAGCGTGAACAGCAGGGTCGGCGTCCGGTTCGCGGCGTGGCCGTGGAGCGTGATGCCAGGGATCGCTCGGAGACGGGCCTCGAGGTCGTCGCGCAAGGCGTCCTCGTGCGCTTCGACCAGTTGGAGTGAGGCGACCAGACGCTCGCGGCGGGTGCTGCCGGCGCCACCCAGGCCCGCGATGAAGTCGACGGCCGCAGTGGCGCCGGCGAGGAGCTCGTACGGCAGGGTGCCGAACTCGAACCGCTCGGGTACGGCGTCCGTCGACGGCAGCAGCTTGTCGGGCTTCAGCGTCTCGAGCAGCTCGGGCGCGGCGGTCAGCACGCCGAGGTGCGGGCCGAAGAACTTGTACGGCGAGCACGCGTAGAAGTCGGCGTACCGCGCGTCGACCGGCGCGTGCGCGGTCAGGTGCACGCCGTCGACGTAGATGAGCCCGCCCGCCTCGTGGACCTGCGCGGCGATCTTCTGCGTGTCGGGGCGGGTGCCGAGGAGGTTCGACGCGGCGGTGACCGCGACCAGGCGGGTGCGGTCGGTGAGGAGCGGGGCGATGTCGTCCAGCTCGGAGGTCTCCGGGTCGAAGCCGAGCCACTTGACCGTGGCGCCGGCGGCCTCGGCGGCCTGTACCCACGGGCGGACGTTCGCGTCGTGGTCGAGGCGGGTGACGATCACCTCGTCGCCCGGCGCCCAGGTCTTGGCGAGCGTGCGGGAGAAGTCGTACGTCAGTTGCGTCATGCTGCGGCCGAACACGATCCCCTGCGCCGTCGTACCGAGCAGATCGGCCATCGCCTGACGCGCGCCGACGACGATCTCGTCCGCACGGCGTTCCGCGGGGGTCAGCTGCCCGCGGTTGGCGAGCGCCGAGGTCATCGCCGTCGCGACCGCATCGGCGACGGACTGCGGCGTCTGCGAACCACCGGGCCCGTCGAAGTGCGCGGCACCCTCCTCGAGGGCGGGGAACTGCTTGCGGACGGCGACCACGTCGAAGGCACTCATGCGCGTCATCCTCTCTCGCTCCTGACAGCCGCCGCCAGCACCTGCCCGAATACGGATAAAAATGCGCGAACTGTCGGTGCGGTAGTGCAGGATGTCAGGAGTGAGCGTGCCGACGACTACTGACACTGTCCCCGTGAAGGCGTGGCTTCCCACGATGCTGGCCCTGGCGGCGATCTGGGGCTGCAGTTTCTTATTCATCTCGATCGGTGTCCGCGAGTTGCCGCCGCTGTACCTGGCCCTCGGCCGGGTGCTCGCCGGTGCCGTCGTACTGCTCTCGATCCTGGTCGTGAAGCGCGAGCCGCTGCCGCGGGACCCGAGGCTGTGGGCGCACTCGTTCGTGGTCGGGGCGATCGGTTCGGCGATCCCGTGGACGCTGTTCGGGTACGGCGAGGAGCGCATCCCGTCGCTGCTCGCCGGGATCTGGAACGGCATCACGCCGTTGATCGTGCTGCCGATCGCGGTGCTGCTGTTCCGGACCGAGAAGTTCTCCGCGCAGCGCGGATTCGGGTTGCTGATCGGGTTCCTCGGCATGCTCGTCGTGCTCGGAGCGTGGCGGGTGCACGGCGGCGCGGACCTCGTCGGGCAGGGGCTGTGCATGCTGGCCGCGTTCTTCTACGGGCTCGCGATCCCTTACCAGAAACGGTTCCTGGCAGGTACGGCGTTGTCGGGCACCGCACTGTCCACGGCTTTGTTGCTCTGTGCAACGGTGCAGCTCGCGGTCGTCGCTCCGCTGGTCACCGGGCAGGCGCCGCCCGCGCCGTGGTCGCTGCCGGTCGAGGTGGTGCTGAGCGTGCTCGCACTCGGGGCACTCGGCAGCGGGTTCGCGTTCGTGCTGAACATGCGCAACATCCGCCTGATCGGCGCCAGCCGCTCGTCGATGGTCACGTACCTGATGCCGGTGTTCTCGATCATCGTCGGCGTGATCGTCCTGCACGAACACATCACCTGGTACCAGCCCGTCGGCGGCCTGATCGTCCTCCTCGGCGTCGCCGTCTCCCAGGGCGTCTTCACCACCCGCCGCCGCAAACTCGCGGGCGCGGCTGCGGAGCGGGCGCGCGCGGGGCTGGGCGCCTAGGAGGCTCGGCGGAGGTTGGGGACTGCGGCGACCGCGACGGCGGCCAGGGCCAGGAGGGTGCCGATCACGACCGGGGCGGTCACCGGCTTGTCGGCGACCGGGACGAAGATGTCGATGAAGAGGCTGGCGATCAGTTGGCCGGCGATCGTGCCCAGGCCCAGGACGAAGACGCCGACGACGCGGACCACGGCGGCCGCGGCGCTGATGAAGACGACGCCGCACAGGCCGCCCAGGTACAGCCACGGCTCGCTCGGCAGGTGCCGCGGCGCACCCCGAAGTACGAGATCGACGAGGAACACGAGCAGCAGCGCGACGAATCCGACCAGGAAGTTCACCACCCCTGCCGCGACCGCGCCGTACGCATCGGACGAGGCGGTCCGGGCGACCCGCCCGTTGATCGCCTGCTGCACTGCGGTACCGACGCCGGCCAGCGCAGGCAGGACCGCGAGCAGCAAGCCGTCAGGGTGACTCACCTGCTCCGACACCGCGAGGCCGACGGCGACCAGCGCGATCAGTGCGCCGACGATCCGCAGCGTGGTGAGCGGCTGCGGACCCGCCGGACCGAAACCGAGCCGATCGACGACCAGGCTGCTGATCGCCTGCCCGGCCACCCCCGCCACCAGGAACACCGCGACACCGATCACCGACACGGTGATCGACTGCGTCGCCACCAGGAACGCGCCGGCGACACCGCCGAGGCACTGCCACCAGCGCAGTCCGCCGTACCCGCGCATCGGTCTCCTGATCGTGCGCCAGATGTTGCCGAGCGCACGGCGTACCCGGGGAAGAACTGCCGCCGCGACCAACAGAACCAGCAGTCCGGACCCGAAGGAGATCAGCGCCGCCGGGATCCCGTCGCCGAGGATGCCGCCGAGTTCGCCGTTGATCCGGGACTGGACGGCGACCAGCATCCCGATCCCGAACGCCGACGTGAGGCCGACCAGGTGGTGCTGCCGGGTCGAGGCGGCCGGAGGCGATGCGGTTGTTGTCACGTCACAATCATGACCGTTCGCCCCGTAGCGCCTGACAGCAGGTCCAGACTACGGTCGGCGGATCAGCGCCAGGTACATCGCGTCGGTGCCGTGCAGGTGCGGCCAGAGCTGGACGTCGGGCCCCTCCCCCAGGTCCGGCACGCCGGGGAACAGCGACCGGGCGTCCTCGAGAGTCGCGTCGTCGCGGCGTGACAGTACCGCGTCGACCACTGCGCGCGTCTCGCCCGGATGCGGCGAACACGTCACATACGCGACAACACCACCCGGCCGTACCGAGGTGATCGCGGAGTCGAGTAACGCTTCCTGGAGCGGACGCAGCGCCTCGACGTCTTCCGGCGTACGGCGCCAGCGCGCTTCCGGGCGGCGGCGCAACGCTCCCAGGCCACTGCACGGTACGTCGGCCAGCACCCGATCGAACGAACCGGCCGGCCACGTCGGCTTCGTACCGTCGCCCACGAGCACCTTGTGGTCGCCGGGGATCGCGCGGAGGTTCTGGCGGACGAGCTCCGCGCGGTGCTTGAGCGGCTCGACCGCGGTCAGGTGACAGTCCTCGACCAGCGCAGCGAGCAATGCGGACTTTCCGCCCGGCCCCGCACACAGATCGAGCCAATTCGCGTCGTCACCGTCGACCTTCGCCGACGCCAGCGCGATCGCGACGAGCTGCGATCCCTCGTCCTGTACGCCGGCTCGCCCGGTCGCGACCGCCTCGATCCGGCCCGGGTCACCTCCGCCGTCGAGCACAGCGCCGTACGGCGACCACTGCGCCGGGGATGCGCCGGCGGCAACCAGCTCGTCCACGTCAGCCAGCCCGGGCCGGGCCACCAACGTCACCCGCGGCGGGTCATTGTCCGCAACAAGGAGCCGCTCCAGCTCGACCGCTGCGTCGCCCGGCGGCGCGGCGCCCGGTCCGTCGGTGAGCGCGCGTTCGAAGGCTTCGATCACCCAGCGCGGGTGTGCCTCAGCGATCGCCAGAAAGCCCGGGAGATCCTCCTCGGGCGACGGCGCCGTCGTGGTGATCCACTGGTCGAGTGTGCGCTGGCTGATCTTGCGGAGTACCGCGTTGACCAGGCCCGTGCGCTTCTGCCCGAGCTCCGAGCGGGTCAGCGTGACCATCTCCGACACCGCGGCGTACGAGTCGACGCGCATGTTCAGCAGCTGATGGGTGCCGAGCCGGAGCAGGTCGAGCAGTTCCGGGTCGAGATCTGCGAGCGGCCGCGAAACGTTGCGCGCGAGGAAGACGTCGTACGTTCCCTGCCAGCGCAGCGTGCCGTGCACGAGCTCGGTGCAGAACGCGGCATCACGCCCGCCGAGGCGCGCCTCGCGGAGCGCCTTGTTCAGCGCGAGGTTCGCGTAGCCGCCCTCGCTCGTGACCTGCCGGACCACCTGGTAGGCAACCCTCCGGACCCGGTCCGGCTGCCGCTGCGGTGCTCGATTGCGGGGGGAGCGATCGCTCACGCTTTCGATCCCAGGACGTCCTCGTCGGTGAGGCGGATGCCGCGCGCCCAGTCGGCGGCGGCCATCGGCTTCTTGCCCTGCGGCTGGACCGTGACCAGCTCCACGGCCTTGCTCCCGGTGCCGGCCTTCACGCTCGACTTGGTCGCCCGCAACTCGCCGGGCTTGAGCTCTTCGTCGGTCAGCCGTACGGCGAGCACCTTCAGCCGCTCGCCGCGGAACGTCGTCCACGCCCCGGGCGCCGGATTGCATCCGCGCACCAGCCGGTCCACGCGCTGCGCCGGCGCGTTCAGGTCCAGCTCGGCGTCCTCGACCGTGATCTTCGGCGCCAGCGTGACGCCGTCGGCCGGCTGCTCGCGAGCCTCGAGCACGCCGGCCTCGATGCCGTCGAGCGTGTCGACGAGCAGCTTCGAGCCGGACACCGCGAGCCGGTGCAGGAGGTCACCGGACGTGTCCTCGGGGCCGATCGGCTCGGTGAGTACGCCGTACACGGGGCCCGCGTCGAGCGCCTTCACGATCCGGAACGTACTCGCGCCGGTCACGTCGTCACCGGAGATGATCGAGTGCTGCACCGGCGCCGCCCCGCGCCAGGCGGGCAGCACCGAGAAGTGCAGGTTGATCCAGCCGTACTGCGGGATGTCGAGCGCGGCCTGCGGCAGCAACCCGCCGTACGCGACGACCGGGCAGCAGTCCGGCGCGATCTCCCGCAGCCGGGCCAGGAAGTCGGGGTCGCTCGGCTTGACCGGCTTCAGGATCTCGATCCCACCGAGCTCCTCGGCGTACTGCGCGACCGGCGAAGCGACGAGCTTCCGGCCACGGCCGGCCGGCGCGTCCGGGCGCGTGACGACGCCGACCAACTCGTGGCGGCTGGCAACGATCGCTTCGAGCGCAGTGACGGCAGGCTCCGGCGTACCGGCGAAGACGACTCTCACAGGCCTAATCCGTTCGTCGGGTGTGGCGAGACCTTGATCTGCGGTGGGCCGGCCAGGCCGGACCACTCGGCTTCGCGGATCGCCTTCATCGCCTGTTTGCGGGTCTCGCGGTCGAGCCGGTCGACGAACAGGATGCCGTCCAGGTGGTCTGTCTCGTGCTGGATGCAGCGGGCGAGCAGGTCGGAGCCCTCGATCACCACCGGGTCGCCGTACATGTTGAAGCCCTTCGCGATCACCGACTGGGCGCGGCGGCAGTCGAAGGTCAGTCCGGGGATCGACAGGCAGCCCTCGGGGCCGAACTGGTCCTCGGCGGACAGCGACAGCTCCGGGTTGATCAGGTGTCCCAGCTCACCCTCGACGTGGTACGTGAACACGCGCAGACCGACACCGATCTGCGGCGCGGCCAGACCGGAGCCGGGCGCGTCCTGCATGGTGTCGGTGAGGTCCGCGACCAGGCGGCGCAGCTCGGCGTCGAAGTCGACGACCGGCTCGGCCTTCGTGATCAGTACGGGGTCGCCGAACAGGCGGATGGGTTGGACCGACACAGACTCTCCACACAGGTTCCACGGATCGGGACCGGGCAAGTCTAGTTGCCCGGTCCCGTGGATTCCCGGCGGGAGGGGGCTGACGCTTGTTGCCTCAAGCACGTACTGTGGTCCCAGGCGTACCCTCAGTCACTGTCGTCACACGCCGCTCGGGAGACCCAATGCGCACAGCAGCACGGGGAGCAACACTGGTCCTCCTGGGTGCACTGCTCACCCAGGCACCCCTCAACGCTCAGGCCTACCAACCACCTGGCCCCACAACGACTCCGGCGTCGACCTCTGATGAGCCGCCGGCGGCGCGGTCGTGGAGTGACGTCGTGAAGCAGGTCACGCAGACGTCGCCCGGCGACGTGCAGCTGCGGTCCGCCGACAGTTCGGCTCAAGCAGCGTCCATGCTCCGGTGCTTCAAGCTCGAGACCGAGAACTACTGTCTCGGGCTCGGCTTCGTGAACCAGGCGCCGACCAGCGCCCAACGCCACGCACTGATGGACCAGCCGAGCGAACGCTCCGCGGACGCCGGGGTCGAGCAGGACATCGCGACGGGTGACCTGACGCCTGAGGCGCTCGTCGCCCAACGGGCCGCGCTGCCGAAGAGCCAGCGCGTCGCCGTGGAACTCGACGAGATGCAAGCCGCCTGGAACGGCCGCGAAAAGGCCCGCGAACTCCGCGAACTCGCAGCCGGCACACCCACCTCGACCTCAGCCCCAACCACCACGCCCAACACCATCCCGACCACCGCCCCGGCTTCGGCGTACATCATGAAGGGGTTCCAGACCTCGCAGGAGAAGGGGTACTGGTGTGGTCCGGCGACGTTCCAGTCGATCGACTGGGCCGATGACAACCAGAAGGACACGCAGGCGTCCTGGGCGAAGGACCTCGGCGCGACGACCGGCGGTACGGCGATCTCCGCGATGGTGCGGCAGACGAACCTGAAGACGGCCTGGCCCAAGTCCGCCGGCACGTACATCGTGCAGAGCGTCTCGACGTGGAACGCGCAGACCTTCCTCACCGTCCACGAGAAGCACCTGGGCGTCTACAAGGCCCCGGTGATCGAGCACGTGCAGCTGCTGAAGCGGTACTTCCCGTACCTCGCGTTCAACCACAGCGGGCACTACCAGGTCGGCCGCGGGTACAACAAGGCGAACAGCACGATCGCGATCTTCGAGGTGTTCAACGAGCGCCGCTTCAACAGCCGCGGCAACGTCACCGACGGCCCGAAGAACATCCCGGCGAGCGCCATGTTCAACGCCACCCTGGCCAACTCCTTCCAGAACGTCGGGCTGTGATGCGTCGCCGTACCGTTGCCCTAGGCACCGTTGTCTTGCTGCTCGCCGGCTGCTCGTCCACGACACCGGAGAGCAAACCAACGCAGACACCATCTCCAAGTCCGTCGGTCACGCCAACGAAACCGGGCCGGCCGACGGACACCGGGACGGCGTTGCCCACCTGGGCGAACGTGCTACGGCAACCGGTCGACGGCCAGCATCTCGTCACCCGGCAACGCAAGTACGTCGTCACGCGCGGCAGCGACGAGGCCGGTACAACGACCATCGCCGACCGCACCACCAAGCAGGTCGTCGTACGGCATGTCCCGGCGACCGGCTTCGTCGCGCAGTCCCCCGTGGTGATCGACGACCACTGGGCGCTGATCGAGGACATCCGCTCCGACGGCCCCGACCCGCAGATCAAGGTGCTGCGCTACGACCTCACCACCGGCAAGGCGACCGCTCCGACCACACTGCCGCCGGTCTCCGAGCCGGAGATCGGCGCGTACGACGGCACGTTCGCCTACAGCTCGACCGACGCGAAGAACCGCTCGTGCCTGATCGTCGCCGACCTCGCGACGCTGAAGTCCCGCAGCATCACCTGCGTCGCCGCCCCCGGCTATGTGGCTGATCCGGTGGTGTCCGCCGACACGGTGACCTTCAGCGAGATCATCGCGCCGGAGACGACCCGCCGATGCAAGCGGGTGCTGACTGCGCCGCGGTCGGGCGGGGTGCCCCAACCAGTGCCCGCAGCAACGAACTGCATCCAGTGGAGCGGCGCGACCGTGCGCGGTGCGACCGTGTGGTCGGAAGTCGGCGCGTCCGACCCGGACCAGTACCAGAGCAAGGCGTACGTCCGCGAGTCCGGCGACTCCCCCGCCCGGCCGCTCGGACTCGTCGTCACGGACACCATCCTTGCCTGCGGCAACTGGATCCTCTGGGAGACCCGCGCGGTCGGCTCGGGCGGCGAGGAGACATACCAGATCAAGCGCTGGCGTCCCGGTCTCACCGAGCCACAGACCATGTACGCCGGCAAACCGAACGTAGCGCTGACGCCGATGACCTGCCAGGACAGCACCATCTACGTCGAAGCAGCCCACCTCGCAACCACCCCGACATACACCGAAACCATCTCGGCCACACTGTAGCAAGCCGGCTTCAGCGACTCACCGGATTACTGTAGTGCGAGGCCGCGGGCGTGGAGTTGGGTGCGGAGGTTTGCGGCGTTGGTGAACAGTTCGGCGTCCAGGCCGGCTGCTCGTGCCGCGACGACGTTGTACTCCATGTCGTCGGTGTAGAAGGTCCGCGCCGGGTCCAGGCCGAACCGCTCGATGAGGATCCGGTAGATCTTCTCGTCCGGCTTCGCAGTCAGCTCGACGCCGGACACGACCTCCCCGTCGAAGCGGGTGAGGATCGGGAACGCCTCCTTGGCAACCTCCCACTTCTCGGCGGAGAAGTTCGTCAGCGCGTACGTCGGTACGCCGGCGTCCTGGAGCTCCGTGAGTACGGCGGCGGTGTCCTCGAACACGCCCCTCACCATCTTCAGCCAGCCGGTGTCGTAGGCCTCGATCCACTCGGCGTGCTCCGGGTGCAGGCTCTTGAGCTCCGCGACCGCCTCGGCCCACGGCCGGCCCTCGTCCTGCTTGTGGTTCCAGGCCGGTGTCGCCACGTTCGTCAGGAAGTGCGTCCGCTCCTCCTCGTCCGGAATCAGGTCGGCGTACAGGTACGTCGGACTCCAGTCCAGCAGCACCCCACCGATGTCGAACACGACCACGTCGACCGTCCGCTCGCTCATACCTGCCACCCTACGAGACCGGGCGCGAACGGCGCGGCGGCCTTTACGGTGCGCAGGATCGGCACGGTCTCGATCGCGGTGATGTGTTCGATCGCGCCGACCCGTCGGGTCAGGTACGTGTGCAGCTCGTCCGGGCCGGTGCAGATCGCCTGCGTGACCAGATTGGTCCGGCCGGTGGTCGCGGCGACGAACGCCAGCTCGTCGTGCTCGCTCAGCGCGCGTCCGACCGCGTCCAGATGAGCAGGCGGCACCGACAGCCAGAGCATCGCGCTCGTGGTGAATCCGAGCGCCACCGGATCCAGGTCGACGTCGAAGTAGATCGCGCCGGACTGCTGCAACTCCTCGAGCCGGCGCGCAACGGTCGCCGCCGACCACCCGGTGCGGGCAGCGAGGTCCGCATGTGTGGCGCGTCCGTCCTCGGCGAGCGCCGCCAGCAGCTTCCCGTCGCCGGCCCCCAGCGGCCGCACCGGTCCCGGATCCTTCGAGGTCGTGATCAGCGCGGCCTCCTGTACGGCGGTCAGGCTCTTGGCACGGCCCCGCCACGCCGTCGGACCACCGACGTACAGATGCAGGAGGTAATGAGCGGACACCGCGGTGATGCCGGTGGTGCGCGGGATGTCGTTCAGGAGCAACGCGTTCCCGCTGGAGGGTGTGCTGTGAACGGTGACCGCGATCTCGGTGCCGCCGGACGCGAGCTTGACCCAACTGGTGTCCGAGCGTCGCGCGAGCGCACCGGCCAGGTCCTGAGCCACCTGTGGCGTCGCCGTCAGTCGGAGCAGCCAGAGCGACCGGCCCACCGCCTGCGGATCGGGTGCACCGATCACTCGCAGCCCGGCCTCGGCCCGTAGCCGGTTGAACCGGCGCGCGACGGTCTGCGTCGAGACGCCGAGCACCTCCCCGATCCGGCTGTACGACGCTCTGCCGTCGAGCTGCAGGGCGTGGACCAGCGCCCGGTCGATCGCATCCAGCATGGTGACAATCATCAACGATCTGACGCCCGGATGGAATCTTTCCGCGGAATCAGCTGAGTTTCTGGAATGTTCCGCGACCGCATCCGATCGTGGCGGCATGAAGAACACGCGATGGATCGGGCTGATGGCCCTGCTGGTCGCCGAGGCGATGAATCTGCTCGACGCAACGATCGTCCAGGTCGCGGCTCCCGTGATCCACACGGACCTCGGCGGCCGGACCGCGGACCTCCAGTGGTTCAGTGCGGCGTACACGCTGCCGTTCGCGGCATTGTTGATCACCGGCGGACGGCTGGGCGACCGCTTCGGTCGTAGGCGCTGCTTCCGCGTTGGAGTGGCAGTCTTCGTCCTCACTTCGGCGGCCTGCGCGGTCGCTCCGACGGCCGGCCTGCTGATCGGCTTCCGCGGCCTCCAGGGCGCCGCGGCCGCGCTGGTGATTCCGCAGACCATCGGCCTGATCAAGTCGAGTTTCACCGGCGGTTCGCTGGCCAAGGCACTCGGCACGATCGGTCCGGTGATGGGCCTCGCCGGCATCTCCGGCCCGCTGCTCGGCGGTGTCATCACCGAGGCGACCTCCTGGCGGGCCGTCTTCCTGGTGAACGTTCCGCTCGGCGTCGGCGTCCTCGCGCTGTCGCAGCTGCTCCCCGAGTCGGCGGCTCCGGAACGACCGCGGATCGACGTACTCGGAACGATCCTGCTCACGGGCGGCACGGCGCTGGTCGTGTACCCGGTTCTGCAGTCACGTCATTGGTTCTTGCTCGTGGGTGGTGTCGTCCTGCTCGGGCTGTGCCTGCTCCGCAAGGACGGCCGGCTGATCGAGGCCAGTCTGTTCGCGCACCGTGGGTTCGCGCCGGCGTTGCTCACGTCGACGTTGTTCTTCGCGGTGATGAGCGGCGTGACGCTGGTCGTCGTACTGCATCAGCAACTCACGCTGCAGCACAGCGTGATGCGCTCGAGCCTCGTGCTGCTGCCGTGGTCGGCCGCCAGCGGGGTCGCGTCGCTCGTCGCGGGTCAGTGGCTGGTCGCGCGACTCGGTTCCCGTCTGATGTACGTCGGACTCGGCGTACTGCTGGTCGGCCTGGCAACTGCGCCGTACGCGCTGGTGCCTGCGCTGGCCGTCGGCGGGATCGGGGTCGGATTGTTCACCACGGCGTTCTTCACCGAGGCGTTGCACCGGGTGGAGCCGCACGAGACCGGGTCCGCGGCGGGGCTGCTGAACGCGGTGCAGCAGTTCGGCGGGACGCTCGGAGTCGCTGCGTTCGGCACGATCTTCCTGCATCACCCGGTCGCGATCGACCGGTCCGTGGGGGTTGCGGTCGCGGTCGTCGTGGCGACCTTCGCGAGCGCCCAGCTCATGCGGTCGCCGCGTTCGCCTCGGCGCGGGCGTGCAGCGCGGGAGCCAGTGAGTACTGGCCGATGAAGATCACGACACCGAGCACCGCGCAGCCGAGCCACGTGACGGTCGGGCCGAGGTGCTCGAGGGCGTTGGTGCCGGCGAGTGGACCGACCACGGTGCCGACCCCGAACGCCATACCGGACAGGCCCATGTAGCGGCCGCGCAGGTCGACGGGCGCGAGGTCCGCGAACACCGCACCGATAACGGCGGCGAACCCGATCTCGCCGAGCGTCCACACCACGACCGACAGCGCGTACCCCCACCAGCTGTGGACGACGGCGCCGACACCGAAGCCGAGACCGACCACCAGCATCGAGGTCGCCAGCAGCTTCGGGCGATCGAGCTTCACCATCCAGCGGCCGAGGAACGGCTGCACCAGCACGATCACCACGCCGTTCAGCGCGATCACCAGCCCGTACGTCCTCGAGCTCAGCCCGTCGTCGGACATCGCAAGCGGCAGTGTCGAGTACCCCTGCATGTAGATCGTCGCGTAGCCGACCTGGAGCAGGATCATCAGCAGGAACACGGTGTCCCGGAGCGCTACCCCGAGCACGGGGCGGCGCGGCGTACTGTCGTCGAGGACCGGGCGGCTCTCCGGGACCATCGCCCAGATCACCGTGCCGGCGATCACCGACGTGCCGGCGTTCAGCCAGAACAGCAGGCCGTACCCGATCGACGCGAGGACGCCCGCGCTCACGGTCGACACCGAGAAGCCGAGGTTGATCGCCCAGAACAGCAGCCCGTACGCGCGCACCCGCTCAGTCGGGTCGAGTAGGTCCGCGACGGTCGCCTGGACGGCAGGGCGGAACAGGTCGCCGAGCAGGCCGACGAGGAATGCGCACACCCAGATCAGTGCCATGTCCCGGGCCGAGCCGAGCAGGATCAGCGCGGCGCCGGTGCCGAAGAAGCAGATCAGCATCGTGAGCCGGCGCCCGATCCGGTCGGCGAGGAACCCGCCGACGAGCTGCGCGGTCACGGTCCCGGCGCCGACGGCCGCGGCGACGGCTCCCGCCGTACCGGCTGACAGGTGGCGGTCATGGGTGAGGTAGAGGACTAGGAACGGTTGCACGAAGCTGCCGAGCCGGTTGACCAGCTGACACACCCACAGCGCCCAGAACGCCCGCGGGAGGGCGCTGGACCGGGAGTTGCCGACGGCGATTGCGCTCATGGGATCAACTGTCCGGCGTCGCCGGGGCGTTGTCGACGATTAGTCTGAGGACTAATCTGGGCCGGTGATCACGATCAGGCTGAACGCCGCGGACGTCGGGCGGATCCGATTCGCGCTGTCACCGCTCTGGGAGACCATGACGAGTGTCCGGGCGCTCAGCAACAACATCGCGCGCAGCGTGCACGGGCCGTGGCTGCAGAAGGTCCGGCCCACCATCGAGGGCGACGACCTGACGTTGCTCAAGGCCCTTATCCCGCCGTACGGCTATGTCCCCGACTTCCTCACGCCGGCACCGCCGCGGCGGTCGACGAGCTTCGAGTCGGGTCTGGCCGCGGTCGCCGACACGCCCCTCGACCTCGTGGCGGACGAACTCGGCAGACTCCACACGGACACGCCGCACCCGCTGCTGCCCGACCTGATCGCGCACCCGGCCGCCGGGCTGGAGCGCATCACCGCAGCGCTGGAGTCGTACTGGCACCGCGCGATCGAACCCGACTGGCGCCGGATGCGCGCGCTGCTCCAGGAAGACCTCGCGTTCCGCCTCGACGAGCTGGCGAGCGGCGGCCTGGAACGCCTGTTCCGCAACCTGCACCCGTCGATCCACTACCGCAGCGACCGTATCGAGATCGACCGCCCGTACTGCTGCGACGGCGAACCGATGGCCGGCCAGGGCGTGTTGCTGGTGCCGTGCGTCTTCACCTGGCCCGCCGGGCTGGCCGTCACCGGAGCGCCGCACGTCCCGACGATCACCTACCCTCCGCGAGGTCTTGGCCGCCTGTGGGAGGACCGTCAGGACACCACCGATTCCCCGCTCGCGGACCTGGTCGGCCGCACCCGGGCAGCCATCGTCAGCCACCTGGACCTGCCGATGTCCACCACGCACCTCGCCAATCAGCTGGGCGTCTCCGCTCCCACGCTCAGCGTCCACCTCGGCATCCTGCGCAACGCAGGCGTGGTGGCGTCCCGCCGCGACGGCCGCGCGGTCCTCTACCACCGCACGTCCCTCGGCAGTCAACTGCTCGCCGCCTCGACCTCGCTGGCAACGACCGCTTGACAGGACCTCCGGCATCGGCCAGATTGGCGTACGGCGCCGACCGGTCGCCGAGCCGTGGGACATCCGCCCCAGTCGGGGTTCCATCGGGCGAAGGGGAATAGCCCTCTCGGTCGTCGATGCCAGCAGGCCAACTCTGCACACCACGTCACTGGGGGACGAAGGTGTCGACGAGGAGGCTTGTCATGACGAAGGACGGCAATTTCAAGAAGGTCGTACGGCGGCACGCCGAGCAGACCGGCCAGCGGTACACCGAGGCACTGACCGATCTCGAAGGTCTGAACGACCGCATCTACCACGAGCCCGACGGCGATCGGCTGCTCGTCCACCTTCGGGACCGCTACGGGATCGACGCGGTCGCGGCGACCAAGCTCAGCGTGCACAAGACGTACGTCTTCCGCATCGACCGGAACGACGGTCCCCCGTGGATCGCGCGGGCGTTTCCGCCGGCCCGGCCGCGGGCCGATGTCGAGGGCGACGCCGCAGTACTGCGATTCCTCGAGCACCACGACTACCCGGCGGAACGGCTCGCGGTCGACGACGCGGTGTCCGACTTCGACGGCAGCGCGGTCCTCGTCACCGAGTACGTCGAGAGCACCCCGCTGCCCGGCGGCATCGAGGACTTCCGGATCATGGCCGACCTGCTCGGGCGACTGCACGCGCTGCCGTACGACGAGTCCGTCAGCCGGCCGGGTGGAGCCAGTGGCGAGGACGCCCGCCGGATGGGTACGCCACGGCAGGATCTCCTGGCGGGCCTGGCGTTTCTCGATGCGGTGGACACGAAGGTCGGGGCGGCCGATCGGGAGCGTTTCGAGCAGCTCCTCGACCAGGTGCGTTCGGCGGACGACGGCGACGGGCTGCCCGAAGGCCTGGTGCACGGCAACCTGATGCATGCTCCCAATCACGCGATCATCGGCGAGAACGGGCCGGTGGCCATCAACTGGAAGGCGTCCGGCCGCGGACCGCGGCTGTCGGACCTCGCGTTCCTGCTGTGGGGCACCGGGAACTGGGCGCCCACCCGAAGCACCAACGAGGAGCGTGTCGAGGCGGTCGTCACGGCGTACCGCAAGCACGTTGAGCTGACCGACGAGGAGCTCGACCGGCTCGAAGGCGTGATGTACATCAGGCCGCTCTACCTGGTGTGCTTCGGCTACCACCGCGACCTCACCAACGGCACGCCGTTCGACGAATGGTGGTTCCTCGAGCCTGCGGAGTACTTCACGACCACCGCGGCTGCGACCAAGGCGGCGTTCCGGCGGTAGCTCAGCCGAAGTTGGGTGGGTCGACCTGGAGGCGGACCGTGCCCGGGGACTTCTTGGTGGCGCGCGCCGATTGGGCTTCTTTGAGGGAGCGCACCAGGGTGGCGCCGTGGGCGCGGGGGGTGCGGACAACGGCGCGGGCCGTCTCGTCGTCGACGTCCACCGGGCCCAGGACCTCCAGGCCGGCCGACGGCGGGATCAGGTCGCGCAGACGGGTGATCAGATCGTTCACGGACTCCGGCGGGCCGGTGAGTTCGGCGAGTTTGGCGGCGGGGGCGAGCCGGGCGGTACGGCGTTCCTCGATCTCGCGGGACGCGTAGCCCTCGGGCGACCAGCGGACGATCGCCTGGAGCGGAAGGGCCGACGGGTCGCCGACCAGGATCACCAGGGCGCCCGCACGAACCAGTGCGGCCGCATTGAACCAGCGACGTACGGCTTCCTCCGCGGCTCGCAGGTCGGGGCGGGACAGCAACAACCAGGTGTCGAGCAGCAGGGCCGCGGCGTACCCGCCCTCCGCGACCGGCTCGGCGCCCGGCGTACTGACGATCAACGCGGGCGCGTCGGAGACGGAGTCGAGCACGTTGTCACCGCCCGACGTACGGACGACGACTCCCGGAAACGCGCGCCCCAACTCCTCCGCCGTACGTCGGGCTCCGACGATCGCCGCCCGCATCCGCGTGTCCCCGCACTCCGGGCACCGATGGTCCACCGCCGGCCGCCCGCACACGCTGCAGCTCGCCGGCCCCGCTCCCCCGGTACGGCGCAACGTGCCACCACAGGTCGCGCACCGCGACGGCGCGCGGCATGTCTGACACACGAGGCTCGGCAAGTACCCTGCCCGCGGAACCTGGACCAGCACCGGCCCGGACCGCAGCCCTTCCCGCGCGATCTCGAACGCCCGGTGCGGCAACCGCGCCGCCCGCGCCGACGGGTCCCGCGCCAGGTCGATGTCCGACTCCCCCGCAATGTGCACCGACGGCGCCTTGGCGCGGATGACCTTCCGGTCCGCGATCAGCTCGTGCGCGAAGCCGGACTCCAGCAACGCCGCCGCCTCCGCGGACCGCGCGTACCCGCCGAGCAGCGCCGCACACTTCTGCCGGAACGCCCGCAACAGAAGGACTTCCCGGGCGTGCGGGTACGGCGCGCGCGGCTCGGCGTACGACTCGTCGCCGTCGTCCCACATCGCCACCAGCCCGAGATCCATCACCGGAGCGAACGCCGCCGCCCGCGTCCCGATCACGACCCGCGCGCGCCCGTGCAATGCGGCAAGAAACGCCCGGTACCTTGCCGTCGGTCCGAGGTCTGCGGACAACGACACGAAGCCGTCCTCCCCGAGCACCGCAGTACAGGCAGCAGCCAACCGCTCCAGGTCGCGCGCGTCGGGCGCCAGCAGCAACGCCCCGCGGCCAGCGGCTGCGCACACAGCCGCAGCCTGCGCGAACGCGAGCGGCCAGTCAGCTCCCGGCACGGCGGTCCACACCGCCCGAGGCGCCTCCGCCCGCGCGATCGCGTCGAGGAAGCCAGGGGGGTACGGCGACCACTCGGAGCGCGAGGTCGACGCCGGCGGACGCGGCGGCAGGTCGCACGGCAGCGGCTCGGATTCCACCTTCGCGTGCCGTGGCGGGATCGCCAGTCGCGTCACATCCGCGAGCACTCCGGCGTACCGGTCGGCGACTGCGCGGCAGAGGTCCGCGATCTCCGGGGTCAGCACACGCTCCGGCGAGACCACCTTGCGCAGCCGGACCAGCTTGCCGTCGTGGTCCGACGCCTCCAGGCGCTCCAGCACGAACCCGCTGACATCCTTGCCGGCGAACCGCACCTTCACCCGCGCACCGGGCTGGGCGGCCGCGGCCAGGTCGTCGGGCACCAGGTAGTCGAACGGCCGGTCCAGGTGCGGGAGCGAGACGTCGACCGCGATCCGTGCCACCGGCAACGTTGTGGTGATCTCGGCCGGTTCCTTGGTGCGCGACTTGCGAACGGCGTCGCGCAGCAGCGTCAACTGCTCCGGCGAATCTCCGTTCGATGTCACTGACGAATGCTAAAGCAGCGGGCCGACAGTGCGGTTGTGCACTGCCGACCCGCTGTGGATAACTACTACTTGCTGACTGCGGCCTTCAAGGCCTCGACGCGGTCCGTGCGCTCCCAGGTGAAGTCCTCGCCGGTCCGGCCGAAGTGGCCGTTCCGCGCGGTCTGGGCGTAGATCGGCCGGAGCAGCTCCAGGTCGCGAATGATCGCGGCCGGCCGCAGGTCGAAGACCTCGCGCACCGCCGCGGCGATCTTCGCGACCTCGACCTTCTCGGTGCCGAACGTGTCGACGTAGAAGCCGACCGGGGCGGCCTTGCCGATCGCGTACGCGACCTGGCACTCGACCCGGTCCGCGAGCCCGGCCGCGACGATGTTCTTGGCCACCCAGCGCATCGCGTACGCCGCCGAGCGGTCCACCTTGGACGGGTCCTTGCCGGAGAACGCGCCACCACCGTGCCGCGCCATCCCGCCGTACGTGTCGATGATGATCTTCCGCCCGGTCAGCCCGGCGTCGCCCATCGGGCCGCCGATCTCGAACCGGCCGGTCGGGTTCACCAGGAGCTTGTAGTCGCTCGAGTCGATGTCGAACTGCTCGAGCACCGGGTCGACGACGTGCTTCTTGATGTCCGGCGACAGCATCGTGTCCAGGTTGATGTCCGCCGCGTGCTGGCTGGACACCACCACGGTGTCGATCCGGACCGCCTTGTCGCCGTCGTACTCGATGGTGACCTGGGTCTTGCCGTCCGGCCGCAGGTAGGCCAGCGTGCCGTTCTTGCGGACCTCGGCGAGGCGCTCGGACAGCCGGTGCGCGATCGTGATCGGCAGCGGCATCAGCTCCGGCGTCTCGTTCGACGCGTAGCCGAACATCAGCCCCTGGTCGCCCGCGCCCTGCAGGTCCAGCGCGTCCTTGGACGCGTCCGAGCGCGTCTCGTACGCCGTGTCGACACCCTGCGCGATGTCCGGCGACTGGCTCCCGATCGCGACCTGCACCCCACAGGACGCGCCGTCGAAGCCCTTCAGGGACGAGTCGTAGCCGATCTCGAGGATGCGCGCGCGCACGATCCCCGGGATGTCGACGTACGCCGTCGTCGTGACCTCGCCCGCGACGACGACCAGACCCGTGGTGATCAGGGTCTCGACCGCGACCCGGCTCTTCGGGTCCTCGGCCAGCAACGCGTCGAGGATGGAGTCGCTGATCTGGTCAGCGATCTTGTCCGGGTGACCCTCGGTCACGGACTCGGACGTGAAAAGGCGCCTCGCCACAGTTCTCCCTCGGATTGCTCTTGTGCCGCCCGGCTGCGCGTTGGCACAACCGCGCGATCCCCCCATGCACCGGCGGTTGGCGATGCATCTTGGGAAGTATGCCAGCAGTTTCCGCCCGCGTCCCGGCGACGCTCCGAAATCGTCCAGCATGCGATACTTGCGATCATATTCTGGACTTCCGGCTCCGATTCAGGCGTGCGGGCCCACCGTCACCTCGCCCAGCGTGAGGGACGGCGTACCGCCAAGGATCGCAGCCAGCCGGTCCACCTCCGCCTCCAGCAGCGTGCGGCGGCGACGGTTCAGCGCGGTCAGCGCCTCGACGGTGACGTGGAGTGTCCGGCCGGACTTCTTCTGGTGCCAGACGCCCGCGACGATGCCGTCGACAAGCAGCAGCGGGTAGTTGCCGGCCTGACCCCGGGCGGTCGCGCGCTCGAACGCATTGCCGGGAAAGAGCAGTTCACGCGGGTAGCTGCCGACGCCGTACGCGTCGAAGTACGGCAGCAACCGCACACCCTCGGCGCGCTCGTCGGGGAAGTCGTCGCCCGGGGCATACCAAACGGTTTGGTCTGCCAGCGTCGCCTGCGGCAGGTCTTCGAAGTACGGCTTGACGACGGTCGGCGTGGTCTTGAGCCAGCGGGCGAACTGCTGCGGCGTCGCGGGGCCGTAGGAGTACAGGTACCGGTGCAGGAGCTCTTGGAGTGCCTTGCCGGCGGGCATCGGGTCGAACGGGCGCAGGCGGTGCGGATTCGAGTACGTCGTGAGCCGGCCGCGCATCGGTCCGTGGCAGAGCACCCCGGCATGCGCCGCGACCGAGATCGCCTGCCGCCAGCGGGCCCACGCGCCCTGGAAGGCGGGGATCGTCGGCGTCCGAGCCCATTCGCCGGTCCGCTGTACGACCTCCTCCGTGAGTTCGTCGACGGTCAAGTCGTCCTGACTGAGGGCCTCCCCGATCGCCATGACGACCTGGTCGATCTCGTCCGGCGTCATCCGGATCGGCTCCGGCTGCTGTCCGTTCCCCGGCAACGCGGACAGCGCGCCGGTCCATAGCGGCAGATCCTCCAAGGGCAGCAGATGCACAGTCCCCCGCGGCCCGAACGTCTTCACCAGCCCATCGTCCCGCTGCACCGTCTCCCGCGTCGCGCCCTTCACCCGCAACGCCACCGAAGCCTCCCCCGCCGCCCCGATCTGCGCATGCGCCCCACACATCCCCCGCACAGCCTCCACCGCACAGTCAGCGGGTTCAGCCAGGAAATGCCGGCGGATCCGGCGCGCGACCACAGACTCCCAAGCGATCTCCATACCACCGACCCTAGGCCCCAAAGCGGACACAACCTGACCTCTTCCACCTGCCGTTTGGAGAGGTGAACCTTGGGCGGGACGTTCAGTGCCAGTGGGTGGTGACGAGGTTCCAGATGACGCCGGCTAGGGCGTCTTTGCTGCCGGAGGGGACGGGGAGGGCGGTGCCGGTGCGGTCGAGGATGACGGCTTCGTTGAGGTCGCTGCCGAAGACTTTGCCGCCGGAGACGTCGTTGACGACGAGCAGGTCGCAGCCCTTGCGTTCGAGCTTGGCGCGGCCGAGCTCGAGCACGGTGTGCTCGGTATCGCCGGTCTCGGCGGCGAAGCCGACGATCACCTGGTCGGGGCGGGCGCGGTCGTGCGAGATCGTGTGCAGGATGTCCGGGTTCTGCACGAGGTTGACGGCGGGTACGGCGCCGTCGGCGGTCTTCTTGATCTTGTGCTCGACGACGTCGGCCGGACGGAAGTCCGCGACCGCCGCGGCCATCACGATCGCGTCCGCGTCGGCGGCCCGGCCGGTGATCTCGTCGTACAGGTCCTGCGCCGAGACCACCGGCACCACCTGCACGCCGGCCGGATCGGGGAGCTCGGAGTTGGCGGCGACCAGCGTGACCTTCGCCCCGCGGGCGGCGGCGATCCGGGCGAGGGCGTAGCCCTGCTTGCCGGACGACGAGTTGCCGAGGTACCGGACGGGGTCGAGGTGCTCGCGGGTGCCGCCGGCGCTGATCAGCACGTGCTTCCCGGTCAGATCCGCGACGGACTGGCCGGCCGCGCGGGCCGCCTCGTCGGCGAGCATCAGCTGGCTGATCGCGAAGATCTCCGACGGCTCCGGGAGCCGGCCGCGGCCGGTGTCCGCGCCGGTCAGCCGCCCGACCGCGGGGTCGAGAACCGTGATCCCGCGGGATCGGAGCGTCGCGACGTTCGCCTGGGTCGCCGGGTGCTCCCACATCTCGGTGTGCATCGCGGCCGCGAACAGGATCGGGCAGCGCGCGGTGAGCAGTGTGTTCGTCAGGAGGTCGTCGGCCAGCCCGTGCGCGGCCTTGGCGATCAGGTTCGCGGTGGCGGGGGCCACGACGACGAGCTCCGCGGCCTTACCGATCCGGACGTGCGGCACCTCCTGCACGTCGTCGAACGGATCCGCGGTCACCGGCTGGCCGGACAGCGCCGCCCAGGTCGCGGCACCGACGAACTCCAGCGCAGCCGCCGTCGGCACCACCCGCACGCTGTGCCCGGACTCGGTCAGCCGTCGCAGCAGGTCACAGACCTTGTACGCCGCGATGCCGCCGCCGACGCCCAGCACCACATTGGGCTTGTGCCGGGGCACGACATCAGCCCCCGGAACATGCTCGGATCCGGGGGTCTGGTCACCGGTTGCGGACATCGTCTCGGACTCCGTTCCCGGTCGTCGGTGTCGGGTTACTCGGACTTCTCCGCAGCCGCGGCGGCTTCCGCCTCGGCCTCGGGGTCGATGTCGGTGCAGGTCAGCACGCCGTCGTTGATCTCGCGCATCGCGATCGACAGCGGCTTCTCCTGGACGTGCGTCTCGACCAGCGGTCCGACGTACTCCAGCAGGCCC
>DASXXB010000322.1:0-6252 GCA_036503355.1 Kribbella sp. | reverse complement strand
GGCCGTCTATCCGGTTGCCGCGGGCACCTATCAGGCGCCGCCGGCGTACCAGGGTCACAGCTCGTACGACGATCTGTTCGACGAGCCCGAACCGGTTCAGCCGCGGAACCAGGCCGACGAGCAGACCCGTCAGTTCCCGGTTGGCGGGGACGAGGAGTTCGAGCACACCCGTCCGTTCCCGGCGCCGGATGCCGAGAGCAACTACTCCGAGGAGACGGTCGCTGCGCCGGCTCCGGTCGCCGAGGAGCAGGAAGACGAGCCGCGAACCTCGCAGCCCGGGGCGCAGGAGCAAGGCAGCCCTGCGGTGGCCCAAGAACCTGCAGCAAACCAGGAGCAGGTCGCGGAACCTGTAGTAGAGCAGGAACCGGCCCAGGAGCCTGTAACCAAGCAGGAGCCGGTCGCGGAACCTGTAGTAGAGCAGGAACCGGCTCAGGAGCCTGTAGCCAAGCAGGAGCCCACGCCGGTGGCGCAGGAGCCGACCGCACCGGTTGCGAAGCAGGAGCCTGAGTCGGCCGAAGAGTCGGCCCCGGTTGCGAAGCAGGATCCGGGGCAGGGACCGGCGCAGGAGCCGGCGGCTGACCAGGCCAAGCCGACTGAGCCCAAGCCCACCGAGACCAAGCCCACTGAGGCCGCGCCCACCGAGACCAAGCCCACTCAGGCCACGGCCACCGAGACGAAGCCGAGCGAAGCGAAGGTCGAGCAGGCTTCCCAGGTGACGCCGAAGGAGCAGATGGGGGCTCAGTATCGTGAGCGGATGGAGAACCCGGAGGACACCGGCGAGTTCTTCGTGTCCGCGTTCGAGAACCCGGCCGCCAAGCCCGCCTAGCCAAGCCCGCCTAGGCAGGCTCGCCAAGACAAGCCCGTCTAGCCAGGCCCGCCCAGAGCTGACAGCTACGCGACATGCATGCGCTGCTGGTGCTCTCCCCGCCGCGCATGCTCCGTGATCGCCTCGTCGTACGCCGCGCTCGCCATCGCCAGCACCTCGTTCGCCATCTGGGCACGCGGTGAGTCGGTGCTCCAGGCAAGGACCAGCTTGCGGTGGATCGGGTTGCCGGCCAGCGTGCGGGTGGTGACGTCCGCGGAGAGCATCCGGTACGACGTGGGCGAGATGAGCGCCACGCCCTGACCGCTGGTCACGAACCCCATCAGCACCGACGTGTCGACGGAGTGGTGCTCGACGCGCGGCTGGAATCCGGCCGCCTCGCACGCGGCCCGGAACAGTACGTGGAACCCGCTGTCGTCCGGCGGCTCCCCGATCCACTCCTCGTCGCACAGCGCGGCCAGCTCGACCTCACCGCGCGTCCGGGACGCCACCGGATGATCGGCGGACAAGGCGACGTACGCCGACTCGGACTCGACGACCGTGGTGGCCTCGACCCCGGACGGCAGCCGCAGCTCGAACCCGGGGAACTCGCGCAGCAGCGCGAAGTCCAGCCGCCCGCTCTCCAACTGCTGGAGCAGCACGCTCGACGACCATTCGACCTCGATGCTGACCTGCTCGATCTCGCCGTGCTCGCGCAGCCGGGACGCGATCCCGGACATCGGCGCGGTCGGGAACCCGCCGAGCCGGACCGCCGACGACTCGACGGCGGTCATCGCGGAAACGGTCGCGGACAGGTGGTCGACGTCGACCAGGATCGCCCGCGCGCGGTCGACGGCGTACCGGCCGAGGGCTGTCGGCGTGACGCCGGTCCGGGAGCGTTCGAACAGCTCACCGCCGAACGCGGCCTCGATGCGCTTCAGCTGCGCCGTCAGGCTCGGCTGGCTGACCTTGAGCCAGCGGGCGGCCCGTCCCACGGACCCCGCTTCTGCCACCAGGACCACCACCCGCAGATGGCGCAGCTCGACGTTCATGCGTTGAGACCGTAGCCGAGGTCTACGCACAGCTCACAGGCGCCCAACATTGCGGTTTCGTCACAGCCGGGCCATTCCCTGTAACGCTCGGCCCGGCCGTGACGATGTGCTACGACGCCTTGAGCGCGATCGCCTCGCGGTACCCGAGCCGGCGGCCGGTCTGCAGCAGCGTGCGCTCGTACAACCGGGCACCGACGCGGACGATCAGCACGGTGGCCACCAGCAGGATGGCGATCGCGGCCAGCGGCTGCCAGATCGGGACGTCCTCGGTCAGCATCCGTCCCGGCATCGACATCGACGACGCGATCGGGACGAACGACGCCACGGTCTTGGCCGACGATCCCGCGAACACCGAGAAGAAGAACGGGATCATCAGGATCATCTGCCCCGGCAGCGTGGTCGACCCAAGGTCCTCCTGGCGGGTCGCCAGCGAGCCCGCGACCGCCCACAGCCCGGCCAGCGCCACGAACCCGAGCACGAAGAACACCACGAACCACCCGGCCACCGGTGCCACCACCTCGAGGATGCCCGCCTGGTCCGTGGCGAGCAGCCCGATTAGTGACGCCCCACCGATCACCACGATCTGCGACAGCGCCAGCACGGCGTTGCCGAGCACCTTCCCCCACAGCAGCGACCGGATCGGTACGGCGGCGGCCAGGATCTCGACGACCCGGCTCTCCTTCTCCTGCACGACGCTCTGCGCGATCATCATCCCGAAACCGAGCGAGGTCATGTAGAAGACCAGCGCCAGACCGAGATTCACCAGGTACGTCGCCAGCTCGGGCAGCGGCCCCGGTTTGAGCAACGTGACCTCGACCTTGGTACCGGCCCGGAGCTGCTCCGGGGTGAGTCCTGCCTTGGCGGCGTTGGCCTCCATCCCGACCGTCGACGCCGCCTGGCGCAGCGCGCTCTCGATCCCCGCGTCGACGCTGTCCTTGCCGAGTACGACGTACCCGTCCGTACCCGGCACCAGCGCGGCCTTCACGTCGCCGTCGGTGACGGCCTTCTCCGCGGCCGGCCGGTCGGCGACCTTGCTGACCTCGTAGCCCGCGCCGGTCTGTGCGCTCGAGGCCTGCTGCACGATCCTCGCCGCCGAGTCGTCGACGACCGCGATCTTGTCCGGCCCGCTCTTGCCGTTGAGGAGCGCCGGGATGATCACCGCCGCGATCACGATCACCAGCATCACCACGGTGGAGCCGATGAACGTCTTGTCCCGCAGCTTGGTGGTGACCTCGCGCTCCGCGATCAACAGCCACGGCCTGTCCAGATTCATCGGGTCGCCTCCCGGAAGATGTCGCTGAGCGCCACGCGCTCCGGCCCGAACTCGAGCACCGGTCCACGGCTGATCGCCTCGGAAAGGATCTTCTGCTCCACCGCGTCGTCCAGTACGTCGAACAGCGCCGTACCGCCGGCCACATCGCGCACCTGGATGCCCCGGACGTCGCGCAACCAGCCCGCGTCGCCGTCCAGGACCAAGCGGTACGTCGTTGCCGAGCCGGCTGCCAGCTCCGCGACGGGCCCGGCCGCGACGACCTTTCCGCGGGACAGTACGACGAGGTCGTCGCAGAGCCGCTCGACCAGGTCGAGCTGGTGGCTGGAGAACAGCACGGGCACCTGCGGGGTGACCTCGTCGCGCAGCAGGTCGACCATCGCGTCGACGGCGAGCGGATCGAGCCCGCTGAACGGCTCGTCGAGTACCAGCGCGATCGGCTCGTGCACGAGCGCGGCCGCGATCTGCACGCGCTGCTGGTTGCCCAGGGAGAGCGTCTCGAGTACGTCGGTGGCGCGCTCGGACAGCCCGAGCCGCTCGAGCAGCTTGTCGGTCCGCTGCAGAGCGCGGTCCGGGTCGAGGCCGTGCAGCCGGCCGAAGAACACCAACTGGTCGCGGATCTTCATCTTCGGGTACAGCCCGCGCTCCTCGGGCATGTAGCCGAAGTCCCGGCGTACCTCCTGGGTCAACGGCCCGTCCTGCCAGTGCACCTCACCGGAGGTCGCGGCGAGTACGCCGAGGATGATCCGCATCGCCGTCGTCTTCCCGGCCCCGTTGGCCCCGACGAACCCGGTCATCCGCCCCGGGACGACGTCGAACGTGACGTCGTCCAGCGCCAGCTGATCACCGAACCGCCGGGTGAGCCCAGCCACCCTGAGCATGTGTGCGTCACCGTTCCCATCAGCCCCGCCGGACGCCAGCCGCCCGACCATGACCAAGCTAGTCAGAACCAGCCTCGGCGTACGTCGGCCGTGAGGGTGATCCCCGGCGTCATCCGCGCGGCGGACGGATCAAGCAGACGTGTCGTCGCCCGGGGTGACCAGGCCGCACTCGTAGGCGAACACGACTGCCTGGACGCGGTCGCGGAGGCCGAGTTTGAGCAGGACGCGCGAGACGTGCGTCTTCACGGTCGCCTCACCGACGTACAGCTGGGAGGCGATCTCGGTGTTGGTCAGGCCGCGGGCGATCAGGCCGAGCACCTCACGCTCCCGCTCGGTCAGCTCGGCGAGCAGGTCCGGCCGGTACACCCGCTCGCCACCGCCGGTGAACCGCTTGATCACCCGCCGGGTCACCTCCGGCGCGAGCAGCGCGTGCCCGGAGTGCACGATCTGGATCGCCTCGACCAGATCCTCGGGCGCGGTGTTCTTGAGCAGGAAGCCGCTCGCGCCGGCGCCGAGCGACTCGAACAGGTAGTCGTCGCGGTCGAACGTGGTGAGGATGACGACCTTCCCGGCGTCCTCGGCGACGATCCGCTGGGTCGCGCTGATCCCGTCCGTCCCCGGCATCTGGACGTCCATCAGTACGACGTCGGGCCGCAGCGCGAGCGCCAGCTCGATCGCCTTCTCGCCGTCGGAGGCCTCGCCGACCACCTCGATCTCCGGCTCGACCGACAGGATCATCCGGAACCCGGCACGCACCAGATCCTGGTCGTCCACCAGCAGCACCCGCATCGGGTCAGTCACCTGCAACGCCTCCCATCAACGGGATCCGGACCCGGACGCGGAATCCTCCCACGGGACGGGGGCCGATCTCGCTCTCACCGCCGAGCAGCCCGACCCGCTCGCGGATCCCGACGTGGCCGAGCCGGCTGCCGACGGGCGCGTGCTTCGGACGGCCGTCGTCGATCACCTCGAGCTCCACCGCGTCCCCGAGGTAACGCAGCGTGAGATGCGCAGTACGGGCGGTCGAGTGCTTGCGGACGTTGGACAGCGCCTCCTGGGCGATCCGGTAGACCGACACCGAAACGGTCTTCGGCAGCTCGGTCGGCGCCCCGATCTGGTGGAACCCGACCTCCAGGCCGAGGCCGTTCGCCTCCGCGATCAGTGCCGGCAGCCGGTCGGCGCCCGCCTGCGGCGCCTTCGGGTCCGCCGTCGCGACGTCGACGTCGGGGTCCGCGGCGCGGAGCATGCCGAGCAACTGGCGCATCTCGTTCACCGCGGTCCGGCTGGACTCCTCGATCACGTTCAGCGCGTTCTTCGCGGCGTCCGGATCGGAGTCCATCACCCGCCGCGCTCCCCCGGCCTGGATGCCGATGCTGCTGATGTGGTGCGCGACGACGTCGTGCAACTCGCGGGAGATCCGCAGCCGTTCGTCGATCACCGCGCGCCGCGCGTTCGCCTCCTGCTGCGCGGCGAGCTCGGTCGCCTGCCGCTCCAGCTCGGAGCGCTGGCGCGCGGTCGCCCACGCCGTACGGCCCCAGAAGTAGGCGCCGAAGAAGTACAGGACGTTCAGCGAGAGCACGAGGATCACGTTCGAGACGTACGGCGAGAACAGGGCGTGGTTCGGTCCACTCAGCGCGTTCGCCCGCAGCGCGTGGATGAAGTTCAGCGTCAGCCAGCCGAACATCGCGACGAACACCAGCCCGACCGCGGCCTTCATCACCCGCCGGTCGCGGGCCCAGGCGACCGCGGCGTAGACCGCCATGAACATCGTCGACTGCGTGACCAGGTTGCCGGTGAACGCGAACGTCGCACGCTCGCCGTTCACGATGAACAGCACGGCAACGGCAAGCAGTACCGGGATCGGCCAACGGCGGCGGAAGCACAACGGCAGCGCGACCGCCGCGCTCAGCACGTACGGTTCGACACCGCCGATCCCCAGGTCCACGTGCGTCGGCGAGCCGCCGCGGGCGAGCTCGGTCCCGAACAGGCCGGCGACCGCCATCCCGAGCCCCAGCAGTACGTCGTACCGCTGCTCGCGGGCCGTTGGCACCGGTCGGGTCCATGACATAGCCCACCACCCTAGCCGCGGGATTATCCTGCTCGCGTGACCACGCCTGCGGGCGCGACGGTCGATTCGACTGTCGACTCAATGGTCGGACGACGTCGTGAGCTCGACGCGTTGCGGCGATGGCTCGACGCGGCCTGCGCCGGAGCCGGTCGGCTGGTGTGCTGCGCGGGCGATCCCGG
>DASXXB010000321.1:0-4920 GCA_036503355.1 Kribbella sp. | reverse complement strand
CATGTAAGCTACTCGCGACTTCGGGCTGTGGCGCAGCTTGGTAGCGCGCTTCGTTCGGGACGAAGAGGTCGCAGGTTCAAATCCTGTCAGCCCGACCACCATTGAGGGTCAGTCACTGCGGTGACTGGCCCTCGATGCGTTCAGGCGGGTGTGCCGGAGGTGCTGGGGTGAGCGGGGCCGATCACTACGAGGTGCTGAACGTCGAGCGCACGGCCGGCGCGGCGGAGATCAAGGCGGCGTACCGGAAGCTGGCCCTGCAGGTGCATCCGGACCAAGGCGGCAACGCGGCACTGTTCCGGCTGGTGCAGGAGGCGTGGAACACCCTCTCCGACCCGGCGAAGCGGGCCGCGTACGACCGCAGCCTCGACAACCGCACCACCACCCCACATCCCCCACGCCAATCCACAGAGGAGTCTGTGCAGCCGGGTGAGGTTGGGCCGGTCCTGATCTACCCGACCTTCGGCCACTGGCGCCTCCCGGCCCTCGTGGTGCTGGTGGGCTGGACCGCCTTGGCCATCGGTCTCTTCTTCAGCAACGGCGTCCACAACGTGTGGGACGTAGCCCTCGGCGTGGGCGTCGCCGGGATGATCGTCCTCGCCGCTCCACCTCATTGGACCCGGCGGCTGCCGCTCCGCGGCCTGCTCAAGGTGCTCGGCGTCCTCACCGCAGCCCTCTACCTGCTGATGATGCTGTTCGCGAAGGACGTGACCGCGCTCGATCGAGTGGCGACCAGCTCGCTGGTCGCGGGGCTCGTCGTGGTGCGGGTCATCACCGGTCGCTGGTCGAAGTACCACGACCTGGACGTGGCCATCGACCGCGATGCGTCGTACGAGTTCAACCTCTGGGGCCGGCCCGGCGAGCCGCTGATCGACGACGCCTTGTCCGCCCCGATCACGCCGTACGACGCTCTGCTCCAGCGGCGTACGGCGAAGCTCCTCGACCCGGTGCTCAACGCGCTGCCCGCGGCGAAGCTGGTGCACGGCGCGCAGCTCGGCGCGATGACTGTCGACCACATGTTGCTCAACGGCCACCGCGCCGCACTGATCGTCTCGCTGATGGGTCCGCCCGGGACGTACTCGCTGGACTCGTACGGGGCGCTCCAGCTGAACGGACAGCCGTTGGAGAGCCCTGCCCAAGCTCTGGAGGGCGCCGTCCAGGCCTGGCGCGGCAGACTCCGGCAGGTCGACGTACGCGGCTTCCTGGTCATTCACTCGGACACCGGCAGCGTGAGGACCCAGTTGCGCCCTGACGCCCCCGTCAGCTGTCTCGCGGCGCAGTCCGCCGCCCGCGAGTTGCACACGTGGCTGTTGCCTGAGCGCAGCAAGCTCGACCGCAAGGTGCTGTACGACGTCCTGCGGCGCGCGCCGTACGGCCTAACCTGAACGTATGCAGCGAGTTGATCTCGGCGAGGTGGAGTACGACGTCGCGGCCAAGGACATGCGTGGCTGGGTCGAGGAACGCGTCGAGGGCAAGGCCGGCGACCGCCTGTTCCTGCTGAGCCATCCGCCCGTCATCACGTACGGCCCGCGGACGGTCCTGGACGACCTGCCCGCCGAGGCCGCCGGGATCCCCGCGGTGCCGGTGGATCGTGGCGGCTTCGCGACGTACCACGGCCCCGGCCAGCTCGTCGGGTACCTGGTCGTCGACCTGCACCAGCGCGGCCCCGTCGACATCGTCCGCTGGGTCGAGAACGGCCTGATCGACGCGCTCGGCTCGCTCGGCTTCCCGCTGGTACGGCGGGACACGCCGAAGGGTGCGAGCAGCCTGGTCGGGGTGTGGACCGAGGACGGCCGGAAGCTGTGCTCGATCGGCATGCGGATCCGGCGCGGCGTGACGAGCCACGGGTTCTCGGTGAACGTCGCCCCGGACATGACGGTGTTTCACACGTTCACGAGTTGCGGGCTGCACGACGTGACGATGGTCTCGCTCGCCGAACTGGCCGCGGAGCGCGGCACGGTCGCGCCGAGTGAAGCCGACGTACGCGATGCCATCGCCAACGCCTTGGGAGCCGGATAGCCTGCGGGGCATGAGCCAGGAGGACGACGGCGACCGGATGCCGGACGATCTGGAAGCCGTGCTGGAGGCCGCCGACGACGAGGCGGAGGAGGACCGCCCGGGGCGGTACGACGCCCCGCCGTTGCCGCCGGCACTGATTCTGGCCGTCGTCGGGCTGCTCTGCGGGTTCGTGACGATCGCCGGGGTGTGGCTGAGCGAGCGCGGCTGCGAGCGGTTCCGGGACACCACGAACTGCGGCGCCCTCGGGCTGCCGCTGCTGATCGTGATCGTGGTCGTCACGATGGTGCTCGGCGGGCTCGCGCTGAGCCGGCTCGCGATGCCGCACCCGCGGCTGATCCCGTTCCTCGGCGTCGCGTTCATGGTCGCGCTGGTGGTCGCGTTCCTCACCGGCCAGTTCGACTCGCCCTGGATCATCGCCGTCGTACCGGCCCTGACCGCCGTCACCTTCCTGATCGCCAACCTCGTCGCCCGACTGCTGGAGCGTGCCGATGCCTGACCTGCCCGTCTACGAGTGCCCGCGGACCGCCACTGCGCCGAAGCTCGACGGCACCCTGACCGACCCGGCCTGGGAGGTCGCGCCGTGGACCAGCGACTTCGTGCCGATCCACGACGGCCCGGCGCCGCGGTTCCGGACCCGGTCGAAGCTGATGTACGACGACCAGTACCTGTACGTCGGCGGCCTGCTCGAGGAGCCGCACGTCTGGTCCACGATGAAGGAGCACAACAGCAAGCTGTTCCACGAGAACAACTACGAGCTGTTCCTGGACCCGGACGGCGACGGGCTGAACTACTACGAGTTCGAGATCAACCCGCTCGGCACGATCTGGGAGCTCACGCTGCCCAAGCCGTACGTCGACGGCGGCGTACCGATCGACCCGACGAACCTGCCGGGCCTGCGGACGGTGGTACACGTCGACGGCACGCTCAACGACCCGTCCGACACCGACAACGGCTGGTCGGTGGAGCTCGCCGTACCGTGGGCCGACCTCGCGCCGTACAACAAGGGACGCGCGACGCCGCCGAACCCGGGTGACGAGTGGCGGATGAACCTGATGCGCTGCCAATGGCCGCACGAGGTCGTCGACGGCGCGTACGTGAAGGGCGAGCAGAGCGAGTTCTGGGTCTGGGCGCCGCAGGGCATCGAGGACATGCATCAGCCGGCGACCTGGGGCATCCTGCGCTTCTGAGCGCGGGAGACACGCCACACCCCCGTGACACGGCGTTAACACCGGCGGGAGACAATGAGGTACGTGAACTTGGGGGACTCCGGCGAACCACACAGTCTGGAGGCGGACCAGGTCGTCAGCGCGATCGAGCGCGCGTGTGAGAGCGACCTGCGGACCGCCCTCCGGCTGGTTGCGCGCTACTCGGCGTACTGGTGGTCGAACGGGCTCCAGGACGAGGCTGCGGCCGCAGCCGAGCGGGTGCTCAGCATGCTTGGCCGGACCGTGCCGGTCGGGCTGGACGAGGAGTACCTGCTGGCCGTCATCCACGGTGCCGCGTCCGCGGAGCAGGAGCAGCTCGACCTGGCTCAGCAGATCGTTCTTACCACCACGGGCCCTTTCCGGTACTCCGTCACCGTGCTGCTGTGGGCCATGGTGTTCGGGCCGTTCGAGCCGGCCGCCGTGGTCGAGGAAGTGCTCGAGCGGAACGAGAGCGGCGACGCCTGGACACGAGCAGGCGTCGAGCTGTGCCGCGGTTACCCCGGCCTGACCAAGGCGGCGCCGGACGACGCGGCCCAGGCGTTGCGTACGGCGCTGGGACGCTTCCGGATGCTCGAGGACCGTTGGGGCCTGTTCCTCGCGCTGAGCTCGCTCCGGCACGTCGTCGACGAACCACTGGACCTGACGACCGAGGCGCTGGAGCTGGCTGAGCAGCTGTGTCTGGCCGAGGAGACCGGGCTGCTCCTGTGCGAGCGTGCCGAGCTGTACCGGCGGGCAGGGAAGCTGGAGGACGCCCACGCGGACTACAGCCGGGCCCTGTCGATCGGAGAGAGCGCAGACCTGCCGGAGACCGTTGCGGCCGCCCGGATCGGTCTAGGGCGTGCTGCCCGCGGCTCAGGCAACCTCCCTGCGGCGCGGGCGCATCTGGCCGCCGTACTGACCATCCCTGAGCTGGACGACGCACACTTCGAGGCCCTGCACGAGCTGGCCGCCCTGAACGCCTCGGAGGCCTCGGCGTAGGACCCGACCACATAGCGGAGTGGTACGCCGCTCCACCTGTGGCGCCGCCCACATCGCGAGACCGTCGGCGGCTGGTTAGAGTCGGGAGCGAATCGGGACCGACTGCAACGGAGCAGCTGATGGACAAGACGTACGGATCGCCGCAGGAAGCGGTGGCGGACATCGGGGACGGCGCGAGTCTCGCGGTCGGCGGCTTCGGGTTGTGCGGCAACCCGATGCAGCTGATCAGCGCGCTGCACGACAAGGGGGTGTCCGGGCTCAGCGTCGTGTCGAACAACTGCGGCGTCGACGACTGGGGCCTCGGCCTGCTGCTCGCGGACAAGCGGATCGCGAAGATGACCTCGTCGTACGTCGGGGAGAACAAGGAGTTCGCCCGGCAGTTCCTGCACGGAGAGCTCGAGGTGGAGCTGACCCCGCAGGGCACGCTGGCCGAGAAGCTCCGCGCCGGCGGCTGCGGGATCGCCGCGTTCTACACCCTGGCCGGCGTCGGCACGCAGGTCGCCGAGGGCGGGCTGCCGCAGAAGTACAACTCGGACGGCTCGGTCGCGAAGGCGTCGGAGCCGAAGGAGACCCGGGAGATCGGCGGTACGACGTACGTGCTGGAGGAGTCGATCACCACAGACTTCGGGCTGGTGCACGCGCTCAAGGGCGACACCCACGGGAACCTGGTGTTCGACCGCAGCGCGCGGAACTTCAACCCGCTGGCCGCGATGGCCGGCCG
>DASXXB010000320.1:0-10822 GCA_036503355.1 Kribbella sp. | reverse complement strand
CCGAGCGAGTCCGCGAAGGCTTCGATCGGGCCGAAGTCACCACCGGTACCGCGGCCACCGGACACGATGATCGCGGCCTCGGTCAGCTCCGGACGACCCGTCGCCTCCCGCGGCTTGGAGTCGGTGATCCGCGCGGTCTTGGCGGCGTCGGAGATCGTCACGTCGAACTCCTCCACCTCCGGCGAGGTCTCAGCGGCCTCGGGCGTAGCGGCGTTCGGCTTGACCGTGATGATCGGCGTGCCGTGGGTGATCTTCGACCGGACCGTGAAGTTGCCCGCGAACACCGACTGCGTGGTGACCGGACCACCATCACCCGACTGCACGTCCACGGCGTCGGTGATCAGACCCGAGTCGAGCTTGACCGCGAGCCGGGCCGCGATCTCCTTGCCCTCCGCGCTCGACGAGATCAGGATCGCCGACGGCTCGACCTTCGCCGCCACCTGCTGCAGCGCCTCCGCCTTCGGCGCCACGAGGTACTGCGTGAGCTCCGGGCCGGACAGTGCGATCACCTTCGTCGCGCCGTACTGCCCCAGTGCCGGGAGCGCTGCCTGCACCTCAGAGCCGATGAACACGGCGACCGGCTCGCCGAGCCGACCCGCGATCGTGAGGAGCTCGGCGGTCGTCTTGCGGACCGCTCCCGCGGTGTGGTCAACGAGAACCAGAACGTTCGACATAGCTGGACCGCCCCTCAGAGGAACTTGTTGGTGGACAGGAACTCGACCAGTCCGGCAGCACCGCTGCCGTCCTCGTCGGTGACGATCGTGCCGGCCGTCCGCGGCGGACGGGCGGTCACCTCGACCACCTCGGTCCACGCACTCGACCCGCCGACCTGGTCGGCGGTCAGCTCGAGGTCGGCCAGCGACCAGGTCTCGACCGGCTTCTTCTTCGCGGCCATGATCCCCTTGAAGGACGGGTACCGCGGCTCGTTCGCCTGGTCGGACACCGACAGCACCAGCGGCAGCGTGCCCTCGATGGTCTCGCTCGCGGTGTCGCCGTCGCGGCGGATCCGGACGGTCTGCCCGTCGACGGTCACCTCCGAGCCCAGCGTCACCGCCGGCAGCCCGAGCCGCTCCGACACCATCGCCGGGACGACACCCATGCCACCGTCGGTCGAGCCCATGCCGAACACGATCAGGTCGGCCTCCAGCTTGGCCAGCGCCTTGGACAGGATCAGCGAGGTCGCGACCGCGTCCGAACCGTGGATCGCGTCGTCGACCACGTGCACGCCGGCGTCGGCGCCCATCTGCAGGCCCTTCTTCACCGCGTCGGCGGCCTGCTCCGGGCCGACCGTGAGCACGGTCACCCCAGTATCGCCCGGGTCGCCGGCCTCCTTCACGGTCAGCGCGGTCTCGACGGCGTACTCGTCCAGCTCGGACAGCAGCCCGTCGACACCCGCACGGTCCACCGTGTTGTCCTCCGAACGGAAGCGGCGGTCCGCGGTGGCATCCGGCACGAACTTCGCACAGACGACAATCTTCATAGCGTGTGGGACCCCTTCTGGTTAACGGTCGCTCCAAGCCTGCCACGGATGTTACTCGCGAGAAACATAAGCCGCGTGCGAGTCCGATCACAGTCCGGCGCTGCCCAGGCTATCGGCTCTGTCCACGCCGGGTCCGCCCACTGTGCCGCACGCCACCCGCCGGCACCGCCCCGGGAATCCGGAAAGGGATCTCCCGGGCGGTCGATGTTTGTGGCCAGGTACGCCGGGAACCGAGCCGCCGTTAGTTGCTACGCGCAAACATCACACGGGGTGATAACGATGACCATGCAAGGAATCGAGCAGATCGTCGGTGAGACCGCGTACGACGCGGCAGGCGACAAGGTCGGATCGGTCGGCAACCTGTACACGTCGGATGCCACCGGCAACCCGGAATGGGTGACGGTGAACACCGGTCTGTTCGGCGGCAAGCAGTCGTTCGTGCCGCTCGACGGTGCACATGTCGAGCGTGACGGGCTCCACCTGGCGCCGACCAAGTCGAAGATCAAGGACGCACCGAGGATCGACACCGACGGACACCTCTCCGACGACGAGGCCTCCGAGCTCTACAAGTACTACGGCGTCCGCCTCCCGCAGCAAACCCGTCGCCAACCCACCGGGACCGGCCACGATCAGGCCCGCCACGGTGACGATGTCAACGCGGCCCGACGCGGTGAAGATCTGGCGGGACGCGGTGACGCGCAGGCTGGACAGGTCGGCCGGCACACCGCGGGCGACGATCAGAGGACCGGGCCGGCCGGCGGCAGAGGCGATCTGGGGACCGCACCAGCCGACGGGACGGGCGGTCAGAGCGACGCCATGATCCGGTCGGAGGAGCGGTTGCGGACCGGGACCGAGACCGTCGAGTCCGGCCGGGTCAGCTTGCACAAGTACGTCGTGACCGAGGAGCAGCAGGTCACCGTGCCGGTGCGCCACGAGGAGGCTCGCGTGGTTCGTGAGCCGATCGCCGAGGGCGATGCGCGGCAGACGACGGGCGAGCTCGGTGACCGCGGTGAACTCGGCGACGAGGACCGAGAGGTCGTGCTGCACGAGGAGCGGCCGGTCGTGGCGAAGGAGACCGTCCCAGTCGAGAAGGTCGGCCTCGAAACCGAGACCGTCCAGGGCGAGGAACAGATTTCCGAGACCGTCCGCAAGGAACAGGTCGACGTGAAGGGTCTTCCGGACGAAAGCAAGGCGAAGCGCCGCAGGAAGCACTGACGCGACGTCGCCGGTGCACTGACGTGACGTCGGGGCAAGCGCGACGTCACGTCAAGGCGAGGCTGTGTCCGGGGGTGGGGGCCGGGCACGGCTGTTCGCCGTAGGGTGGGTGGGTGATTGAGACGTTGGCGTTGACCGGTGAGCGGACTGCGCCTGGCATTTGGCACGAGAATTACTGGTTTGCGCGCCACGATGCCGCCTACCGGTGGATTACGGCCAATGTGCCGATCGCGGGGACCGGTCGTGTCCTCGATGCCGGCTGTGGGGAGGGCTACGGGGCCGAACTGCTCCGCCTCGCCGGAGCGACCTCGGTGACCGGTCTCGACTATGAAGATACGACCTTGCGGCACGTCCGCCGCACTTATCCACAGGTCAATCTCGCCCGCGGCAATCTCGTCCAGACACCCTTTGCGGAGAGGGCTTTCACGACCGTCACCTCACTGCAGACGATCGAGCACCTGTGGGAACAGCCGCGGTTCGTCGCCGAATGCGCGCGGATCCTCGCGCCTCAGGGCACGCTGGTCCTGAGTACGCCGAACCGCCTGACGTTCCCGAGCGGGAACTGGTACCACACCCGCGAGCTCACCGCCGCGGAGTTCGTCGAGCTGCTCGAGCCGTACTTCGAGATCACGCAGGCGCTCGGCCTCCGTCACGGAGTACGGCTGACGTCCTGGGAGGCGCAGTACGGCTCCTGTGTCGACGCACAGCTCGCCGCGGAGCACGACCAGTGGGACGAGAACCTGGCCGGGCTCGTGCGGAGTACGACGTACGCAGACTTCGAGATCCGCCCAGGAAACCCAGGAAACCCAGGAAACCTGGACGAATCTCTCGATCTGATCCTGCTGGCGCGGCCCAAACGGGCTACGGACGGATGATCCGCTCGACGATCTTGCCGGCGATCAGGTAGCAGAGCGCGGCGATCCCCCAGTTCACCAGCAGGGTGTTCTTCGCGGTCTGCAACCGGAACAGGTCCTTGAACGGCCCGACCAGGTCGTGCCCGCGCTCCAGGATCCAGCGCACGATCTCGTTGCTCTGGTTGGTCTGATCGAGCGCGGTGAACAGCGCACCGAGTGCCAGTACGGCGGCCGCGAGCACCGCGATCAGCCAGATCAGCGAGGCGATCAGGTTGCGCAGCTTCCGGACCCCGGAACCGACCGAGGACAGCGCCTGCTTGCCCTTGCCGGAACCGGACGAGCCCGAGGCTCCGCCCTTCGCGGTCGGCGGTTTGTTGCCCGAGGCACCGGACGGCTTCGGCGCCGGCTTGCCACCCACAGCCTTGGAAGCGCCGGTGGAAGCGCCAGTAGCAGCGGCCGGTTGCTGTCCGGTGGCGTCCTTCCCAGCTGCGGCATCCTCCGAGCCCGCCGCAACCGGTCCCGCCGCTTGATCTCCTGCCTGATCGCCGGTCTGATCGCCGGCCCGACCTGCCGGGTTGCCGGCGCCCGTCTCGGACGCGGCCTGCTCCCGGGCTCGCTGCTCCGCCACGATCTCCGCGGCGGTCTTCGGCCGCGCGGTCTTGGTCGCGGTCGCCGAGGCCGCACTGGTGTCCGCGCCCGCCTCCGGCGTCACGTCCGGTGTCGCACCGGCTTCGGCCCGGGTCGATTCAGCCTTCTCGTCGTGCGTACCCACGTCGTCCATCTCCTCAGCCGGGGTCCGTTCCTCGTCCGTGGCAGCCTGCGCTCTCCTCCGCCGGCTGACCGGGACCGGGCGCGGCGAGAGCCGGCGACGTGCACCTGCCAAGGGGGCCGCCGACGGACTCGCGTCCGCTGCCTGTGCTTCCGGGGTCATCGTTGCGTTCACGCGCATGTCTGGTTCGTTTGTTTCAAGCACTGGTTCCAACGTAGCGCTCTCGGCCTCTGCAGTGACCACCATCGGCACCGGATCGACAGCCCGGGTGCGAGCCCGCGTGATCGAGCCGTCGGCCGCAGCCAGCAACGACCGGGCGGCCTGTTCGGCCGGATCGGTCGCAGGCTGGTCAGCCACGCTACTTCTCCTCTCCGATGCGCATCCGGTCCATGCCGTCACGGGCGTCCGACCGGACGTGGGGGCCATAGTGCCCGACTGGTGAGTAACTTGAGAACCCCTCAGAGCTCTCTTTTTCACCACCTGCTTCTACCTCATCACCGCCCGCATCCCCGGGCGCCACGCTCCGGGACGGCGCAACCGGCTTTTCCACGGGTGTCACGCCGGCCTGCAGCAGCGCCGCGGTCCGGTCGTTGGCGTCGGCCAGGCCGGCCAGGTACCGGCGCCGCTCGGAGTCGGCGGCGTACCGCGTGGTCCGGTCGGCAAGCACCTTCGCCGGTACGCCGCCTGCCACGGCGTACGCCGGAATGTTGCCTCGAGCAACGCTGTTGGCGCCGATCACCGCACCGCGCCCGATGTCGGCGCCACGGGTGACCGTGACCTTCGTGGCCAGCCAGCAGTCGGGGCCGATCCGGACCGGCGACTTCACCAGGCCCTGGTCCTTGATCGGCAGGCTCAGGTCCTCGGTCTTGTGGTCGAAGTCGCAGATGTAGGTCCAGTCCGCGATCAGTGTCGACGCGCCGATCTCGATGTCGAGGTAGCAGTTCACCGTGACGTCGCGCGCGAACACCACCTTGTCGCCGATCCGCAGCGTGCCCTCGTGCGCGCGCAGCCGGGTCTCGTCGCCGAGATGCACCCACTTGCCGAGGATGATCCGGCCGTGGCCGCGGCGCGCCTCGATCTCCAGATGCTTGCCGAGGAAGACGAAACCCTCGGTGATCACCTGCGGATGGCGCAGCCGGAACCAGGCGAACCGCCAGTACCGCTTCAGGTAGTACGGCGTCCACGCCCGATGGCGCACCACCCAGCGCAGATTCGCCACGGACAGCAACCGCATCGGCACACCCTACTGCTGTGTTGGGGCTACACCAGTGATCGAGACGTTGTAGTACAGCTCGTCCGGTACAACCGACGACAGCACCTTGTCGACCTTCGACAGCTGCAGCCACGACTTGTACGCGAACATCCGCCAGCCGAACCCGAGCTTCTGCTCCGGTACGGCGGCCTCGAACGTGCGGATCGGCCATCCGACCCACGCGGCCAGCAGCTCTTCCGTCACAGTGTGAACGTCCGTCGCGCCGGCCCGCGACGCCATCCGCGCCAGCGTGTCCGGGTCGAACGTGTGCAGGTCCACGACCGCTTCGAGTGCGGCCGCCCGGGACGACTCGTCGAGCTCCTCCTGCGGCCGGCGCCAGTGCGCGAGCGCGGGCAGCTTGGTGACGTTGGTGGTCGCCCACCAGGTGAACCGGGACAGTCGCCGGGCCACGAAGTCGCCGTACCGCGTCGGCTCGCCGCAGATCACGAACCGCCCACCGGGCTTGAGGACGCGGAGCATCTCGCGGAACGCCAGCTCGACGTCCGGGATGTGGTGGATGACCGCGTGCCCGATGACGAGATCGAAGGTGTCGTCGTCGTACGGGAGCTTCTCGGCGTCCGCGACCTTGCCCTCGATCGCGAAGCCGAGGGTCTTCGCGTTCTTCTTCGCGGCCTCGACCATGCCCGGCGACAGGTCGGTCACGTGCGCCTCGTCGAGGACGCCGGCCAACTTGAGGTTCAGCGTGAAGAAGCCGGTGCCGGCGCCGATCTCGAGCGTCTTGCCGTACGGCCAGCCGCTCGTGCCGGCGACCGCGGTGAATCGGTCCCGGGCGTAGTCGACGCAGCGTTCGTCGTACGAGATCGACCACTTCTCGTCGTACGTCGACGCCTCCCAGTCGTGGTACAGCACCTGGGCGAGCTTGTTGTCGTTCCAGGCCGCCTCGACTTCTTCAGCCGAGGCAGCGGGCTTCGAGGTTGCAGACATCACTTTCCCTTGAATTCGGCCTTACCAGGGCCGTTCTCGACGAAGGACTTCATCCCGATCGTGCGGTCCTCGGTGGCGAAGAGCGCGGCGAACTGCGTGCGCTCGATCTCGAGTCCGGTGGCGAGGTCGACGCCGAGTCCGGAGTCGATGGCCTCCTTGGCCGCGCGCAGCGCCATCGCCGCGCCCCGGGAGAACTGCGACGCCCAGGCAACAGCTTCGGAGTAGACGGAGGCGGCCGGGACCACCTTGTCGACCAGGCCGATCGCGAGGGACTCGGAGGCGTCGACGAAACGGCCGCTGTAGATCAGGTCCTTGGCCTTCGACGGGCCGACCAGGCGGGACAGCCGCTGGGTACCGCCGGCGCCGGGGATGATGCCGAGCAGGATCTCCGGCTGGCCGAGCTTGGCGTCCTCGGCGGCGATCCGGTAGTCGGCGCACAGCGCGAGCTCGCAGCCGCCGCCGAGCGCATACCCGGTGATCGCGGCCACGGTCGGCTTCGGGATCGCGGCCACCGCGGACAGCGAGGACTGCAGCGGGCCGGAGCGCTTGGCCATGTCGGCGTACGACATGTCCGCCATCTCCTTGATGTCCGCCCCGGCCGCGAACACCCGCTCACCGCCGTAGATGACGACCGCGCGGACGTCGTCGTCGGCGGTCGCCTCCAGCGTGGCAGCCCGGATCTCCTCCTGGACCTGCACGTTCAGCGCGTTCATCTTCGGCCGATCCAGCCGGATCGTCCCCACACCGTCACTGACGGTGAGATTCACGAACTCGCCCATGCGTCCACTCCCTACGGTTCCCGGGGCCTACCGATCGGTCACATCCCCGGGAACCGTACCTGACAGGAGCAGTTGCCTGTACTACGGGATCTTAAAGATCGACAGCCTGCCCGGACGCCGCCGAGCGGCGGGCGGCGTCGACGATGCGCAGGGTGCGGAGGCCGACGGCGCCGTCCGGCTGCGGTACGACGGCCGGCGCCTGACCGGGCTGCGCCGGGCCGGCCGTGCGGACGGCGTCCAGGAACGTGTCGAGCATGGACTCGTCGAGGTTGCCGCCGATCGGGAGGAAGACCTCGCCGGAGGGGTCGGTGCCGCCGACGTGCGGGAGGAACGGCTCGATCTCGACCGAGCCGTTGGTACCGGTGACCTGCAGCGACACCCCGCCCCAGGTCGGGCCGTTGTCCGGAACGCTCCACGAGCAGTCGATCGTTGCCAGCAGCCCGTTGTCGTAGTTGATCGTCACCAGGCCACCCGTCTCGACCTCGACGTCCTTGTCCTGGTGCAGGATCCGGTTCGCCGCGGCGTACACGCGGGTCGCCGACGCACCACCGGTGAGCCCGTCGATCAGGTCGGCGCAGTGCACGGTGTGGTCGACGAGGGCTCCCCCGCCGGCCAGCTTCGCGTCGGTGAACCACTGCCGCGCGTCGTACGGGATCTTCCCGTTGTTCGTCCCCAGTACCGCGAACACGTCGCCGAGCCGGCCCGCCTCGACGTTCGCCCGCAGCTGCAGGTACGACGGCGCGAACCGGACCGGGTACGCGATCATCAGGATCGTCCCGGCCGCCTCGCACGCGGCGAGCATCGCCTCGCCGTCCGCGACCTCGGTGGCCAGCGGCTTCTCGCACAGCACGTGCGCGCCGACGGCGGCGGCCCGCTCGACCAGCTCGCGATGGCCGGCGTTCTCCGACGTCACCACCACCGCATCCGGGCCCCAGGCGAACAGCTCGTCGTACGTGTCGACGTACGGGATGCCGAACTGCGCGGCGAACTCGGCACCGCGCGGACCGGCGTCCGGCGCCGCGGCACCGTCCGGGTCGGCAGACAGTACGTCGATGTCGGGCATCGACCCGAGCAGATGCGCGTACGACCCCGCGTGGACGTGCGCGAACGAAGCGATCACAACCTTCAAGCTCATGCCACTGCTCCTGTCGAGACGAAGGTCTTCATGTCGATCGGCTGACCGGACTCCATCGACGCGCGGGCCGCCTCGGCCAGGTAGACCGCGGACGCGCCGTCGGATGCGAGCACCCGCGGCTCCGGCCCGCCACGTAGGCCGAGCGCGAGCTCACGCAGCTGCGTCAGATACGGACTCTCCCCCAGCGCCGACTCCGGGATCAGCAGGTCACCCGCTGCCGCGCCGTCCTGCAGCTCGTCCTTGTACCCGGTGTCGCCGTCAGACTTGAACTTCAGGACGCCCTTCGCGCCGGCCACCTGGAAACCGGCCTGGAACGTCGTACCGGTCGCGCCCCAGGTCGCGCGGCAGTGGCTGATCGCGCCGCTCTCGTGCGTGAGCGTCACGTGGGCCGCGACGTTGACGGGGCTGATGCCGTCGACGGTCGGCGGGTTCTGCACGGCGTACACGGTCTTCACCTCGCCGCACAGCCAACGGGCCTGGTCGAGGTCGTGCACCATCAGGTCCATGATCACGCCACCGGACCGGGCCACGTCGCGGTACCAGCCCGCACCGGCCGGCGAGGACGCCTGGCGGTAGAACCGCGCGACCGCCACGTCACCGATCCGGCCCGCCTGGATCGCGTCGTACGCCGCCTTGTACGCCGGGAAGAACCGCACGACATGCGCCGGGTACAGCCGGACGCCGGCCGCCGCGGCCGCGTCGATCACCTCGTGCGAGTCGGCCGCGGTGAGCGTGAGCGGCTTCTCGCAGATCACGTTCTTGCCCGCCTTGATTGCGGCCAGCGTGATCTCCTTGTGCGTCGCCGACGGTGTGACGATGTCGACGAAGTCGGACCCGGCGAGCACCGCGTCCAGTGATCCGACGACTTCCAGACCGTACTCCTCGGCCAGCTGCTCCGCGCCTTCGAGCGAATACACCAGCACGCGGGCGCCGACGGCCTTCCACGACGCAGCGTGGATGCGCGAGATGTTGCCCGCGCCGATCATGCCGACGGTCAGGCCGGCCAACTCTTCCGACATGTGTTCCCCTGGGGTGGGTAAATTAGTAACGGTCCTTGCGTATCACTGCGCAGAGGCGTTCGCAACTACCGTCTCACGAACACAACCACCTCACTATCGTGAACTCGCAACGACCCATGCAGAATGTCCCGGGTGAAAGAAGCGACCGCCGCCCCGAGCGCTGCAGGCCTGTCCGTGGAGGCAGGTCTGCGACCGGGTGCAGTGGTCCAGACCGACGGGACCACGTTCACGCTCTGGGCACCGGCGGCCGAGCGGGTCGAGCTCGCACTGATCGCCGACGACGGCACCCAGCGGAACCTCGACCTCACACACACCGGTGAGTTCTGGACCGGGTTCGTCGCGGGCGTCGGCGCCGGCCAGCGGTACGGGTACCGGGTGCACGGTCCGTTCGACCCGTCGCACGGCCTGCGGTTCGACCCGTCGAAGCTGGTCCTCGATCCGTACGCGCGGGCCGTCGACGGCTCGCTCAACTACAGCAGTCCGCTGATCTACGACTCCTCCGACGGCGACTCGGCTGGCCACGTACCGGTCGGCGTGGTGGTCGCGGATTCACCGCCTCCGCCGCCGATCAGCAAGCCGGTGCACTGGGGCGAGACGGTCATCTACGAGCTGCACACGAAGGGCTTCACGCAGCAGCATCCCGACGTACCCGAAGAGCAGCGTGGGACGTACGCCGGGCTCGCGCATCCGTCGGTGATCCGGTACCTGACCGAGCTCGGCGTCACGTCGGTGGAACTGTTGCCGATCCACCACTTCCTCACCGAGCCGGCGATCGCGGCCCGCGGCCTGCCGAACTACTGGGGCTACAACACGCTCGGGTTCTTCGCGCCGCACGCGCCGTACTCGGCGTCGGGTTCGCGGGGTGAGCAGGTGGCCGAGTTCAAGGCGATGGTCGCCGCGTTCCATGCCGCGGGCATCGAAGTGATCCTGGACGTGGTCTACAACCACACTGCGGAGGGCGGCTTCGACGGGCCGACGCTGAGCTTCCGCGGCATCGACAACCGCGCGTACTACCGGCTCTCGCAGGGCGCCGCGATGTACGACGTCACAGGCACCGGCAACTCGATCGACACCTCGCACCCGCAGGTACGGCGCCTGGTGATGGACTCGCTGCGGTATTGGGTCGAACAGATGGGTGTCGACGGGTTCCGGTTCGACCTGGCCGTGACGCTGGTGCGCAACGAGCGCCACGAGGTCGACATCCCCGACCACCCGTTCCTCGCCGAGGTCGCCGCCGACCCGGTGCTCGGCCGGGTGAAGCTGATCGCCGAGCCGTGGGACGTCGGCCCGTTCGGCTACCAGGTCGGCAACTTCGGTACGCCGTGGTCGGAGTGGAACGGCAAGTTCCGCGACAGCGTCCGCGACGTCTGGCGG
>DASXXB010000319.1:0-4777 GCA_036503355.1 Kribbella sp. | reverse complement strand
CACCCCTCACCACATCCACCCCTCACCACATCCACCCCTCACCACATCCACCCCTCACCACATCCACCCCTCACCACATCCACCCCTCACCACATCCACCCCTCACTACATCCACCCCTCAGCACCTGCCTCGCAGTGCGTGCGTCTCAGCCGCGGGCGCGGGTCGCCCGATCCGCGCGTGTGAGGTGGGGTGTTACCTGAGGCCTGGGCGGCGGCGGCGTACTGCGCCGATGCCTACGATCGCGAGTATGAGGACGGCGGCTGCTGCTCCCGCTGCCAGGCCGCGGCGGAGGCCGGGTGGGACGAAGGTGCAGTCGACGCGGTCCGTCGTACCGGTCAGGGGGACGGCCATCAGGCCGCCGAAGTCGCTCGGGACGCGCGCTTTGCCGCCGGCCTTGCAGGTCCAGCCGTCGATCTTCGGTACGGCGATCACGGCCCAGCCTTTGCTGTCCGCGGGCAACGTCGCGTGGATCGAGTGTCCGCCGGCCTGCACGTCTGTCGCGCCGGTCTCGCGCAGTGCCGTCACGGACTTCTGCAGTGCCGCCGGGCTGAGGCAGCCGATCGCGTTGTGCGCGGGGATGCCTTGCGGGGCGGCGCCGAAGTTCACCTCGATGAGTACGACGCCGGACTGCGGTACGGCGCCCAGCTCGATCATCGCGCTACTCGTGTTGATCCCGGGCCGGCGCGACGAGCTCAGCTCATGCCAGTCGCCGCCCGCGAGCCGGGCGCGGCCGCCGACCCGGGGCATGAACAGGTACGCCGTACTGGTCGGAGCGCAGCGTGCGACCAGCTTCACGTCCCCGCTGGCGAACCGCGTGCCCTTGTAGTCCGGGATCTGGTAGACCGTGGAGCCGAGCAGCCGTTCCTGTGCGAGGTACGGGTTCGGGGCGTTGGTGTCGACGGGAGCCGCCTTACCGAGCCGGCGCCGTACTGTCACCAGCGGAGGGACCGTGGACTTGCTGATCTCCGGGGCGCCGTCGTCGGCCAGCCGCATCCGCGCGCCGACCGAGAAGATCGCGTCGGTCACCGGGTTGGCGAGCGTGTGCGCCGCGCGACCGTATCCGGTCCAGCCGAATCCGAGGCTGGTCATCATCTGGTTGACCGAGTAGGGCAGCAGGCTGCTGTACATGCCGGCGCCCTGGCCGCCGAGCAGGATCGGATCGTTCGGCGTGATCGATGTCCCCGGGTCCGTGCGGTACGTCGGCCAGTCGCCGGCCTGGCGAAGTGCGTCGAACCGCGCCGTCTGCTTGTCGTCCCACGGCCCGTTCGACGTGCTCAGAATCTTGGATCGGTACTCGTCGGTGACCACGGCAGTCCAGGTCGTTTCCAGCGCCACCACCGCCAGCAGTACGGCGAACGCGGCGGCGACCGGCAAACGCAGGCGCCTGGTCCGCGGGATGCGGCGCAGCAGCCAGATGGTGCCGAATGCAACCAAAGTCACCGCTCCGGACGCGATCAGCACGGTCAGCCAGTGCAGCTTCAGTAGCGGACTGCCGTGGGACAGTACGACGATCAGCGCCAGCAGGGCGGCACCGCCGAGGAGTGCGATCGGCCCGGGCAGCTTGTGCGCGACCGCGACCCACGCGACCGCCACGAGCAGGCCGCAGAGCACGAACGCCTCGCGGTACTGACTGCCGTTCGGGGTGTCGAACGCGTGCCAGAACTCCTGCGTCGGCGCCCAACGGAACGACAGCGCCACGCCCACGACGGTGATCGCCCAGACGACCTTCGAGCGCCACGGCACGAACTTGTTGAACGGCATCGTCAGCGCGAGCAGGAGGGCGATCGTTCCGACGTACAGGCTGGCCGTCCGGCCGACCCCTTCGGTCAGCGGCAGCAGGCGGGACAGGAAAATGTCCACCGGTGACGGGGTGAAGATCCCGGACGGGGACGGCGTTGCGGCGCGGTTCGCGAGGTAGATCGGTAGCAGGATGGGCGCGGTCAGGGCCATTCCGAGCGCGAACGAGATCCCGTGCCGCACGAGCGACCGCAGCCGCAGCGACCAGCTCAGGTCGCTGGTCAGCAGCCGGGCGAGCAGGTAGATCCCACCCGCGAACGTTGCCATGTAGGCGGTGTAGAAGTTGGACAGCCAGAAGACGGCGACCACCAGCACGCTCAGCAGCCGGTTGGTCCGGCGCAGTGACCATTCCGCGACCAGGAAGAACATCGGCAGGGCGATGAGGCCGTCCAGCCACATCGGCACGTAGGCTCCGTCATCGATCGCCCAGCCGCACACGCCGTACGAGACGCCCAAAATGGCTGCAACCCAACGGGGTCCTCGCTGCATCTTGAGTAGTGCGGTGGTCATCGCGGCCGCGGCGAGGCTGAGCTTGAGAGTGGTGATGACGAAGACGGCGAGGTCGATCCGGTCGCGGGGGAACAGGCCTACCAGCAGGGACAACGGGCTGCCGAGATCGACGCCGAGGTCGGCGAGGAATCCGACCCCGAACGCGCTCTGCCAGTTGAACAGCAGGTCACCCTGGGCCTGGCCGTGCAGGACGTCCCAGAGGTGGGCGAAGAACGGGATGTACTGGGTGCCAAGATCGTTGGTACTGCGGGACAGCGAACCGAAGGGAAAGGTACCGCGGATGATTCCGGAGGCGGCGAAAACCGCCGCCGCCACGACAGCGGCGACGCCGGCGGGCAGCAGTGCCGAACGCCCCCGCTCGGGCTGTCGTTCGACAGCGTCCTCGGAAACCATTGGCCGCCCCTTCGTTCCGATCGTTCGGCCGCCAAAACTAGCGGGTGATACTGGTCTGGACAAGAATCGCATCGTGATCGGTGCGCGGGGTGGAGGGGAACGACGATGCGGTTGAGTCTGGTGGTGCCGTGTTACAACGAGGTCGAGGTGATCTCGCGATTTCATCAGGCGCTCAGCCGGGAGCTGGCCGCCACCGGCCGGCCGTACGAGATCGTGTACGTCGACGACGGTAGTGCTGATGGGACGCTCGACGCGCTCGTGGGGTTGGCAGCCACCGACGAATCGGTGCGTTATCTGTCGTTCAGCCGGAACTTCGGCAAGGAGGCCGCGATGCTGGCCGGCCTACGGTACGCGACCGGTGACGCGGTGGTGATCATGGACGCCGACCTGCAGCATCCGCCGGAGCTGATCGGCCGGATGCTGGCGGAGTACGAGCGTGGTTTCGACCAGGTGATCGCGCGCCGCAACCGGACCGGCGACCCGGCGACCCGGACGCTGTTCGCGCGGGCGTACTACTGGCTGATCAACAAATGGGCCGACGTCGAGCTGATGGACGGGGTCGGCGACTTCCGGCTGCTGTCCCGGCGCGCGGTCGACGGCCTGCTCGAGCTCAACGAGTACAACCGGTTCTCGAAGGGGCTGTTCGCCTGGATCGGGTTCGAGTCGCTGCTGTTCGAGTACGACAACGTGCAGTCCGCGCCGGACCGGAAGAGCCGGTGGACGTTCCGCCGGCTGCTCGAGTACGGGCTCGACGGGCTGCTGTCGTTCAACAACAAGCCGCTGCGGGCGGCGATCTACATCGGTCTGCTGCTGACCGCAGTCGCCGCCGGGTACGCCCTGTGGGTGCTGGTCGCTGCCCTCGTGCACGGGGTGGAGATGCCCGGGTACGTCACGCTGATCGCAGCCATCACCGGGCTCGGCGGCCTGCAGATGGTGATGCTCGGGCTGATCGGCGAGTACATCGGCCGGATCTACTACGAGACCAAGAAGCGCCCGCACTACCTGCTCAAGCAGACCAACATGGACCCCGCGGACCGGTTCGAGCGGAGTAAGTGAAGATGGCACCGGCCTCGGGTGGACGAGCCACCCGAGGCCGGTAGAGGTAACGCTGAGGATCAGGCGGTGAGCCGCTCCTCGGTGGAGGTGGAGAACAGGTGCAGCTTCTCCGGCACCGCCGCCAGGCGGACCGTGGAGCCCTTCTCCACCTGCATGCGGGCGTCGATGCGGGCCACGATCTGCTGCGACTCGCCATCGTGGTCGGCGGTGCCGTACAGGTACGCGTCCGCGCCGAGCTCCTCGACCACGGCGACCTTCACCGGCACGCCCTCGTCGGCGACCTTGAAGGCCTCCGGACGAACGCCCACCGTCAGGGTCTTGTCGCTGCCGGCCTTGGCCAGCAGGTCCCGGCCGATCGGAATCACGTAGTCGCCGAACTTGGCGCCGCCCTCGGCGATGTCCGCGGTCAGGAGGTTCATCGCCGGCGAACCGATGAAGCCCGCGACGAACTTGTTCTTCGGGTTGTCGTACAGGTTCAGCGGGGTGTCGACCTGCTGGAGCAGACCGTCCTTGAGGACGGCGACCCGGTCGCCCATCGTCATGGCCTCGACCTGGTCGTGCGTGACGTACACGGTGGTGACCCCGAGGCGCTGCTGCAGCTCGGCGATCTGCGTACGGGTCTGGACGCGCAGCTTGGCGTCGAGGTTCGACAGCGGCTCGTCCATCAGGAACACCTGCGGGTTACGGACGATCGCGCGGCCCATGGCGACACGCTGACGCTGACCACCGGAGAGCGCCTTCGGCTTGCGGTCGAGGTACTCCTCCAGGCCGAGCAGCTTGGCGGCCTCGCCGACCCGCTTCGCCCGGTCCTCCTTGGAGACACCCTGCATCTTGAGCGCGAAGCCCATGTTGTCCGCGACCGACATGTGCGGGTAGAGAGCGTAGTTCTGGAACACCATCGCGATGTCCCGCTCCTTCGGCGGACGGTGCGTGACGTCGCGGTCGCCGATGTAGATGGAGCCCTCGTTGACCTCTTCGAGGCCGGCGAGCATCCGGAGCGAGGTGGACTTACCGCAACCC
>DASXXB010000318.1:0-3086 GCA_036503355.1 Kribbella sp. | reverse complement strand
CGGTCACATCGAGCGGTACAACCCGGCGCTGCAGGCGCTGCGGGTGCGGCTGGAGGCCGGCGAGCTGGGCGACATCTACCAGATCACCACCCGCCGCCAGGGCCCGTTCCCGGCCCGGATCGCCGACGTCGGCGTGGTGCTCGACCTGGCCACCCACGACATCGACCTGACCGCGTGGGTGACGCAGTCGCCGTTCGTCACGGTGGCCGCGCAGAGCGCCCACAAGTCCGGCCGGCAGTACGAGGACCTGATCGCGGTGACCGGCAAGCTGGCCGACGGGACCGTCACCAGCCACCTGGTCAACTGGCTGTCCCCGATGAAGGAGCGGCTCACCGTCGTCACCGGTGAGAAGGGCGCGTTCATCGCCGACACCCTGCTCGCCGACCTGTCCTTCCACGCCAACGGCACCGTGCAGACCGCCTGGGACGACGTCGCGCACTTCCGCGGTGTCAGCGAGGGCGACATGATCCGGTACGCGATCAGCAAGCCGGAGCCGCTGAAGACCGAGCACGAGCAGTTCCGCGACGCGGTGCTCGGCAAGGAGGCGGACATCGTCACGCTGCAGCAGGGCCTGCAGACCGTCGTGGTCGCCGAGGCCGTCATCCAGTCCGCCGCCGAGGACCGCACCATCAAGGTCGCCGGGGAGCCGACGCACTGATGAAGGTCCTGAGCGTTGTCGGTGCGCGCCCGCAGTTCGTGAAGCTGGCGCCGGTCGCGGAGGCGTTCGCCTCGACCGACCACCAGCACGTGATCGTGCACACCGGGCAGCACTACGACAAGAACATGTCCGACGTGTTCTTCGCCGACCTGCGGATCCCGGACCCGGACGTCCACCTGGGCGTCGGGTCCGGCAGTCACGGTGTGCAGACCGGCGCGATGCTGGCCGCGATGGACGCCGTACTCGACGAGCACAAGCCGGACTGGGTGCTGGTCTACGGCGACACCAACTCGACGCTGGCCGGTGCGCTGTCCGCGGTGAAGATGCACCTGCCCGTCGCGCACCTCGAGGCCGGGCTGCGGTCCTTCAACCGGCTGATGCCGGAGGAGCACAACCGGGTGCTCACCGACCACGCGGCGGACCTGCTGCTGGCCCCCACCCAGGTCGCGATGGACCACCTGGCCAACGAGGGCCTGAAGGACAAGTCGCGGCTGGTCGGCGACGTGATGACCGACGTGTGCTTCCGGGTCCGGGATGCGGTGCAGGACAAGCCGCTCGACGGTCCGTTCAAGCAGGGCGAGTACGTCGTCTCGACGATCCACCGGGCCGAGAACACCGACGACCCGGAGCGGCTGGCCGCGATCGTCGACGGTCTGGCCGCGGCCGGCCGGCCGGTGCTGCTGCTGGCCCACCCGCGCCTGGTCGCGAAGTGCGCCGAGCACGGCATCAAGCTGGAGCGTCCGGACGGTTCGCTGCACGTCCGGGAGCCGCTGGCGTACCCGGAGATGGTCGCGGCCGTGCTCGGTTCGGCCGGCGTGGTGACCGACTCCGGCGGTCTCCAGAAGGAGGCCTTCCTGCTCGGCCGGGTGTGTACGACGCTGCGCACCGAGACCGAATGGGTGGAGACGCTGGAGGACGGATGGAACGTTCTGACATCCGACGTGAGTAAGCTGCCCGAGTTGGCCGCCCGGCCGGCTCCCACGGGGGGACGCCCGATGCCGTACGGCGACGGGCACGCTGCAGAGCGTGTCGTCGCCACTCTCGCGGAGTAACCACATGACGAAGGCCGCCGAAGAGAACCAGACAACGCCGACCCAGGAAGCCCCTGGGTCGGCCGATGTCGAGACCCCGCCTCCCGGTGCGCCGGCCAGTACCTTCCCCGGGGAGTCCGGCGCTCCGCCGCGCGGCCCGAGCGGAAGGTTGCCCCGAGTCGAGTCGCTCACCGGCCTGCGCTGGTGGGCGGCCTTCTTCGTGTTCTGCCATCACATGACCCAGCTGGCGCCGCTGCCGGTCTTCGACTTCCTGAAGTACGGCACCTCCGGCGTCACGTTCTTCTTCGTGCTGTCCGGTTTCGTGCTCACCTGGTCGACCCGGCCCGGGACCAAGATCCGGACGTTCTACCGGCGCCGGGTGGCCCGGATCGTCCCGCTGTACCTGTTGACCCTGGTGGCGGCGTTCTTCGTCTTCTACCGGGCCGACCCGCCGGCCGGGATGCCCTGGATCAAGCCGATCTCGGCCGGCGTGCTGGTGCTGTCCGCGTTCCTGCTGCACGGCTGGTCGAACAACCCCACCATCCTGTACGGCGGGAACCCGGCGGGCTGGACGCTGTCGGTGGAGGCGTTCTTCTACGCGTACTTCCCGTTCGCCTGGCGGGCCACGCAGAAGCTGAAGGTGACCGGCGGCCTGATCCTCTGCGTCGCGGTGATCGTCGTCAGCGGCGCCTATCGCCTGGTGCTGTTCCACTACCCGGCCGACGTCCCGGTCCTGCCGCAACCGGTGCTGCACTCGGTCGCGTTCCTGTTCGGGATCGGCCTGGCGATCGCGCTGCGGACCGGCTGGAAGCCGCGGATCCCGGTCTGGTTCGCGTTCCTGGTCACCGGCGGCGGTCTGTTCCTGCTCTGGTACTCCGGCTCGCACCCGACGCAGGTCCCGGGCGCGGTCACCATGGGACTGTGCCAGAAGGAGATCCTCACCCTGCTGTACGGCTTCCTGATCCTCGCGGTCGCGGCTCGCGACATGCGGGGTGGCCGGTCACTGCTGCGCAGCAAGCCGCTGGTCGCCCTGGGCCAGTGGTCGTACGCGTTCTACCTGGTCCACGCGACCATCCTGTACGCGATCAAGGAGCAACACGGCATCGCCGGTCCGATCGGCTGGTCGAACCTGACCTGGTACGCCGGCGTCTGCGTCCTCTCGATCTTCGCCTCGTGGCTGCTCTACAAGTTCGTCGAGCACCCGCTGGAACGGAAGCTCCGAGGCCCCCGATGAAGAATCACAACCTAGTGGAGAAGCTGTGCGTGTCAGTGTTGTTGCCTTAGGCAAGATCGGACTGCCGTTGGCGGTCCAGTTCGCGGCCAAGGGCCATCAGGTCGTCGGCGTCGACATCAACGAGAAGTTCGTCGAGCTGGTGAACGCCGGTCAGGAGCCGTTC
>DASXXB010000317.1:0-2188 GCA_036503355.1 Kribbella sp. | reverse complement strand
AGGTGGTGGGATCCCAGCGCACCATCGCTGATGTGACCAGGTTGACGATCGAACCGTCGCCCGTCGCCTTCAAATGCGGATGGGCGGCTTTCATGAACGCGAACGCGGCAAACGGTCCTGTCGAGAACCCGCGCGCGAAGTCCTCGTCGCTCATTTCCAGCAACGGCCCGAAAGTGCCGGAGTACGCATTGTTGACCACAATGTCGAGGCGGCCGAATCGCGAAACGACCTCGTCGACGGCCCCGGGAATCGACGCAGTGTCCGCGACATCGCACTCGAACGGTTCCGCGGAAGCTCCCCGGTCACGCACGAGGCGACAGGTCTCGTCCAGTTTCCCGCGCGTGCGCCCGAGAACCGCGACCGACACTCCCTCCCCTGCCAGCGCCAGCGCGATTCCTTGCCCGACGCCTTGTCCGGCACCGGTCACCAGGGCCACCCGGCCCGCGAGCGTGTTCATCGGCCTCCTTCGTCTGGGGCAACCGGTCGCGCGACGTGTTTCGCCACGAAAATGCCGTCGGCGGAAACGCAAACCTGGCCGTCGGCGAGAATTTCGCCGGTGGTGTGGATCCGGCGGCCCTCGCTGGATTGCTGCCGCGCGCGAATCGTCAGTTCCTCGAACAGCGGGGTCGTCCGGTGGTAGCGGACGCTGAGCGTGCCGGTCATCCCGTCCGGTCCGGGCCCCCAGCTGTTGGCGACGCCGAGCGCGTGATCCAGCAGCAGCGCGGAAATCCCGCCGTGCACGCAGCCGGGCGGTCCTTGATACGGCAGGCCGAGCGTCACCGTTCCGGTCACGGACCCATCCTGCAGACCGTGCAGGTGCAGCGGCGGAGCGAGCGCGTTTTCCGGGCCGGTGACGGGATCATGGCGCGGTCGCCCGGCCCACATTCCGACGAACCGGTCTTGCCGCTCCGGCGCGTGTTCTTCGAGCTGGTCGGCGATCCGGTCGAGGTCGCGGGCGATCTCGGTCATCGGCGCGGCGCTGTCCGCACCGGCGTGCAGGAGCGCGCTGACCACCCGGCGGGCCGCCGCGACGGCAGCGTCGATGCCATCGTCGTTCGGGACGGGCGACAACGGGACGTTTTCGGCGTAAGTCGTCATCAGTAGTGCGCCGCCGGGCGGAGGGTCGCTTCGGCGCCGCCGTCGACGTAGACGACCTGGCCGGTGATGTGCGTGGTCGCGGCGTCGGCGAAGTACGCGAGGACGCGCGCGACATCCTCCGCAGCTGCATAACCGTGCAGCGGCATTGGGACTGCTTTGTCCATCACGGCTTTCATCTGCGGGTCGGCGAAAAGCCCGTCGGTCATCGGCGTCCGGACCACGCCGGGCGCGACCACGTTGACCGCGATTCCCGCGTCGGCCCAGCCTGGCGAAACCGACGTCCGGCGCGCCCATTGCGCGATCGCGGACTTCGAGGACGGGTACAGCTGGAGCGCGCGATTGTCCGCGATCGCCGCGCGGGCGGCGGTCAGCGCGGCTTGCTCGTCACCGCGCAGACAGGCATCGACCACGGCGGGGTCGTTCGGCTGGGTCCCGGAGATCGAGCCGACCAGGACGACCCGCGGCGCCTCGGATTTCGCGAGCAGCGGCTGCAGGGCTTCGATGAACTCGGTGCTGCCGAAGTAGTTCACCGTGACCATGGCTTCGCCGGGGTTCGACGTGCCGGCGCAGGTGACGACGGCGTCGACCGGCCCGGTGCGCTTGCCGACCTCGTCGGCGGCAGCGGCGCGGCCGTGCGAGGTCGAAAGGTCCGCGTCCACGTCGCTGCCCGCGAGGTCGACGCCGAGGACTTGGTCGCCGCGTTCGGCGAGGAGACCGCTGAGCGCCGCCCCGATCCCCGAACTCGCTCCGGTGACGACGACGGTGCGCGGCATGAGGGCCTCCTGAGGTGGGGTTCCGGGAACGGCCCCGACGCTACGAGGACTCCGCGCGCGCACGGCGGGTCGATCCCGGTCACCGGGAGAAGTCAGTCAGCGGCCCAGCCCGGCCAGCAGCAACCGGCACGCCAGCACCGTGTCCGCCTCCGCCTCCTCGGCGGTGATGTGCCCGGTCAGCTGGGACGTCAGCACGCCGTACCAGGTCTGCTCGATCAGCCGGACCAGACGGCGGTCGTGCTCGCTCGCCTCGGCCACCCCGGCGACGCGCAGGATCAGGTCGGCGAACTCGACCGTCGCGGCCATGTTCGGCGACT
>DASXXB010000316.1:0-21442 GCA_036503355.1 Kribbella sp. | reverse complement strand
GTACTTCGTGAACTCGACGATCGTGTCGGTGGCCGCGACGGTGTTCTCGGTGGCGATCGCGATCCTCGCGGCGTTCGCGGTGTCGCGGTTCAGGTTCCGCGGGCGGACCGTGTTCACCACCACGGTGCTGTCGACGCAGATGTTCCCGGGTGTGCTGTTCCTGCTGCCGTTGTTCCTGATCTTCGTGAACATCAACAACTCGTTCGGGCTGCAGCTGGTCGGGACACGGCTCGGGCTGATCATCACCTATCTGACGTTCAGCCTGCCGTTCTCGATCTGGATGCTGGCCGGGTACTTCGACAGCATTCCGCGCGAGCTCGACGAGGCCGCACTGGTCGACGGCTGCGGTCCGATGGGCGCGCTGTGGCGGGTCGTCCTGCCGGCCGCGCGACCGGGCGTGATCGCGGTGGCGATCTACTCGTTCATGACCGCTTGGGGCGAGGTGCTGTTCGCGTCGGTGATGACGACCGAGGCCAACCGCACGTTGTCCGTCGGCCTGCGCCAGTACTCCACGCAGACCAACATCTACTGGAACCAGATCATGGCCGCTGCCCTGGTGGTCAGCGTCCCCGTCGTCATCGGCTTCCTCCTGGCGCAACGACACTTCGTCGCCGGTGTAACTGCCGGCGCGGTCAAATAGGACGCATGTACTTCGAGGACTACACGCCGGGTGCTCGCGTCGAGCACCCGGCCACGATCACCGTCGATCAATCGTCCGTCATCGAGTTCGCCGAACAGTTCGACCCGCAGTACTTCCACGTCGATCCCGCGGCGGCCGCCAACGGCCCTTTCAACGGCCTGATCGCCAGCGGCTGGCACACGGCCGGCCTGATGATGCGGCTGTACGCCGACCAGTACCTGTCCAAGACCGCCAGCCTCGGCGGCCCAGGCGTCGACGAACTCCGTTGGCCGGCGCCAGTACGTCCAGGCGACGTACTGCGGCTCCGCACCGAAGTACTGGAGGCCCGCCGCAGTAATTCCAAGCCCGACCGGGGCCTGGTCCGCACGCGGACCGAGCTGCTCAACCAGGACGACGTCGTGGTGTTCTCGTGCGAGGTCCTGAACTTCCTCGCCGTACGGCCTAGCTGAAGAGTTTTTCGCCCCAGTAGGAGCCTGGGGTTACGCCAGGTGGGCAGGCGAAGATGCCGGAGCCGACGTGCTCGATGTACTCGTTCATCGCGTCGTGGCGGGACAGTTGCTGCTGGATCGGGACGAACTGTTTGCGCGGGTCCCGCTGGTAGGCCAGGAAGAACAGGCCCGCGTCCAGCCGGCCGAGGCCGTCCGATCCGTCGACGAAGTTGTAGCCACGGCGCAGCAGCTCCGCGCCCTTGTTGAACTGCGGGTGCGCGAGCCGGACATGCGAGTCCGTCGGGACCTTCGGCCGGCCGTCGGCGCTCTTGGCCGCGAAGTCGATCGCGTCGAACTCGTCCGCCTTGCCGAGCGGGGCGCCGGTGCCCTTGCCGCGGCCGATGACGCCTTCCTGCTCACCGAGCGACGTCCGGTCCCAGGTCTCGATGTGCATCCGGATCCGCCGCGACACCAGGTACGAGCCGCCGACCATCCAGTCGGGGCCGTCCTCGGGCTGCACCCAGAGCTGCTGCTCGAGCTTGGCGGCGTCCTCGAGTTTGAGGTTGTTCGTACCGTCCTTGAAGCCGAACAGGTTCCGCGGGGTCGCCTGCGCGCGGGACGTGGACGACGTACGGCCGAAGCCGAGCTGGGAGTAGCGGACGACCGTACGGCCGAAGCCGATCCGGGCGAGGTTGCGGATCGCGTGCACCGCCACCTGGGGGTCGTCGGAGCAGGCCTGTACGGCGATGTCGCCGTACGAGCGGGCTTCCTCGAGGTCGTCGCCGATGAAGTGCGGGAGGTCGACGAGAGCCTTCGGGCGTTTCGCGGCGAGACCGAAGCGCTTGTCGAACAGGGACGGGCCGAAGCCGACCGTGATCGTCAGGTGCGCCGGCGGCAGGCCGACGGCCTCGCCGGTGTCCTCCGGGGGTGCTTCGTCCGGACCGTTCACCGCGCCGTACTGGCCGATGTCACGGCCGGCGGTGAGGAGCGCGGCCGCGGCGGTCCATTCCTTGAGCAGTGCGACGAGCTCTTCGCGCTTGGTCGTCGTCACGTCGAACGCCGCGAAGTGCAGCCGGTCCTGCACCGGCGTGGTGATCCCCGCCTGATGAGCCCCGTGAAACTCCACCGGCCCGTTGTCGTCCGCCGCCTGCGAGGGCTGAGTGGCCACGGCCGAACGTACGGCGTAACCGGCAACCCCGGTCGCAACAGCAGCCCCTGCGGCGCCGAACAATCCCCGGCGAGAAAATCCCCGCCGCCCCGGCTCCGCCGGGGCGGCGGGGGAAGCGGGGGCTGAGCCGTCGGGCGGCGTTGGGTCGGGCTCTGTCTTGTCGTTCATTTCTTCGCGATTACTCCGGCTACCTGGCTGACGGGTTCGGCGAGGCCGTCCACTACGGCGCCTAGGGCCTTCTTCTCCGGCTCTGATGCCGTGTAGGGCTTGAAGCCGTCGCCCGCCCGGTACTTGTCCAGGGCGGCGAAGACAGCCTTGAAGTTCGTGTCGAGTTGGGTGACGAGGGCAGCGTCGCGGGTCTGCAGCGCGGGGCGAAGGGCCTGGATCGCGGCCTGCGAGCCCTCGACGTTTGCCTCGAAGTCCCACAGGTCGGTGTGCGAGTAGCGGTCCTCCTCGCCGGTGACCTTGCCAGTCGCGACCTCGTCGAGCAGTTCCTTGGCGCCGTTCGCGAGCTGCAGCGGCGTGAGCTTCACGACCTTGGCCTTCGCGACCACGGTCTTCACGTCGGTGAGCAGCTGGTCGGCGTACTTGTCCATGCCCTTGGTGGTGTTGGACGCCCAGAGCGCCTGCTCGATCCGGTGGTAACCGGTCCATTCGGTGCCCGGCTCGACGTCGTTCACGCGGGCATCGATCTTCGGGTCCAGGTCGCCGAACGACTCCGCGACCGGCTCGATCCGCTCCCAGTACGTACGGGAGACCGGGTACAGCGCCTTGGCCTTCGCGACGTCGCCCGCCTTCACCGCGGTGACGAACTCGGTGGTCTTCTGCTCCAGCGCGACCGCCTGCGAGTTCACGTACCGCTGGTAGCTCTCGGTCGCCTGCTTCAGCGCGGTGTCGGAGTCGACCTGCGAGGCCGCGTCACCGGTCACCGTGAGATCGCCACGGATCCCGTCCCCGACCATCCCGGGCTTGCAGACCGCCTGGTACTTGCCGGTCGGCAGCTCGACGATCAGGTCCCGCTTCAGCCCCGGCCCGATGTTCTCGACCTCACCCATCACCCGGTCGCCGTCGGCGTACACGTAGAACTCGGTGACCTTGCTGCCGCCGTTCGACACCGAGAACGTGCTGGTGCCGGCCTTCACGTCCCGCCGGCTCAGATCGCACCCGGAGTCGGTCGCCTTCACCGACACCGGTCCGGACCCGTCGTCCTTCGCGGCCGGCGCGTCCTTCGCACACGCCGAGAGCGCCGCCAGACCGATGACGACACCAATGATCGAGGCCTTCCGGCCAAGAGACGCAGACATGTTTCTCCTGAGATTCAGGCCGCTTTGTGGGCGGTCGTCGCCGGCACGGCAGGCGGGGTGGAACTCTTCACCGGGCGGAAGTACAGGAACATCACCGGGACGAGGTAGACGACCCACGCGCTCGCCTCGAGCACGGTCGGGGCCGGGTTGAAGTTGAAGATGCCCTTCAGCAGTACGCCGTACCAGCTGGCCGGTGGGATCACGTGCGAGATGTCGAACGCGAGGTGACCGATGCCGGGCAGGATGCCGGCCTCCTGCAGGTCGTGGAAGCCGTACGCGAAGATCCCGGCCGCGACCAGCACGAGCACCGCGCCGGTCCACTTGAAGAACACCGCGAGGTTGATCTTCACCGCGCCCTTGTAGATCGCGACCCCGAGCAGCACCGAGGTGGCCAGGCCGAGCAGGACGCCGATCAGCGGTACGGCGGTGGTCGCCGTCGCCGCCGACGCGTACACGATGAACGCGGTCTCGATGCTCTCCCGGAACACCGCGAGGAACGCCAGGATGACCACCGCGCGGGAGCCGACCTCGAGGGCCTGGCCCATCCGCTCGCGCAGCTCCTTGGCGATGCTGCGGGACGCCTTGCGCATCCAGAAGATCATCCAGGTGACGAAGCCGACCGCGAGGATCGACATCACCCCGCCGACAGTCTCCTGGGTGGTGAACGACTTCGCGGTCAGCGCGGTGACGAACTGCAGCAGCCCCCAGGCGGCCGCGGCGACGGCGAGCGCCGTGACGACGCCGATCCAGACCAGTTTGAGCCGATCCCGGTGACCGGACTTGACCAGGAACGTCGCGAGGATGCTGACCACCAGCGATGCCTCGAGTCCTTCACGGAGTCCGATCAGATAGTTCGCGAGCATGGCGGGACACTTCCGGCTTCTTAGGTACGGCTAACCTTGATGAGGTTAGCCTAAGAAGTCCCATTCGCCTACCGTGACGTACGCCGCACTGTGGCCCGGCCCCTCGCCCAGCCGGGATTCGATCAGCCGCAGACTGCCCGCCGTCCACGCCGGGCCCTCGTAGGTGTCGAAGATCCGCACCCACTTGGTCACATCGAGTTGCCGGCGCAGCCGCGCCAGGGTCACGTGCGGCGTGAACTTGCGGCCCTCGACGGTGACACCGGCCCGGCTCGCCGCCGCCCGCGTCGTCATCGACAAGTGCTTGAGTGACTCGGTGTCGTCACGTACTCCGGCGTACAGCACGCGAGCGTCCGGTACGCCGGGGAACGCGCCGGCACCGGCGATCTGCAACTCGAACGGCTGCTGCCGCTTGGCGGCCCGCTCCAGCCGCTCCTCGAGCTCCTCGGTCTTCCAGTCCGGTACGTCGCCGAGGAACGCCAGCGTGATGTGCCAGTGCCCGTCCGCCGCCCACCGGATGTCGTCGTCCGGATGCTCCCGGCGCGGCTCGACGAACTCGCTCAGATCCTCCACAACCTCGACAGGTGGCACCACCGCCACGAACAATCGCATCCGAAAAGCGTAGCGGTGGTGGAAACTGCTTTTGTGTCCGAGCTGAAGTTGCCGTCGCCGTGTCTGGTCGTGCTGGCCGGTCCGGGTGCGTCCGGGAAGTCGACGTGGGCCGCCGAGCACTTCGCGCCTGAGCAGATCGTGTCGAGCGATCGGTTGCGGGCTCTGGTGGGGGCCGGGGAGGACGACATCGCCGCGAGTACGGACGCGTTCGCGTTGCTCGAAGTGGTGGTACAGCAACGAATTGGGCGGCGGCTGACGACTGTTGTCGACACCCTGGGGCTGGACAAGGACAAGCGGGTGCGGTGGCTGCAACTGGCTCGAGACGCGGGAATGGCCTGTGTAGCGGTGGGATTCGATACGCCGGCCGACGAGTGCCGACGGCGGAACCGGGAGCGTACGGCGAAGCGGATCCCGGCTGATGTGTTGACGACGCAGCTCAGGACGTGGCGGCGGGTGAAGGAGGAGCTGGCCGACGAGGGGTACGACGAGGTGCTCGAGCCGGCTGCTGCGCGCGTCGTACCGAATGTGTTCGTCGAGTCGACCGCGGCGCAGGCCCGGCAATCTGAAGCACCGACCGGCCTGCGGTTCGGGTTGCACCTGGGGAGTTATACGCAGCCGGGCGGCCGGGCCGGTTTGGGGGCTTGGGTGAAGGAGGTCGCGGAGCGGGCCGAGGCGGCCGGGTTCGACGCGATCTACGTGATGGACCACTTCCGGCAGATTCCGCAGGTGGGGCGGGCGTGGGAGGACTTCCTGGAGAGCTGGACGACCCTCGCGTACCTGGCCGCCTGCACGTCGCGCGTACGGCTGGGCACGCTGGTGTCCGGCGTCACCTATCGCAACGTCGCCCACCTGGGGAAGATCGCGGCGACGCTCGATGTACTGAGTGGTGGGCGGGCTGTGTGCGGGGTGGGGCTGGCGTGGTTCGAGGCCGAGCACAAGGCGTACGGCTGGCCGTTTCCTTCGGTGAGCGAGCGGTATGCGTTGCTCGAGGACGCCCTGCAGTTGCTGCCCGTTTTGTGGGGACCGGGCAACAAACCGTTCCGTGGCAAGGTGCTCGACGTACCGGACACCGCGTGCTATCCCCGACCTTTGCAGGAGCACTTGCCGTTGCTGGTGGGCGGGAGCGGCCGCAGAACCCTCCGCCTGGCAGGCCGATATGCGGATGCGGTGAACGTCTTCGGCGACACGGTTGCCGTGCGCAACCACACCGCCTATCTCCGCCGTACCACGACCAGACCGGTCGAGGTGACGCACCTGTCCACAACGCTCGTGGGAAGCGACAGGAATCAGCTCGACCAGTTGATCCGCAAGCTCCGCCCGCGGAACGTCAATCCGGAGAAGTACGCCGCAACGGTCAACGCCGGAACGGTGGACGACCAGATCGGCCGCTTCCGCGAGCTGTCCGAGGCCGGGGTGGCCGAAGTGATGATCAGCCTCCCCGACCTGGACACGATCGACGCGGTCGCCGACGTGATCTCAGCCTTTCGGCTGTAGCTTCAGTTTCAGCAGGGCGTTCTCGATCAGTTCGGGCATGGCCGGGTGGATCCAGTACTGGCCGCGGGCCATCGTGTACGCGTCCAGGCCGAAGCTCATCGCCTGGATCACGGGCTGGATCACGGTCGGCGCCTGCGGACCCATCACGTGGCACCCGATGATCTGTCCGGTCGCCGGGTCGGCCAGGACCTTCGCGAACCCGGTGGTGTCCTCCATCGCCCACCCGTAGGCGATGTCGGCGTACCGCTGAACCGCTGCCACGTAAGGGATCCCGCGTTCCTTCGCCTGCTCCTCGGTGAGGCCGACGGACGCGATCTGCGGCGAGCTGAACACCGCGTGCGGGACGAACCGGTGGTCGGACTCGATCCGGTCGTCCGGGTTCAGCAGGTTGTGCTTCACCACCCGGGCCTCGTGGTTCGCGACATGCTTCAGCTGCAGCGGACTCGTGACGTCGCCGAGCGCATAGATGCCGTCGACGGCGGTCTGCTGGTACTTGTCGACCACGACGCGGCCCTCGCTGTCGACCTCGACGCCGGTGGCACCCAGGTTGAGCAGATCCGAGTTCGGTTCGCGGCCGACCGCGACCAGCAACTCGTCGACGACCAGTTCGTCGGACCCGTCCGGGTGCAGCATGCCGAGCAGGATCGAGCCGTCGTCGCGCCGGGCCACGCGGACGGTCTCATGGTTGAGGCGTACGTCGTACTTCGCCTGCGCGAGCTGCGTGTAGCGGGCGGCGATCTCGCCGTCCTCGCCACGCAGCAGCTCGTTCGACCGGGCGACGACGGTCACCTCGACGCCGAACGCCGCGAACACGTGGGCGAACTCGGCGGCCACGAACCCGCTGCCGATGATCGCGATCCGGCGCGGCAGTTCCGCCAGCCGCATGATCGTGTTCGACGTGTGGTAACCGGTCTCCTCGAGACCAGGGATCGGCGGCACGATCGGCCGGCTGCCGGTCGCCACCACGAACCGCTCGGCGCCGAACACGCTGGTCGAGCCGTCCTTGTTGTCCACGGTCAGTTCCTTGAACCCGGTGAACCGTCCGGTCCCGTCGTACACGGTCACGTTCGCGTTGTCCGGGTTGTGATGCCGGTACTCCGATCCGCCGGCGGAGATCGGGTCGATCCGGCCGAAGATCCGGTCCCGTACGTCGGGCCAGCGAACGCCGAGCAGCTGCTCGTCGACGCCGTACCGGGAACTCTCCGACGGGGTCGCGGCGACATCGGCGGCGTGCACGAACATCTTGGTCGGGATGCAGCCGAAGTTCAGGCACGTGCCGCCGAACCTGCCACGCTCGACGATCGCCACCTTCCAGTCCGCGAACCGCCGATTCACGATCGTGTTCCCGGAGCCGGTCCCGATGACGACGAGGTCGTAATTGGTCACACCCCATTGTGCGCGTTACACCCCAGAACAGTGGTGAACCTGGTCACCAGGGAGGATGGCGGGGTGACAGGTGGTGAGCTGGCGGGTGCGCAGGGCACGGTCGTGTGGGACGGGATCGGGACGCTGAGGATCCGGTACGACGGTACGCAGGCCGGGCTCGATCCGCTGTCCAGCTCGTTGCGGATCCGCCTGGGCGAGCGGGTCCTGCCGGTCGAGGCGCTGCAGTCGGTCGAGGTGTACGACGGCGGCTTCCGGCTGGTGCTCCGCGACGGGGCGGACCCGCTGCAGGCCGTGACCGGCGTGGACGTCCTGGGCGACCTGTACGACTTCCCAGCGGTCGATCCCACCCTCGCCGAGCAGGTTGCCGGCGAGATCCGGCGTACCCTCACGCGCCGCGACGTACCGGCCGCGGCCGCCCGTTGGCTGCTCGCGCCACCGGCCGCGGCGGACCGGCTCGAGGGGCGGGACGCGACGCTGTCGGTGGCGAACGGGCAGCTCACGTTCGCCTACGAGCGCGGTGCCGGGCGGCGCAAGAAGGCGCTCGGCGACCCGTGGTCGGTGCCGCTGGACACGATCCTCGACGTCGAGTGGCGACCGAACCAGGGCCGGATCGGCGGTCGCGGCTTCCTCCGGATCGGCACCGACCGGACACCGCTCGAGCGGCCGAAGCCGAAGCACGACCCGGCCGCGATGGTCACCCGGCGGGACGCCGACGTCGACGCCTTGTTCTTCGCCGCGCGCCTGCTGACGCGCATCCGTCCGTAGGTTGGGCGGCCGGCTACGCGACCCGCGGGCGCGTCGGCTCAGACTCGGACCGAACCTCGGGCGCCGCGTCGACGGCTGCCTTCTCGCCGAGGAGCTCGCTCTGGGGCAGGACCTCGAGGTGCGGACGTGGGAGCAGCCGCGGGCGGATCGCGAGGCCGCGCTTGCGGGAGAAGTACAGCACCGAACCGACCGCGCCGATCACGGTCAGCCCGCCGCCGACGATCAGCGACCAGCGGGCGCCCATCACCTGCCCGACCCAGCCGATGAACGGGCCGCCGATCGGCGTACCACCCATCAGCACGGTCATGTACAGCGCCATCACCCGGCCGCGCATGGTCGGCTCGATGCTCAGCTGCATGGTCGCGTTCGCCGAGGTCAGCATGGTCAGCGAGGTCAGCCCGACGATCGGCAACACCAGCGCGAACGTCAGGTACGTCGGCATCAGCGCGCTGATCACCTCGGCGACACCGAACGCGATCGCGGCGCCGATCACCAGCCGGGCCCGGATCCGGACCCGCCGGGCGGCCAGCAGCGCACCGGTCAGCGAACCGATCGCGAGGATCGAACCGAGGATGCCGTACTCCCCCGCGCCCTTGTGGAACGCCTGCGTCGCCATCAGCGCCGAGGTCATCTGGAAGTTCAGCCCGAAGGTGCCGGCGAAGAACACCGTGACCAGCACCATCATCAGCTCCGGCCGGCGCCACAGGTAGCGCATGCCGTCCCGGATCATGCCCTTCTCGCGGGCCGCGGGCTTGGGGGTGAACAGCTCGGAGACCCGCATCATCCGCAGCGACACGATCACCGCGATGTAGGTGAAGGCGTTGACCATGATCACCGGGCCGGTGCCGATCCAGCTGATCAGCACACCGGCCAGCGCCGGGCCGAACAGGCGGGCAGCGTTGAACGAGGCGGAGTTCAGGCCGACCGCGTTGGCCAGCTCGTCGCGGCCGACCATCTCGACCACGAACGCCTGCCGCGCCGGCGCGTCGAAGGCGGTGCCGACGCCGAACATGAGCGCGAGCAGGAAGACGTGCCACGGCCGGACGACGCCGAGGACGGTCAGGCCGCCGAGGACCAGTGCCACACTGCCCATCGCGATCTGCGTGTAGGTCAGCAACTGCCGCTTCGGGAGCCGGTCGGCGAGCAGGCCGGCGTACGGACCGAGGAGAAGTGCGGGGAGGAACTGCAGGCCGGTGACGATGCCCAGCGCGGCGCCGGAGTGGGTCAGCTCCAGGACCAGCCAGTCCTGGGCGACCCGCTGCATCCAGGTGCCGACGTTCGAGACGATCGCACCGGAGGCGTAGAGCCGGAAGTTCCGGACCTTGAACGCACGGAAGGTCGGGCTCATCGGGCCAGCCGTTCGAGAACAGGTGCTGCCTTGCGCAGGATGTCGCGCTCCTCTGGGGTCAGTTGTTTCAGTTTGGTCTGCAGCCACTCGTCGCGGCGCCGGCGGTTCGCCAGGATCAGCTGCTCGGCACGGTCGGTCAGCTCGACGACGATCTGCCGCTTGTCGGTCGGATGCGGGCGGCGCACGGCCAGGCCCGCCTCCTCCAGGTTCGTCACGATCCGCGTCATCGAAGGCGGCTTCACCTGCTCGTGGGCGGCGAGCTCGCCGATCGTCATCGCCTCGTGCTTGGACAACGCGCCGAGCACACTCAGCTGGTTGGCGGTGAGGTCGTGACCGGGCTCGCGCTGCCGGCGGATCTGCCGGGACAGCCGCAGGATCGACGACCGCAGCGCACTCGCCAGCCCGACGTCACTCTTCACCTGCTGCGCTACGACTCCGGGCATGTCTTTACCTTAACTCATTACCTTTGCTAACTAAAAACGCGCGACCACGGGTTGGTATTCCCTGGCAGCTAGAGTTCGCGCATGAGTGCTCAGCTGGAGCGGTACGAGCAGCGGTTCCGGCGGGCGGGGCTGCCGCTGTTCATCGAGGACTTCTCGCCGACGCACGACATCTACACCAGGGCCGCACCGCTGCTCGTCCTGGTGTTCCTGGCCGAGATGATCGGCGCCACGTCCCTGGACTGGCACTGGTGGCAGAACCTGCTGGCCGCGGTCGGCGGTCTGGTCGTGCTGGTCGTCGGGTTCGGCCTGCTGAACGGTTTCCGCGGTCGGCCGTTCTGGTCGCTGCCGACCCGCTTCGGGATCCCGGAGCTGGCGGTGTTCGTGTTCCTGCCGGCGCTGCTGCCGGTGGTCACGCAGGAGCAGTTCCGTCAGTTCTTCGGGATCGCCGCCGGCAACCTCGCACTGCTCGGCGTGGTGTACGTCGTGATCGGCTACGGCCTGATCGCCACGACGTACTGGGGACTGCGGAGGCTCGCCGGCGAGCTGGCGAGCTCGGTGGCCAGCCTGATCCGCGCGCTGCCGCTGCTCCTGGTGTTCTCGCTCGTGCTGTTCGTGACCGCGGACATGTGGCAGGTCTTCGCCGGGATGCCGACTGCCTTCATCGTGGTCTCGGTGGTCGCGTTCACGGCGCTGAGCACCCTGTTCCTGCTGATCCAGCTGCCCCGCGAGGTCGACCGCATCGAACGCGACGCCGGCTCCGGCCCGCCGTTGCGCCGGATCCAGCGGCTGAACTTGAGCGTCAACCTGGTGATCCGGCAATGGATGCAGGTGCTCGTGGTGAGCGGCGGCGTCGGCCTGTTCTTCGTCGCGTTCGGCATGCTCGCGATCAGCGAGCACATCTACGAGCAGTGGGGCGTGACCCCGGGCTCCTGGTCGTACGACGTGACGCTGCTGAACCACCCGCTCCTGATCAGCGCCTCACTCGTCAAGGTCGCCGTCGGCATCGCGAACTTCACCGGTCTGTACTACTCGATCGCCCTGCTCACGGACTCGACCTTCCGCACCGACTTCCTCGACAACGTCAGCACCGAACTCCGCGACCTGTTCACCGCCCGGACGGAGTACCTGGCGATGCGGGACGCAGATGGCCTGACAGGAAGGCCAGCTCGTGGTGCATGAGGCCCTCCGCCGTTGCGTGGTCCGTCATGTGGGTGGCGTTCGGCAGCGGGAGGACCTGGTGCGGCTGGCCGGCCGCGAGTAGCGCAGCCGAGAACCGGAGCGTGTGGGCGGCGAAGACGTTGTCGTCAGCGAGCCCGTGGACCAGCAGGAGCGGGCGGCGCAGGTCTGCGGCGTACGTCATCAGCGACAGCCGGTCGTAGACCTCGGGGTTGTCGTCGGGGTGTCCGAGGAACCGCTCCCGCCAGTGCGTGTCGTACAGGCGCGGGTCCGCCGGCGCCGCCCCGGCGACGGCCGCGTGGAAGTCGTCAGGACGGAACAGTACGGCGGCCGCGGCGAGCAGACCGCCGTAACTCCAGCCGCGGATGCCCACACGCGTCAGATCCAGCGCGCCCGTCTGCTCGGCCGCCGCGTGCAGCGCGGTCACCTGGTCGTCGAGTGGCGCGGTCAACGTGTCGAGATGCACGGCCTTCTCCCACGCCGGCCCGCGTCCCGGCGTACCGCGGCCGTCCGCGATCACCACCGCGAACCCCTGCTCCGCGAACCACTGTGCAGTCGCGAACGCACCACTCGTCCGCCGCATCGCGAGCTGCATCGCGGGACCGCCGTACGGCGCCATCAGCACCGGAAGCGTGCCGTCTTCGTACCAGGAGGGCAGTAGTACGGCGGTCCGCAGCTCGAGGTCGCCCGCACGCAGCCAGGTGACGCGCGGCGTGACGACGGGCTCGGCGACCCGGGACTCGACGGTTCGATCCGGTTGACCGTTCCGCCGTACGACGAAGGACCGGCCCGACTCGGTGTTGGAGTCCAGCAGGAGCGCATCGCCGGCACGGCTGCCCGTGTGCGTGCCCGGCTCGTCGCTCAGGCGGTGGAGCTCACCGTCGTACAGCCAGAGGTGGCATTCGGTCGGCTCGTCGTTCGCCTCGAAGAGGACCTCTTCGCCCGTCACGTCGAGGACACCGCGAAGCTGCAGACCGTCCGGGGTGACCGGTACGCCGTCGATCGTCAGGCGCCGGGTCTCGCCGTCGTCCTCCGTGTGCACGAGCCTGCCGGAGGCGGTGCGAGCCGGTGTGCCGTAGATCAACTCGACCCAGGCCGGGTCGCGCTGCTCATGGAGCAGCTTGGTCTCACCACTGTCGGGATCGCCCGCGAGGACGAGCAGGGTCCGTTGGTCGCGGGACTGTACGGCGAGCAGCGGGCCGTGCGCGTCCCACGTGACGGAGGCCAGGTACTCGTACGCCGTCCGGTCCCAGCGGAGCTCGATCGCACCGCCGGTGAGGTCGAAGGCGTGCAGCGTGACGATCGCGTTCGGCGTACCGGCGGCCGGGTACGCGACTTCGCGGGGCGGGCGGGCCGGGTTCGCGGGGTCGGCGATCCACCAGCGCTGCACCGGGGACTGGTCGACGCGGGCCGCGAGCAGGCGGGTGCCGTCCGGCGACCACCAGTGCCCACGGTTGCGGCCCATGGACTCCGCGGCCACGTGCTCGGCCAGGCCCCAGGTCACCTCGGGATCGTCGTCAGCGGCAACGGTCAGGTCGTTGCCATCAGCAAGGTCCACGACGTGTAGCTGGCGCCCGGTGACGTACGCGACCCGGCGTCCGGTCGGGTCGATGCATGGGTCGACGACCGGGCCGGCAGTTTCGACGGCGCGCGGCCGCCCATCCAGGTCGGCAAGGTGGTAGAGCGTGCCCTGCACCGCGAACACGAGCTGCCGGGCGTCCCGGTCGGCCGAGTAGCCGACGAGTCCCGACGTACGCTCGCGGCTGCGTTCCCGGCGTACCCGCTCGGCATCCGGGATCGCCTCGTCGTCACCGAGCTGCTCCGGCGCGACGAGCAGCCGCTCGTGGCCGTCCTGCAGGTTCAGGTGCCAGAGGCAACCGACTCGATCCTCCGGGCCGCGGGTCCGCAGGAACAGCAGATGGTCACCGTGCAGCGTGAAGTTCTTGGGCAGGCCGAGCGTGAAACGGCCGGTTCGCGCGGACTGCCCCGGAAACGCCTCGACCGGATCCACGGTGCTCAGGTCAGCCAGTCCGTCAGCGGGCCGATCGCGAAGTACACCACGAACAGCACCGAGACCACCCACATCAGCGGGTGCACCTGGCGGGCCTTGCCGCGGACCAGCTTGAGGATCACGTACGAGACGAAGCCGGCCCCGATCCCGGCCGAGATCGAGTACGTGAACGGCATCAGCACGATCGTCAGGAACGCCGGGAACGCGATCTCGAGATCGTCGAAGTCGATCCCCTTCACCTGCGTCATCATCAGGAACCCGACCAGGATCAGCGCCGGCGTCGCGGCCTCGTACGGCACCAGCGTCACCAGCGGCGCCACCACCATCGAGATCAGGAAGCAGATGCCGGTCACCACACTCGCCAGCCCGGTCCGCGCGCCCTCACCGACCCCCGACGCCGATTCGATGTACGACGTGTTGCTCGAGACCGACGCTGCGCCACCGGCCGCGGCCGCGACGCTGTCCACGATCAGGATGCGCTGCGAGTTCGGCGGGATGCCGTCCTCGTCGTTCAGGCCCGCCTCGGCACCGATCGCGGTCATCGTGCCCATCGTGTCGAAGAAGTCCGCGAGCATCAGCGTGAAGATCAGCAGCAGCGCCGACACCACGCCGACCTTCCCGAACGAGCCGAACAGGTTGAACTCGCCGATCGTGTCCAGGTTCGGTTTCGTGAACCACTGGTCCGGCAGCTTCGGCACGCTCAGGCCCCAGCCGCCCGGGTTCTTGTCGCTGCGGGCACCGATGTTCGCGATCGACTCGATGACGATCGCGACCACGGTCGCGGCCAGGATGCCGATCAGGATCGCGCCCTTCACCTTGCGGGCGTAGAGGATCGCGATCAGGATCAGGCCGAACACGAACACCAGCACCGGCCAGCCGCGCAGGCTGCCCCCGACACCGAGTTCGACCGGCGGGCCGCTGAGCGCGGCGGGACGGCGTACGAACCCTGCGTCGATCACGCCGATGAACGCGATGAACAGGCCGATGCCGACGCTGATCGCGACCTTCAGCTGGAGTGGTACGGCCTCGAAGACGGCTTTCCGGAAGCCGGTGAGTACCAGGATCAGGATGATCAGGCCCTCGAGGACCACCAGGCCCATCGCGTCCGCCCAGGTCATCTTGGTCGCGACCGAGAACGCGAGGAACGCGTTCAGGCCGAGCCCGGTGGCCAGCGCGAGCGGGAAGTTCGCGACCAGGCCCATCAGGATCGTGACCACTCCCGCCACCAGCGCGGTCGCCACCGCGATCTTCGCGATCGCCGCCGCCGGGTCGGTGCCGCCACCGACGAACTGGCCGGCGCCGTCCTTGACGGTGCCGATGATCAGCGGGTTCAGCACGACGATGTAGGCCATCGTGAAGAACGTGACCAGCCCACCGCGGATCTCCCGCCCGAGCGTGGAGCCGCGTTCACTGATCTTGAAGAACGTGTCGAGAGGACCTGAACCGGAGCGGGCCGTCGCGGCCTGGGGCGAGCTCATGACCGCATCGTGCCAGTTCCTACCGGGCAGTTGCGAGCACTAATGGCAAACGAAGTTAAGGTAGTGGCGTGACGGAGGATCAGGGGGCATCCAGGAAGCGCACCGACCCGACCAGTCAGCTGGCCCGGGGAGAGCTCGTGCATGCCGAGGTCAAGCCCCTGGACCTGTCCGGCATCCCCAGCGTGATCACCGGCATCGTGCTCTGGGCGGTCGCCTTCGTCGTCCTGCTACTGCTCCGCGGCCGCCTCAAGGACGACGGCCTCGACTGGTGGCTCTGGGTCCCGGTAGCCGGCTTCGGCCTCGGCCTCATCGGCCTCTGGTACTGCAAACGCCGCTGGACCGCCATCCAAACAGGCAACCGCTCCCCCACCGAAGACTGACAAGGACACGGCCTGGCGGCCGCGACAGTTCCCTTGGCGCCTCCGGCGGAGTCCGGTCTCGTGCTGTCGGACTTGTGCTGATGCCGCGGACCATCCTGGTATGGGCTCCCCCACCGAACCATCAACTTGGGGAGGATTTTGTGCCGAATCGGGCACAAAATCCTCCCCAGGTCTTTTGGCCAGAGCTTCACGCGTGGGAGTTCGTCGCGTGTCCAGGTCGTGGGCGCGGGCGCTGTCCGCAGTTCTTCCGCGGTTGGGCCGGGTCAGTCTTCGAGTTTTAGGGTGTCGTAGCCGGTGGTGTCGAAGGCGTGTTCGGGGGTGGGGATGTCGGGGATGTCGATGGTGGCGTCGGAGTGGGCGCCGCAGCCGTAGTCGTAGGCGACGACGCGGGCCTCGCCGGGGGCCATCTCGTTCGCGCAGACGCCGAACGCCTGGCCGAGGCTGTCGGCGAGGCGGATCCAGTAGCCGCAGGAGTGGCACTTGTACGGGACCGCCTGGGCGATCGCGGACGCCGGCCCGAAGTCCCCGGCGTACCAGCGCTCGGCCGCCTCCTCACGCCCGAACGGCGACAGCACCCGCTCGCGTCCGAGGCCGAGCTCCTCGACCACCGTGAGCACGTCCTCGGGCGCGTCCGCGGTGTCGGTGAAACCGGGCTCGAGGCGCGGGTCGTCCGCGTGCGTCGGGAACAGGTCGCCGGGGCGCAGGTCGCCCGGCTGGACGCGCTCCGACCAGGGCACCCACTCCGGCGCGACGACCGCGTCAGCGCCGGGAAGCATCACGACCTCGTTGATCGTGACGGTCTTGGCGCGCGACGCGCGGGTCACCGTGACGGCCCAGCGCCAGCCGCGGTACCCGGGATGGGTGGAAGCGAAGTAGTGCGTGACGAGGCGCTCGCCCTCGACCAGATGACCGAGGTGCTCCCCGACCTGTGCGGCGCCGGCCTCGGCGATCGCGGCCTCGCGGGCCGGTTCGACCGCCGCGACGCAGACGGCGTCGGGCTTGGCACGGACCGATTCCGGGGCTTTGACAGGAGTCACAATCGCCCATTCTCGCACGCCTCCCGCCGTACGCCGAACCGCCCGCAGCCGACCGCGGTACGCGCGCTGCCTGCGGTCTGTCCCCAACAAGAGGCAGGATGGTTCCATGCATTCCCCCGACCCGTCCGGCCCGAAGGCGACTCCCGGTGGATCCACCCCGGGCGGTCCGCCGCGCGGCGATGCGCCGAAGGCGCCGGGGAAGTCGGCCGGCGAGCGGTTCGGGGACGCCCGGGAGCGGGTCGGAAGCGCGGGCAAGAAGGTCGGCCACGCCTCGAAGGTGGGAGCCGAAGGAGTCGCGTCGGCCTCCAAGAAGGCTGCTGCGGTCAGCGGAAAGGTCGGCCGGGCGACCGGGCGGCGGATCCGTGGGCTGACCAGTGCGCAGGGCGCGGGCGAGTCCGGCCTCTCGCGGCTCATCGAGCTGGGCGCGGTGAACGCCGCCGGTGACACCGCCTTCGCGGTCTCGCTCGCGGGCACTGTCTTCTTTACTGTGCCGAGCGACCAGGCGCGGGACCGCGTTGCGTTGTTCCTGCTGCTGACGATGGCGCCGTTCGCGCTGATGGCGCCGCTGATCGGCCCGATCCTCGACCGGTTCCGGCACGGCCGCCGCTGGGCGATCGGCGCGACGCTCGGCGCCCGCGCGTTCCTGGTCTGGAGCCTGGCGTCGTCGATCGCCGGCCACGGTTCCGCCTGGCTGTACCCGGCGGCCCTCGGCACGCTGGTTGCCTCCAAGGCGTACGGCGTGACGCGCGCTTCCGCCGTACCGCGACTGCTCCCCAAACAGATCACGCTCGTCACGGCCAACTCCCGCATCTCGCTCGCCGGTGTCGCCGGCGGCGCGATCGGTGCGGGCATCGCCGGCGCGTTCGCCGCGATCGGGCCGCAGTGGTCGCTGCGCTGGGCCGCACTGGTCTACATCGTCGGCCTGATCCTCGCGATCCGGTTGCCGAGCGCGGTCGACTCCCCCGCCGACGAGGAAGTGACGGGTACGGCGGGACGCGACGCCCGCCGGCGCGCGATCACCTCGGCGGTGTCGCGCGGGATCCGCTGCAACCTCGGACTGCGGTTCGTGTCCGGCTTCCTGACCATGTACCTCGCGTTCCTGCTGCGCGACCAGCCGATCAGCGGCGTCAAGGGCGCGGTCGCGGCTGCCGCGGTGATCGGCGCGGCCGGCGTCGGGAACAGCCTCGGCACCCTGCTCGGATCGTTGCTCAAGGCACGTAAACCGGAGGGTGTCGTGCTGGTGGTGCTGCTCGCGGACGCCGCCGTGGCGGTCGCGGTCGCGGTGCTGTACGGCCTGCCGATCCTGATCGCGCTCGGTCTCGTGGCCGGGTTGTGCAGTTCACTCGGCAAGCTGTCGCTGGACGCGATGATCCAGCGCGACGTCCCGGAATCCGTGCGTACGTCGGTGTTCGCGCGATCGGAGACGGTGCTGCAGCTCGCGTGGGTGATCGGCGGCGGGTGCGGGATCGTACTGCCGCTGATCCCGCGGCTCGGGTTCGGGTTCCTCGCGGGGGTGCTGCTGATCGTGGTGTTCCTGGTACTGCGGATGCGCCCGGCGGCACGCCCCACCGCGGGGCCGCTGCGTCCGGGCGGTCTCGGCGGCCCGCGCCCCGACGGGCCACCGCATCACCACGAACCGCATCACGAACCGCACGACCGCGACCCGCAGCCCGGACGGCCGCGTAACGAGCACTCCGGCAGTACGACCCGGACGATCCTCAGCGTCGCCGAACAGCGCGCGAACCGGGAGCGGCGGTCGAGCTCCCACGACGAGCCGACCGTCGAATGGCGGAGCGACCAGAAGCCGCCGCCCGAACAACCCATCGGCCGCTGGTGGAGCGGCCAAACCGAAGAAGACGAGAACCCCGACGCCGATCCCGGATCCGAAGATCCAACCGTCGAACGCAACCGCACCGGCTCCACCAAACGCCGCCCCGGCAACCCCCGCCGCCCACCCCGCTGACAAACCCACCATCCCAGGTGTCAACTCCTGGGATGGTGGGTCGGATGAGGTCAGGCTGTGGGGAGTAGGTCGGCCTCCTCGGCGGCCGGGTCCTCGGCCGGGTCCTCGGTCGGGGATGTGGTGGGGGCCGGGTGGGCGGTGCCGCGCAGGGTGAGGGTGGTGGTTACTGCGGTTGCCAGCAGGAGGATGGCACCGACCAGGGCGACAGCGTTCATGCTGTGGGTGAAGGCGTGGCGGGCAGTGGTCAGGACAGTGTCGGCCAGCTGCGCCGGCAGGTGGGCGGCTGCAGCGGTCGCGGCCGGTAGGCCCTCGCGGACGGGGGCTGCGACGCCGGCCGGCAGGTTGGCCGGTACGTCGGACCGGTACACCGCAGTACCGATCGAACCCAGGACCGCGATCCCGAGCGCTCCGCCGAACTCCGAGCAGGTCTCCATCACCGCGGACGCCGACCCGGCGCGTTCCGGAGCCACCGAACCGACAACCGCCTCGGTCACCAGCGTCATCACCATCACCAGACCGGCGGCCAGCAGACCGGCTCCGAGCAGCGGGACGACCAGCGACGAGTCGACGTGCACCTGGGTGAGTACGCCGTACCCCGAAGCTGCGAGGACGAAGGCTCCGCCGATCACGTAGGCACGGTCCATCTTCGCGGCCAGCGCGGTCGCCAGCGGAGCGGCACCACCGACGAGTACCGACGGAGCCAGCGACCACAGCGCGGCCTTCAACGGCGAGAGACCGTGCACCAACTGCAGGTACTGCGTGAGGAACACCGCGTTGCCCACCAGCGCCAGGGTGCCGATGGTGTTCGCCGCCAGCGATCCACTGAACGCGCGGTTCCGGAACATCGACAGCTCGATCATCGGGTGCTCGGCGCTGCGCTGCCGCTGCACGAACAGCACGCCGAACACCAGTCCCGCCACGATCGCGACAACCGGCAGCACCGAAGCGCCGTTGGCAGCCAGCTCCTTGATCCCCCAGATCACCGGCAGTACGGCGGCCAGCGACAGCACCGAGCCCAGCAGGTCGAACCGCCCACGCGCCGGCGCCTTGAACTCCGGCAGCAGCATCGGCGCCAGCACCACCAGCAGCACCATCACCGGGGTGTTGATCAGGAACACCGAGCCCCACCAGAAGTGCTCCAGCAGGAATCCGCCGAGCACGGGGCCAAGGGTGATCCCGCCCATCATCACCGCGCTCCAGAACGCGATCGCCTTGGACCGCTGCTTCGGGTCGTGGAACATGTTCCGGATCAGCGCCAGGGTGGAGGGCATCAGTGTCGCACCACCGATGCCGAGGACGGCGCGGGCGGCGATCAGCTGTTCCGGGTTCTGCGCGTACGCCGCGGCGAGGGAGGCGAGCGCGAAACCGACGGCGCCGAACAGCAGCAGCCGACGGCGGCCGATCCGGTCGCCGAGCGAGCCCATCGTGATCAGGAGGCCGGCCAGCACGAAGCCGTAGATGTCGAAGATCCACAGCTGCTCGGTCGCGTCCACCCCGAGGTCGGCGCTGATGAACGGGACCGCGAAGTACAGCACCGACACGTCCATCGAGACCAGCAGCAGCGGCAGCGCGAGCACGCCGAGCGCGATCCACTCCTTGCGTCCCGCCCGTTCGTTCGTACCCATGACACCCTCCGGATTATCTGTCTACGCCGCACACTGTGTGCGCCATACACAGACCATACACAGGACTGTCTATGCTGTAAACAGATAAGATCCAGGGAAAGACAGCCTCGCTTCGCTCGGCGGAGGGGGGAGGAAAGTCAGCCTCGCTTCGCTCGGTGGAAGGGAGGGAGGAAAGACAGCCTCGCTTCGCTCGGCGGAAGGGAGGGAGAGGATGGACACATGAACGAGGACGAACTGCCGCGAGTGTTGCAGCAGCTCTGGGGGATCGAAGGGAGGAGTCGGCCCGGGCCCAAGCCGGCGTTCCACATCAGTGACATCGCGCGGGCCGCGATCAAGCTGGCCGACGCGGGCGGGCTCGGCGCGGTGTCGATGAGCAAGGTGGCGGCCGAGCTCGGCTTCACGACGATGTCGCTCTACCGGTACGTCGACGCCAAGGACGACCTGTACGTCGTGATGCTGGAGCACGCGTTCGACGTACCGCCGACCCTCGACCCGGCGCTCGGGTGGCGGGACCGGATCACCGCCTGGGCCGAGGCGTTCCGCGACGGCCTGCGGCGGCACCCGTGGATCCTGCAGGTCCCGGTCCAGGACCCGCCGCTGTCACCGAACCAGCTGGCCTGGATGGAGTCCGGCCTGGAGGCGTTCGACGGTACGCCGCTGACGCCGCAGGACCGGCTGTCCGCGATGCTGCTGGTGAACATCTACGTCCGCGGTACGGCGCAACTCACCGCGAACATGCGCACCGAACCAGACGCCGTACAGGAAGCCGACCAGCTCTACACGCAGCGCCTCGCGGCGCTGGCGACACCGGACCGTTTCCCCGGGATCGCGGCCACCCTGGAGCAGCCGCCGGACGAGGGCTATGCGGGCGACTTCGACGCCGGCGAGTTCGCCTTCGGCCTGAACACCGTCCTCGACGGCATCCAATCCCGCATCGACACCGCAGCCGGCTGAGGGCGGGGTGGGTCAGTAGTCGAGTTTGTCGGCTACGCCCCGAAGTACCGTCGCGACCTGACGGGCGGACTTGTTGTCGGGGTGACGGCCGTGGCGGTAGCCCTCGCCGACGCGGTCGAGGAGTTTGATCAGGTCCTCGATGACGACCTGCATCTCCTCCGGCTTCGGCCGCATCGCCTTGGCCACCGACGGCGGCGGGTCGATCAGCCGAACCTGCAGCGCCTGCTCACCCTTGCGGCCCTCGACGACGCCGAACTCGACCTTCTGGCCCGGCTTCAGGTTGGTCACACCCGACGGCAAGGCCTCGGCGCGGACGTAGACGTCCCCGCCCTCCTCCTTGCTGAGGAATCCGAACCCCTTCTCGGAGTCA
>DASXXB010000315.1:0-14799 GCA_036503355.1 Kribbella sp. | reverse complement strand
GTCGGCGGCACAGCGCCGTACGAGATGACGACGCCGACCGGTGCCGCATTGCTCGCCTCGCTGGCGGACGAGTACGGGATGCTGCCGCCGATGCGCATCGAGCAGACCGGTGTCGGCGCCGGCGGCCGGGACCCGGTCGAGGTGCCGAACATCCTCCGCGTGGTCATGGGTGAGTCTCTCGAGCAGTCGTCGACGACCGAGCTCGTCTACGAGACCAACGTCGACGACCTCGATCCGCGGATCTGGCCGCAGGTGCTGGCCCGCCTGATGGAGGCCGGCGCGGCCGATGCCTGGCTGACCCCGATCCTGATGAAGAAGGGCCGCCCGGCCCACACGCTCTCCGTCCTGGTCGGCGGCGCCAACGCCGAGCTGGTTCGCTCGGTGATCCTCGCCGAGACGTCGGCGATCGGTCTGCGCGAGTTCGGCATCCGCAAGCACGCGGCCGACCGCGAGTTCGCGACCGTCGAGGTCGACGGCCAGAGCATTCACGTGAAGATCGCCCGGTACGGCGGCCAGGTGATCAACGTCCAACCCGAGTACGACGACGTCGCGGCGGCCGCCACCGCCCTGAAGAAGCCGGTCAAGACCGTCCTGGCGAAGGCGGTCGCAGCCGGCCACGACCTCTGGAGCTAGTGCGCCTCGGCGGCCTTCTCCGGGAGCGGTCTTTGCTTGCGGCGCGGCCAGTCGTACGGCCACCACTGGGCGCCGTTGCGGCGGGCCCAGATGATCAGGCCGACCAGCACCGCCAGCTCGATCGCGGGGCAGAGGGTGTCCCGCAGGCGGGCGCTGAAGAACTCCAGCGAGTCCGACAGGCTTGCCGCGACCTGGCGCGCATGCGGGTCGCGGCCGGGGACGTACGCGATTGCGAGCATCGTCGTACGGACGACCATCAGGCCGTCGACCTTCGACGCGGCGACCGCGGCGAGCGCGGCCCAGGCGATCACGTCGTACCAGGGCAGTGAGTACATCGCGGTCAGCACCCACGCGATCGCGTAGATCGCGGTGTAACGGATCGCGGCCGGCGTCGGGTCGTCGGGATGCGTTTGCGGCACCAACGACTTCGGGAACACCTGCGTCAGCAGGATCGCGACGACGATCAGGCCGACCCACGCCAGGATCGCGATGACCGTGCGGACCAGGCCGTTCGGCAGGAAGAGCGTGAAGAAGCTGAGCAGCACCTTGTGCGGGGTGCCGGTGGAGATGAACGACGTCTGCGACCGCGCCTGCTGGAACGCCTGCAGGCCGACGATCGCGTACAGCCCACCCATCGCGATCGCGCCGCCGCCACAGAAGTACAGGCACTTGCGGCGATCGGCACGCAGCGCCCACAGCATCGCCACACCGACGAGACCGATCGACAGCTTCGTGCACCCCGCGACGCCGATCATCAGGCCGGCCAGGAACACGTGCCGGCGGAAGAGCAGCAGCGCGATCACCGCGAACATCACCGCGATCGAGTCGTTGTGCGCACCGGCCAGCACCGCCCAGAGGAGCAGCGGGTTCGCCAGGCTGAGCATGATCACGCGCCGCCGGGCCGGCAGGTCCTTGCCGACGAGCTTCATCAGCAGCAGCCCGGTGACGACCAGGCTGATCGCGACGGACAACTGCAGCATCCACACCGTGAGCTGCGCGGAGTCGCCACCGATCAGCGACGACAGCCACTGCACCCACGTCGCGATCGGCCCGTAGACGCTGCGCGCGCCCTGCCATGGACGCTCGGTCGCGGTGATCACCGGGTCGTACCCGAGCCGGATGGTGTCGGCCGGCGAGGCCGTGTACGGGTCGCCGCCGAGGGCCATGATCCGGCCGTACGCCGCATAGATCAGCACATCGCCCGACGCCATCGGCGGAACGAGCGTGACGGCTGCCGTCGTACCGATGCCCAAGGCAATCAATCGGTCGATGCGCGGCGCCCAGCCGTGCCGCAGCGCCTTGGTGGCGAGGTAGACGCCGTACCCGCCGAGCAGGATGGCGACGTAGATCATCACCGACACGAGCCAGTCGTTCGGCTTGGTGTCGAACCAGTACGACGGGAGCCAGGCGTGCCGGTTGGTCAGTGTCAGCACGACCACGCTCGGCCCGAGCAGGCCGACCGCGACGATCAGCGCCGTACACGCGAGATAGAGGGCGACTGCGCGGCGTCCGTACTTCTGTCCGAGCTGAAGATCAGTACTCATTGAGCTGTCATCCGCACTCATTGAGCTGTCTTCCGCGGAAACAGGCTGCGCAGCGACGGTCCACCACCGTCCGCGGGCAGTGCACTGCGAGCGGCAAGTGCACGCCGGACGTGCAAATACTGCTTCGCGCGGTGCAACTGGCCACGCAGGTCGGTCCCGGTCGCGCGGTGCCGGACCTCGATCGGCACCTCCACGATCCGGAAGCCCCTCCGCCCCAGATCGATGGTCAGCGCCGTCTCCACGCCGAACCCGGCAGCCAGCGGTACGGCGGAATCGAACGCGGCGCGGGTGAGACAACGCTGCCCGGACAACGGCTGCTCGGGCGCCCAGCCCGTCGCCTCCTGGATGCCGGCGCGCGCGAGACGCACCACGAAACCGTGGCCGCCCGCCTTCGAACCGTCGGCGCGCACCTGGGCCGGCAGCGTCCCGATCGTCATGTCCGCACGGCCCGTCTGCACCGGCTCGATCAACGGCCCGGCACCGGCGGCTGTGTCGGTCAGATCGGCGTCCAGGAACAGCAGGTGTCGCGGGCGAGCACCATCGCGCTCGGCGACAGCCGCCGCACCGGTCTCCATCGCCGCGGCCTTCCCGCGATTCCGCTCGTGCCGTACGACGACGGCGCCCGCCTGCTCGGCCGCTTCCGACGTACCGTCCGTGGAACCGTCGTCCACCACCACGACCAGGTCGACGCCGATGATCTTGTGCACCGCGTCGACGGTCGCCGCGATCCGGTCGGCCTCGTCCTTGGCCGGAATCACGCAGGCGACAGCGCGCTCGAACGGTTCGGAGGAGACCAAGTCGTCGGGCTTGTCGCTGGGCACAGCATCACCGGGCACAGCACCGCAGCCTAGTTCCTTCCCAGCCGATCGGCCGCGTCAGTATCGGCAGCCTGTGGATTTCTCGTTCTTTCGAACGAGCCTGTGGAAAACCTCCGGAAGGGGTCCGGATCGCGGCATCTTCTCTGCCGACAGGTTCCGGTGCCGGCCGGGACAGCTCGGGATATCGGCCAGGTGGCAGATGTTCCGGCCGGGCCGCGGCAGCAGGATTTGTGATGTGAGGACGCCACCAGGGCATCCCGAACAGAAGAGGTACCGAAATGACACGCACCGTGGTTGCCAACATCTCGCTCTCACTCGACGGACGGGTGAACGGAGCGGGAGGCGACTTCGACATGGGCTGGATCGTGCCGCACGCGATCACCGAGGGCGCTCGCGAGCACATGCTCCGGGTCACCGGTCCGGCCACCACCGCACTGCTCGGCCGGAAGAACTACGAGGGCTTCGGCGGCTTCTGGCCGGCGGTCGCCGACGACGAGAACGCGGCTCCGCAGGACCGTGCCTTCTCCCGCTGGCTGAACGAGACCGAGAAGGTGGTCTTCTCCTCGACCCTGACCGACGCCTCCTGGCAGAACTCGCGGATCGCCGACGGCGAGCCCGCGGACGTGGTCAAGCAGCTCCGCGACACCGACGGCGGCGACATCATCGTGCTGGCCAGCTCCAGCGTGATCCGTGCCCTGCTGGCGGCCGACGAGATCGACCGGCTGAGCATCACTCTCGACCCCGAGCTGGTCGGCGGCGGGAGCAGGCTGTTCGAGGACGGCCTCCCGGCCACCTCCTGGAAGCTGACCGACTCGACGCCGACCGAGTCGGGCGCGCTCTGCCTGCTCTACGACCGGGTCCGCTCCTGATCGATTGGCCAATCAGGTGAGATTGTCGGACAATCAGACAGATTAGTGGGATTGTCGTAGCGTGGTGGGACACCGGGACCGAAGGGCGGACGGATGACTGAGACGCGGCAGGACGGCACGGCGTACGGCGTCGACAGCGAGGTCGGTCCGCTGCGGACGGTGATGCTGCACCGCCCGGGCAACGAGCTCCGCCGACTCACCCCGCGGAACAACGACAAGCTGCTGTTCGACGGCATCCCGTGGGTCGGCCGCGCGCAGGACGAGCACGACGCGTTCGCCCAGGCACTCCGCGACCGCGACGTCGAGGTGCTGTATCTCGGCGAGCTCCTGACCGAGTCGCTGAACCATCCCGAGGCCCGAGCCCAGGCAGTCGCCGGCGCGACCGAGGACCTGCGACTCGGGGACACCCTGCGCGATCATCTGCGGGCCTCCCTCGGCGATCTGGATCCGACCGCGCTGGCGGAGGCGCTGATGGCCGGCGTACGCAACGACGAGGTTCATGCAGGCGGGTTGGTCACCTCGCTGCTCGCGCACGAGGACTTCCTGATCGACCCCCTGCCGAACCTGCTCTTCACCCGCGACTCGAGCGTCTGGATCCGGGACTCGGTCGCGGTCACCTCGCTGGCGATGCCGGCCCGGATGCGTGAGACGCAGCTGACCGAGGTGATCTACACGTTCCACCCGCGGTTCGCGGGCGTCGACAAGGTGTACGACCACCAGCTGGAGCACATGGAGGGCGGCGACGTGCTCGCTCTCGGTCCCGGCGTGCTCGCCGTCGGGGTCGGCGAGCGGACCACGCCGGCCGGTGTGGAGCGGCTCGCGCGGCGGGTCTTCGCGAAAGGCCTGGCGCACACGGTGCTCGCCGTACCGATCGCTCAGCAGCGGGCGACGATGCACCTCGACACCGTGTGCACGATGGTCGACACCGACGCCGTGCTGATGTATCCGAACATGGCCGAGGAGATGCGCGCGCTCGCGGTCACCACCGACGGCGAGGAGTTGCACGTCGCGGAGCCGGAGCCGTTCCTGGTGGCCGCGGCGAAGGCGCTCGGCATCGACACCCTGCGGCGGATCGACACCGGCCTGGATCCGGTGACGGCCGAGCGGGAGCAGTGGGACGACGGCAACAACACACTGGCGCTGGCGCCGCGGGTCTGCATCGCGTACGAGCGGACCGTGGAGACCAACGCCCGGCTCGAGGAGTCCGGCATCGAGGTCATCCGCATCTCCGGCTCCGAACTCGGCTCCGGCCGCGGCGGCCCCCGCTGCATGTCCTGCCCGGTCCTCCGCGCCCCCTCAACCCCCTGACCCGATGCTCCTGGCGGTGGTCGATGCCACGGGTTCGGTGGGTCCCCGTGAGCCCGGCGACACGCGGAGTGAAATCGGGTCTTGTGGCCGACGACCATCCTGAGTACTCTTCATGCCTAGGCCCAGGCCCTGTTGCTCCCCCGTCAGCAGGACTTGGGCCGTCCACGTTTCTGGGCCGGCTCACCACCCCCGGCCTAGACCACTCAGAGTCACACCCAACGCCCACCCCGGAACCCCGAGGTGGGCGTTGCCACGTCCAAGAGCCGAACACCCCGCACCGGCTGCCACGCCGGCAACCGCCCGACCACCCGGCGGACACCGCAGCGGAGGACCGCCGCGCTCCTGGCAGACACTCCGGTGGAGGCCCCCCGCGATCCTGGCGGACACCCCCGTGGAGAGCCCCCGATTTCAGAGGACAGCCCCGTGGAGGGCGTCGATTTCAGAGGACAGCCCGTTGGAGGGTCTCCGCGGTTCCAGCGGACAGCCCGTTGGAGGGCCCTCGCGGTCCTGGCGGACAGCCCGTTGGAGGGCCCCCGCGATTCCAGCGGACACTCCGGTGGAGGGCCCCCGCGGTCCTGACGGACAGCCCCATTGGAGGGCCCTCGCGGTTCTCGCGGACAACCCGTTGGAGGGCCCTCGCGGTTCTGGTGGACAGTTCGGTGGAGGGCCCTCGGGGTTTTGGCGGAGAGTGCGGTGGAGGGGCGTGCTTCTTAGCGGATGGTGAGTTGGCGGCTGGCTAGGCCTGCCTTGGCGGCGCGTTCCTCGGTGGTGAGGGGGGCCTCGGTTGCGAGGGCCTTCTCGAGGGCGGCGGCGAACTCGGCCGCGGGCTTCTCGACATCCGTGGCCTCGGTGCCGGCCGGGAGCTCCCAGACCGGGGCGAGTACGCCGAGCGCACGGAACGAGCCGATCAGGCGGCTGCCGTCGACCAGCGCGGACGAGCCCGCGGCGTGCAGTCGAGCGAGCGCGTCGAGCAGCGTGTCCTCGGTGTGCGGCATGACCCAGCGCAGGTAGATGCGGTCGCCGATCTGCGTCCAGTACGCCGCATCGACCGACTCCAGACGCACCGTCGGAGCAGCCGCCGCGTTCGCGCGCTCCAGGCCGGCCGCCACCTCACCGGTCGGGTCCTCGACGTTCTCGCCGACCCAGTAGTCGAAGCCCTCGTGAACCTTGACCTCGAGCGGCTTCGTGGTGTCGATCAGATCCTGCAGGCGCGGACCGTCCTTCATCAGGTCGCCGAGCTGGATGGGGTTGCCCGGTTCGGTGTGCAGGGCGGCGGTGATCGCGTGCCCGAGGTCGCGGCTCGGGTCGCCGGACGAGGCGTGCGTCTGCAGGCCGATCCAGATCGTCTCGTCGTCGCGTACCAGGCCAGGCATCGCCATCGGCAGCAGCGTGACCAGGTTGACTGTCTTGCCGGCGTTGTCGCCGACCAGCTCGACCTGCACGGTCCCGGACGGGACGATCTCGCGGAACGCGATCAGGTCACACTCCGACGGCAGCCCCTCGAACGGCCGGACCACGAAAGCATCCGCCGCCTGCGCCCGGTCCTTGCCGTGGCACTGCTTGAACCGCTTGCCCGAACCGCACGGGCAGGGTTCGCGCGGCCCGACGTCCACCAGGTCGGCCGGGTCGAGCGTGACGGTCGGAGTCGTGTTCTTCGCGCGCTGCCGCGACTTCTTTCCCATAACCCCGCAGTCTTACAGCCCACCCCACCCAAGAGCCAACCAACGCACCCCCGCCAACCACCCACCACCCCAGCCGGGCCCAGCCGGGGACGGGAAGGGGCAGCGAGGGGTGGGCCGGGCAGCGCGACCGGAACCAGGGTGTGAGCGGGCGCGCGGCGGTGCCACGGCGGGTGGGCCGAAGGCGCGCTTGGGCCGAGAGGCCGCGGCGTTGGGCGGAGAGGCGCCGCGCTTGGGCCGAGAAGCCGCGGCGTTGGGCGGAGAGGCGCCGCGCTTGGGCCGAGAGGCCCCGGGGGTGGGCTGGAGGCGCCGCGGTTGGGCTGGGGGCGCCGGGGTTGGGCGGGGGCGGCGGGGTTGGGGTGGGGGGACGGTCAGCTGGGGATTATGGCGTGGACGGTGCGGTGGGTGGCGGCGGTGCGGACGTCCCAGGTGGAGGTGAGGACGTCGACGATTGCCAGGCCGCGGCCGCCGATCGACTCGGGGTGCGGGTCGCTGATGCGCTGCGGCTCGGTGTCACCGCGGCCGTCGGTCACCTCGACGTGGATGCCGGCGCGGTCGATCCACCAGGCGGCGCGGACCTCGCCAGCCGGGAGCGGCGGAGCGTAACGGATCGCGTTCGAGAGCAGCTCGGACAGCACGAGCTGGGCGTCGTCGGAGGCGTTGCGGGCGACCCGGAAGCGCTTCAGATAGACGCTCAAGCGGCGTCGGGCGTCCGCTACCGCGGACACTTCGTGCGGCAGTACGACGTCCACGACGCTGACGTCGGCGGGCAGGGTCGCAGAGGACAAGCAGGGTCTCCTCGATGATCGGTTCAGCCACAGGAAGTTCTGCCCACGATCCCGGGCCGGAAAACACCCGCAGGTATTCCGTTACATAGCCTCTGCGGAGCGCCGTCTAAACCCAGCGAAAACCGTAACGAAATCAACGGAATTGAACGTTGCAATAACCGGACGCATTCACGTCGTCACGTATCCGCACCGCGTGACACAAGACACACAAATCCACCCCGGCGTGTCACAAACCTGCAGGTCAGGTACGACGTCCCACCTCTTCGGCCATCACCCGCAGTGCGACGTCGGGGCGGTCGCTGATGACCGCGTCGACACCGACGTCGCGGCAGTGGCGAAGGTCGTTCTCGGCGTTCACGGTCCAGACGTGGACTTGGTGACCGTGTTTGTGGGCGCGGTCGACGTACTCCGGATGCGCGGTGACGATCTCGAGGCTCGGTCCGGCGTACGAAACACCGGTCGGGAGGGTGCCGTCCCGGAAGCGGAGCGGGACGCGATCCATCAGCAGAACCGTGCGCAGACCGGGCGCCGCGGTTCGCATCCGGCGCAGCGACAGCCAGGAGAAGCTCATCACCCGGACCGGCGACTCCGTTCCGAGTCGCGGGTGCGCCCAGCCGAAGCGGTCCAGGGTCTCGATCAGGCGGCGTTCGACCAGGCCGGCGTACCGGGTCGGGTGCTTGGTCTCGATCGCGAGCTCGACCGGCCGGCCCGCATCCCGGACGGTCGCCAGGAGGGTCTCGAGCGTGAGCACCTTGTGTACGTCGACGGCGGGCAACTCGGCGGCCTCGTCGATGTCCGGCGGCGGGCGCTTCCACGAGCCCCAGTCGTACGCTTCCAGCTGCTCCAGGCTCATCTTGGACACGACGCCGCGACCGTTCGAGGTGCGCTCGATCCGGCGGTCGTGAACGCAGACGAGGTGTCCGTCAGCGGTCAGCCGGACGTCGCATTCGAGGCCGTCCGCGCCGACGTCGATCGCTCGCCGGTACGCCGCGAGGGTGTGCTCGGGATCAACCGCACTGGCTCCGCGATGGGCGACAACGCGCGGGAGTTTCCGCATGAAGAAACTCTTTCACACCATCGCGCAGGATTGCCCGCATGGACATGCGCGCGATCGTGCTGGACGGTCCGGTCACCCCGGAGTACCACCTCCGGGCCGGCTTCGCGACGAACGCCCGCTTCCCGGTTATCCCGGGATCGAGGTGGGGTGACGGATCTGCAGGCCATCACAATCGCGCGCCGCGGGGCGCTGCCCGCGGGCGACTCCGGCGAGCGGGCGATTGTGATGGCCTGGGGATCCGGCGGTCACCGAGAACCGGCGCCGGGCCCGCCACCTGACGGGCCCAGCGCGTGGCGGGTGCAGGGGCGCGGGGTCAGGCGGTTGCTTCCTGGAGGTAGGGCTTGCGGCCAGGTGGGCGGGGTAGGCCGTAGTGGTCGCGCAGGGTGGTGCCGGTGTACTCCGTGCGGAACAGGCCGCGGGACTGCAGGATCGGGATCACCTCGTCCACGAAGGTAGCGAGGCCGGACGGGAGCACCGGCGGCATCACGTTGAACCCGTCCGCCGCGCCGGCCTCGAACCAGTGCTGGATCGCGTCCGCGACCTGCTCCGGCGTACCGGTGAAGGTCCGGTGCCCGCGCCCGCCGCCGAGCCGGCCGATCAGCTCGCGGACGGTCAGGTTCTCGCGACGGGCCAGCGTCACGATCAGCGTGTACCGGCTCTTCGCCCCCTCGATCTCGTCCTCGTCGGGGAGATCCGCGGGCAACTGCTGGTCGAACGGCAGGTCCTCGGGCGCCACCCGGAGCGTCCGGGCCAGCTGGAGCCGCGCGTACTCGGGCCGGATCAGCGCGTCCAGCTGATGCTCCAGCCGCTCGGCCTCGGCGACCGTGGACCCGATCACCGGCACGATCCCGGGCAGGATCTTCACCGACGACGGGTCCCGCCCGAGCGCCACGGCGCGCGCCTTCAGGTCCTGGTAGAAGTCCTGCGCGTCCTCCAGCGTCTGCTGCGCGGTGAACACCGCCTCGGCGTACCGCGCCGCCAGGCCCTTGCCGTCCTCCGACGACCCGGCCTGCACGATCAGCGGATGCCCCTGCGGTGATCGTGGCACGTTCAGCGGCCCGCGAACCTGGAAGTGCCGACCGACGTGATCGATCGGTACGACGCGCTCGTCGACCGCCCACACGCCCGAAGCCTTGTCCGCGATCGCCGCGTCGTCCTGCCACGAATCCCACAGCTGGTAGGCGACCTCGAGGAACTCCGCCGCCCGCTCGTACCGCTCCGCGTGCGCCGGCTGATCGGCGAGATTGAAGTTCCGGGCCGCCTCCGGGCCGGCCGTGGTGACGACGTTCCATCCCGCACGCCCACCGCTCACGTGGTCGACGCTGGCGAACCGCCGGGCCAGGTTGTACGGCTCGTTGTACGTCGTGGACGCGGTCGCGATCAGCCCGATCCGCGACGTCACGGCCGCAATGGCCGTCAGCAGAACCGTCGGCTCCAGCGATCCGGCCGGCCGCCGCCCGACGTTCCCGAACAGCACGGGCGAGTCCGCGAAGAACACCGAGTCGAACAGACCGCGCTCCGCGATCCGCGCCAAGGACTGGTAGTGCGCGACCGAGGTGTTCGCGAACGGGTCGCTCTCCGGCAATCGCCAGGACGCCTCGTGGTGCCCGGTGCTCATCAGGAACGCGTTCAGGTGCAACTGCCTACTCATACCGAAACTCCCAAGGCGTCGAGAAGCCGCGAGCGGATCGCGGCGAATCCTGGATCGGCCGCGCTCCGCGGCGTACTCAAGGCGATGATTTCGGAGGCGACGATCCGGCCGGCCTCGAGCACGATCACCCGATCGGCCAGCACGATCGCCTCGTCGACGTCGTGCGTCACCAGCAGTACGGCGGGTTGGTGCGCCTCGCACAACTTCCGCAGCAGCACGTGCATCTTCAACCGGGTCAGCGCATCCAGCGCACCGAACGGCTCGTCCGCGAGCAGCAACTCCGGCTCGCGCACCAACGACCGCGCCAAGGCGACCCGTTGCTGTTCACCGCCGGACAGCTCGTTCGGCCAGGCGTCCTCACGTCCCGCGAGGCCGACCTCCTCGAGGCTCTTGCGGCCCCGCTCCACAGCGTGCGGAAGCCCGAGGACCACATTGTCGAGTACCTTTGCCCAGGGCAACAACCGGGAGTCCTGGAAGACGACCGAGACGTTCTGCGGTACGGCGAGCTCGCCGCTCCCTTCGACGTCGTGGTCGAGCCCGGCCAGCGCCCGCAGCAGCGTGCTCTTGCCGGATCCACTCTTTCCCAGCAGGGCCACGAATTCACCCGGCTCGATGTCCAGGTCCAGTCTGTCCAGTACGGGGCGTTCGTCGTACCGGCGTACCAGATCGCGGACCTGGACCGTGCTCACGAGGCTAGCGTTCGGCGCCATGAGAGGGCCCTCCTCTGAATCAGGCGGACGACGGCGTCGGACAGCAGGCCGAGGACGCCGTACACGACCAGGCCGACGATGATGATGTCGGTCTGCCCGTAGGTGCGGGCCAGTTCCATCATGTAGCCGATGCCGCTGGTGGAGTTGATCTGCTCGACGACGACCAGCGACAACCACGCGCCGGTGACCGCGAACCGCAGCCCGAGCAGGAACCCGGGCAAAGCGCCCGGCAGTACGACGCGACGGATGAACTCCCACTGCGACAGGCCGACGGTCTGCGCGAGTTCGACGTACCGGCTGTCGATGGTGCGCAGCCCGTTGTGGGTATGGATGTAGATCGGCACGAACACCCCGAGCAGGATGGTGACGACCTTCATCGACTCACCGATGCCGAGCCAGAGGATCAGCAGCGGCAGCAGTGCCAGCGACGGGATCGCGCGCTTGATCTGGATCGGCCCGTCGAGGACCGCCTCACCGATGCGGGACAGTCCGGAGATCAGGGCGAGCACGACGCCAGCGACGATGCCGAGGGCAAGGCCGATCAGGGCGCGCTGGGCGGAGGTCCACAGGTTCGACTGCAGGCGGCCGTCGGCGATCAGGTCACCGGCCGTGGTCACCACCGTCCAGGGCGCGGACAGTACTCGTTGGTCGATCCAACCGGTGGCCGATCCGACGCTCCAGATCACGAGCAGCAGGACCGGTCCGATCGCGGCTCCGAACCTGATCGGCTTGCCGGGCCCGAGCCGCCGACGCCGTACGACGGGACTCGCAGCGGCGCGCGTACGGAGTCCGGGCAGGGTGGTCGCACTCATTTGGCACCGCCCTTGATCGCGTCCGCGGCAACGGACTGGAACCGCAGGTCGTACAGGTCCTTGGCCTGGATCACCTTGTTGCCGGTCTCCTTCGCGAGCAGGTCGATGGTCTCCTGCTGACGCTGGATCGCATCGCTCCAGTCCGCCGGGATGTCCGGGTGACCGGCGTTGTTCACCAGCCACTGCCCGTCGGCCTCCGTCAGGCCCTGGTCGTCGACGTAGTACCCCTTGATCCATTCCTTGGGGTGCTTGTCGATCCAGTCCTGCGCGATGCCCCACGCGGCGACATACGCCCGGATCGCGGCTGCCTTGCCCGGGTCCTCGAGCGACTCCTGGAGGACGTACAGGTGGCCGGCGTCGTCGCGGATACCGTGCGGGATCGTCGTGGCGCCGTCCTTGCCGTACTTCGCGAGGTAGCGCTTGATCTGGACGCCGCCGATCGGGGCGACGTCGACCTGCTTGCCGGACAGCGCGTTCGAGTACACGTCGCCGGTGCTCGGCAGCTCGACCAGCTTCACGTCGCCCTTGGTCAGGCCGGCCTTCTTCAGCACCTTGAGGATCAGCGCGCCCTGGGCCTGGCCCGGGCTGTACGCGATCTTCTTGCCGCGCAGGTCGCCCAGCGTCTTGACCGAGACGCCCGGTGCGATACCCAGCTGGTAGATCGGGTGGGCCAGCGGGTCCTTGCGGAACTTCGAGGCGACGATCTTCACGTGCAGTCCGGTCCAGGTCGCGTGGATCGGCGGGATCTCGGCGACCGAGCCGAGGTCCAGGGCGTGCGCGCGGAACGCCTCGGTGGTCTGCGGACCGCCGCTCAGATTCGCGAACTGGACGAACTTCGACACCTTGCCGAGCTGACCGGACAGCTTCAGCGCGACCTCGGTGGCGGGATCCCCGACGACGATCTTGGTGCCGTCGGGGACGGTGGTGGGCAGCGCGGCGTCGAGCGACAGCTTGGCGGCGCCGTCGGCCGTGGCGTTGCTGCCGCAGCCCGCGACGACGGCGAGCAGGGCAAGGGCGGTGAGGAGACGTTTTTTAGACATGATGGGCTTTCGCGTAGGTGCCGTCGTGGTAGAGCAGCGGCTCGTGCTCACGTCGTTCGGTGTGGGTGGCGAGGCGGGCGACGACCAGGCAGTGGTCGCCGACGGCGAAGCGGTGCTCGACCTGGGCGCGCAGGAAGCTCGGCGCGTCGTCGAGGACCGGCTCGCCGGTGGCCAGCCGGGACCAGCGGGTCGGCTCGGCGAAGCGGTCGATGCCGCTGGTGGCGAACCGGCCCGCGATCGGGTGCTGGTCGGCGGACAGGAAGTTGATCACCAGGCTTTCCGCCGTACTCATGGCCGGCCAGCTGGATGCGCTGGTCGCGATCGCGAAGGAGACGAGCGGGGGCAGCAGGCTGACCGAGACCAGCGAGGTCGCGGTGAAGCCGACTGGGCCGTGGCCGGCGTCCGCGGTGATCACCACGACGCCGGCGGCGTGGCGACGGAACACGGACTTGTAGACGTCGGCGTCCACGATCCGCTCGTCGGCGTGATCGGGGACGACGGACAGGGCAGGACGATTCAGGGCAGGTACGGACATGTCACTCCCTTGGGGAGGAGAGGTGTGCGGCGAGAGTTCGCCAGAGGAGGCAGGGAAGCGCGTCACCGACAGGTGGCGCTCGCCGTCCGCAGCAGATCGATGACGCGACGGCGGGTGAGGTGTGTCGTCGTCATGTCAGCTATCTTCGCATCAATGTCTATCAGCTAACTAGACAATCTCGTGATCCGGACGAGGACACCGCCTCGGGAGGCGGGTGGGGTGGGTTCTCCGTGATCCGGACGAGGACACCGCCTCGAAAGGCGGGCGGGGTGGTTCGGACTCACACGCCGGGCCGGGCGTGCGTTGTACTTACGTGATGACTACAGGGCTTCCGCCGTTCCAGGCGCTGGTCGACGCCCACTGGCGGGACGTGGCCCGGCTGGCGCGCGCGATGGCGGGCCAGGACGGCGACGACGTCGCGCAGCGCGCCTGGGAGAAGGCGTACGCGGCGTACCCGGGGCTGACGTCGGCGAAGAACCTGCGCAGCTGGCTGCTCACCATCACCGCCCGGTGCGCGACCGACGTACACCGGGCGCGGAAACCGCAGCGCCCGCTGGAGGACGCCCCGCCGGTCGCGGTCGACGGACCCGAGGCCGCGGACTGGCCGGACCCGGACCTCTGGCGAGCGGTGAATGAACTGCCGGAGCGGCAACGCTTCGCGATCACGCTGAAGTACGTCGGCGACCTGGACCACCACGGCGTGGCCGCCGCCCTGGACACCACGCCCGCCGCGTCACGCCGGCTCGTCAGTGACGCGCTGGCGGCCCTGCGCACGAAACTCGGAGTACACGATGACTGATCTCGAGAGCCGGCTGACCCGGCTCAGCACACCGCAGCTGCGGCCGCCCGTCCTGCCGGACGCGGATGTCGCCTACACCCTGCACGACACGCCGATCGGGACGATGCTGCTCGCGGTCGCCCGCGGACGGGTCGTCGCGAGCTCGTTCGGCGACGAGGAGACGATGACCAACCGGCTGGCCCGGGCGGTCTCCCCGCGGGTACTGCGGCAACCACGCCAACTGGACGACGTACGGCGGCAACTCGACGAGTACCTCGCCGGCCGGCGGCACGCGTTCGACCTGGACGTCGACCTCGTGCTGGCGTCGCCGTTCCAGCGGCTGGTGCTGGAGGACCTGCCGCAGCACACTAGCTATGGACGGACCACGACGTACGGCGCTGTTGCCCTGGGCATCGACAAGCCGAAGGCGGCCCGTGCGGTCGGTACGGCGCTGGGCGCGAACCCGGTGTGCGTCGTGCTGCCGTGCCACCGGGTGATCGGGGCGAGCGGAGCGCTCACCGGATACGCCGGCGGCCTGGAGGCGAAGCGTTTCTTGCTGAATCTCGAAGCAAAAAGC
>DASXXB010000314.1:0-3669 GCA_036503355.1 Kribbella sp. | reverse complement strand
CGCTGCATCAGCCAGCGCACCGCGACCTGCGGCACCGTGTGCCCGGTCTCGGCCGCGACTGCGGTCAGCTCGTCGATCACGTGCCAGGTGTGGTCGTTGGCGTAGCGATCCCACGCGTGGGTGCCGGGCGTGGAGACCTTGCTGCTGGAGGGTGGCGCGCTCATGCCCCGGTGGAAGGCGCCGGACAGCCACCCGGACCGCAGCGGCGACCAGGTGATGACTCCGAGCCCCTCGTTCCGGCATACCGGCAGCAGCTCCCACTCGGGTGAGCGGTCGAGCAGGGTGTAGAGCGGCTGGAGACTGGCGAGCGGCTCCCAGCCGTGCTGGGCGCACAGGTCGACCGCCTTCTGCAGCTGCCAGCCGCGGAAGTTGCTGACCCCGATGTAACGGACCTTACCGGCCCGCACGAGACCGTCGAGCGTGGACAGCGTCTCGGTGAGCGGCGTCTCGTCGCTCCACCGGTGCAGTTGGTACAGGTCGATGTAGTCCGTGCCGAGCCGTCGCAGGCTCGCGTCGACCGCATCGAGAATGTGCTTGCGTGACAGGCCCTGCTCGTTCGGCGGCGGCCCCATCTGTCCGTACACCTTGGTCGCGATCACGTAGTCCTCGCGCCGCTGCGTCTTCAACCACCGCCCGAGCACTTCCTCCGAGACACCGGCGTTGTACACGTCCGCCGTGTCGATGAAGTTCCCACCGGCGTCGGTGAACGTCTGCAGAAGCGCCCGGCTGTCCTGCTCATCCGTCTGCGCCCCGAACATCATCGCGCCCAGACACAGCTCACTGACCTTGAGCCCCGTGGCTCCGAGTTGTCTGTAGTCCATGTTCTTGAACGCTAGCCCCTGGAGCGCGCTCCAGCTCAAGCCAGGATTTCGCCGAATGCCTCGATCGACCGCAGTACGTCGGCCTGCGGCATGCCCGGGGGCTGGATGCGGAGGATGATGCCGTCGGCACCCATCGACTCGTAGTGGGCCAGGCGGTCCGCGCACTCGGCCTTCGAGCCGATGACGCTGCGGGCGGCGATGTCGTCCCAGCCCTGGGTGTAGCGGGACGCGTCCGTCGACGTACGCTTCCAGCCGGTATACGCGTCGTACAGGTCCCGCAGCGGTTCCTCCAGCGCCTGCCGGGCGTCCTGCGACGTCGGCGCGCAGTACCCCTCGCGACAGAGGATGACCTCCTGGCCGAGGGATTCCGCACCGCGAGGGTAGGACAGGTACTCCGAGATCTTCGCCGGCAGGTCCGCGTCGAGCTCGTTGAAGGACGTGGTCCACCCGTCGCACATCCGCGCCGTCCGCTCCAGTACTGCGGACACCCGGCCGCCGTTCCACAACCGCGGGCGCGGCGACTGCACCGGCCGGGGCGACAGGTAGGCGTCCTGGATGCGGGTGAACTTCCCGTCGTACGTGACCTCGTCGGACGTCCAGAGCCGGGTCAGGATCTCCAGTCCCTCCTCGAACCGCGCGACCCGCTCGGCCTGCGTCACGCCGTACAGCGCGAACTCCTCCGGCCGGTAGCCGAGCACGAATCCGGCCGTCAACCGCCCACCGGACAGTACGTCGATGTGCGCCAGCGTCTCGGCGAGCACGACCGGGTCGTACAGCGGGGCAACGATCCCGGCCGTCGCGATCCCGATCCGCGAGGTGTGCGCGGCCAGCCAGGTCATCGAGGTCAGGATCTCGTGGTACCCGGGCCGGTGCAGGTGCCGTTCGCCGAGCACCACCCACTCGAACCCGGCCTGCTCGGCAAGCTTCGCCTGCTCGACGGCGTCCGCCAGTTGCGGCCGCTCGTCCGGGGTGCCGTAGAGGTTCAGATACAGACCCAGCCGCATCGGGGGTGCCACCTTCCGTTGACAGGAGCGCTCGGGGTATTTACGGTCTTGACCGTAAATGCTTTCCGTCCAGAACGCTAGGAGCCGGTATGAGTCTTGCAGCAGAACCGGCTCGGTTGCCGGACGGGGGAACGGCGGCGCCGGTCAGCGCCGTCAAGACCCGGGTGGTGAGTGCGCGGTACCGCCGGCCGTTCCAGATCAGCAGCGGGGTCAGCAACGAGCTGATCAGCCTGGTCGTCGAGGTGCACACCGCGGACGGGGCCGTCGGGATCGGCGAGACGTCGCCGATGACGGCGTACACCGGTGAGACCCTTGCGGGCGTCCAGGCGGCGATCGAGGAGCACCTCGCGCCGGCGCTCATCGGCCGCGACCCGCTCGATCGCGCGGGCGCGCACGTCGTGATGGACGGCGTACTGCGCGGCCAGCAGGTCGCCAAGGCCGGCCTCGACATCGCACTGTTCGACCTCGCCGGGCGGATCAGCGGCTGGCCGGTGCACGCGCTGCTCGGCGGCAGCGTCCGCGACCGCGTGCAGACCACGTGGGTGGTCGGCCTCGGCACGCTCGACGAGATGGCCGCCGAGGCAGCGGAGTACGCCGACCGCGGGTTCCGGCACTTGAAGGTCAAGGGCGGCCACGACCCCGCGAAGGACCTCGAACTGATCCGCGCCGTCCGTGCCGCGATCCCCGCCGACGCGGAGCTGTGCCTGGACGCCAACGAGGGGTACGACGCGACGACCGCCCTCCCGTACCTGGCGAAGATGAGCGCGGCCGGCCTCACCCTGCTCGAGCAGCCGCTGCCGCGCTGGGACCTCGCCGGGCTGGTCCGGCTCCGGGACCGCCTCGACGTCCGCGTGATGGTCGACGAGAGCATGCACTCGCTGCACGACGCGCTCGAGATCGCCCGGCGCGGTGCTGCCGACGTACTGAACATCAAGATCCTGAAGGTCGGCGGGCTGCACCGCGCGCTGCAGATCGCCGCCGTCGCCGAGGCCGCCGGGCTGGCCGTGAAGGTAGGCTCGATGCCGGAGCTGGGCGTGGCCACGCTGGCCGCCGTCCACCTGGCCGCCGCCGTACCGGGGGCAACCGTCGCGGCAGACCTGGTGGGGCCGCTGATGGTCGACGAGGACCCGCTGGCCCCGACCGTGTTCGCCGACTGCGACGGCTGGATCGACGTACCGAAACGCCCCGGTCTCGGCCACGACGTCTGAGGCCACGACGTCTGAGGCCACGACATCTGACGGAGGTCATGTCATGCATCCGCTGGTAGAACGGCTCCGCGGCACCCTGCTCCCGGCCGTCGTCACCCCGATGGACGCCGACGGGGCGGTCGCGTACGACGCCTTGTCCGCGTACGCCGTGACGCTCACGCGGCATGCCATCGGTGGAGTCGCGGTGTGGGCGCACACGGGGCGCGGGCTGTACCTGTCGCCCGGGGACCGCGTGAAGGTGCTCGAGACGTGGCGCGCCGCTACCGACGTACCGATCGTGGCCGGTGTCGGCGTACCTCGGGATCAGTCGGTGCAGACGCTGGAAGAGGCAGCGGATGCGACCGTCGAGATGGCGCGGGCCGCTGCTGCCGGCGGGGCGGATGCGGTGATGGTTTACCCGCTGGCGGCGCTCGGCGAGCTGCCGGACGGGCACGCGCAGGCGGTCGCGTTGCACGAGAGGGTGGCGGCGGAGAGCGGGCTGCCGCTGGTCGGGTTCTACCTGCACGGCGAGGCGGGCGGGTACCCGTACTCCCCCGAGCTGATCCGCGACCTGTTGTCGCTGGACGCGATGCTCGGCGTGAAGACCGCGACGCTGGACCGGGCGATCGGGTGCCAGGACGCGATCTGGGCCGGGCG
>DASXXB010000313.1:0-4995 GCA_036503355.1 Kribbella sp. | reverse complement strand
CCACTTCGAGCTGTCGATCATGATCGGGATCCGGGCCACCTCGGGCTCGGTCGCGATCAGGTTCAGGAACGTGGTCATCGCCTGCTCGCTGTCCAGCAGGTCGGCGTCCATGTTCACGTCCAGCAGGTTCGCGCCGCCGCGCACCTGCTCGAGCGCCACGTCGACGGCGGCCTGGTGGTCGTCACCCTCGATCAGCCGGCGGAACTTCGCCGACCCGGTCACGTTGGTCCGCTCCCCGATCATCACGAACCCGGTGTCCTTGCCGATCTTGAACGGCTCGAGCCCCGAGAACCGGGTCGTGTGGTCCGTCGGTACGACGGTGCGCGGCGGCAGGTCCCGCACCGCTTCGGCGATCCGCCGGATGTGCGCGGGCGTCGTACCGCAGCAGCCGCCGACGATGTTCACCAGACCGGACTGCGCGAACTCCTGCAGCATGCCCGCGGTCTCCTCGGGCGTCTCGTCGTACCCGCCGAACGCGTTCGGGAGACCGGCGTTCGGGTGCGAGGCGACGTACGTGCCGGCGAACCGGGCGAGGTCCGCGACATGCGGTCGCAGCTGCTCGGCGCCGAGGGAGCAGTTCACGCCGACGACCAGCGGGTTCGCGTGCTCGACCGAACTCCAGAACGCCTCGACGGTCTGGCCGGACAGCGTGCGGCCGCTCAGGTCGACGATCGTCACCGAGATCCACAGCGGCAGCTGCGGCGCGACCTCGCGGGCCGCGGCGACGGCGGCCTTCGCGTTCAGGGTGTCGAAGATCGTCTCGATCAGTAGCAGGTCGACGCCGCCCTCGGCGAGCGCCGCGATCTGCTCGGCGTACGCATCCTTGACCTGCTCGAAGGACACCGCACGGTACGCCGGGTCCTCGACGCGCGGGCTCAGCGACAGCGTCACGTTCAGCGGGCCGATCGAGCCGGCGACGAACTTGTTCTCGAATTCGCCGGCGGCCTGGCGGGCCAGGCGGGCGCCGGCGACGTTCATCTCGCGGACGTACTGCTGCAGGCCGTAGTCGGCCTGGCCGATGCTCGTCGCGGTGAACGTGTTCGTCGTCGTGATGTCCGCACCGGCCGCCAGGTACTGCCGGTGGACGTCGAGGATCACGTCCGGCCGGGTCAGGTTCAGCAGATCCGGGTCGCCGGTGACGTCGTGGGTGTGGTCGCGGAAGCGATCGCCCTGGTAGTCCGCGGGCTGCAGCTTCGCGCCCTGCAGCATCGTGCCCCACGCACCGTCGAGGATCGCCACCCGCTGATCGAGCAGCGCGCGCAGTGCGGTTTCACTCATCTGCCTACCCCTCCAGAAAGACTCTCCGGAGGCGCCCTTGCAGTCGGTGCTCCAGGTCGAGCGTGGCGGACCTGGGTCCGTTGCAGCGCCTCTCGGCCTGGATGCCCCATGTTAGTGGCGTCACATCGTCCGCCAAGTACGACGTCCACATTCTAGGACGCCTGTTCAATCAGTGGATGAGATCCTGGATCGCCGGCGCGTAGAGCCCGGCGACGGTGTCCGGGTCGGCGGTGGCGATCGGGCCGGTCTTGTCGATCGCGATCGCGGCGCCGAGACCGAGCAGCTGCGCGGTGATCAGGCCGGCGCGCAGCTCGGCGTCCGGCCCAGTGAGGCGGGCGGCGAAAGCGCGGGTCACCTGATCGCGGAAGTGCTCGCGGATCAGCGCGCGCTCGTCACCCTTGCCGGCCGCGAACACCACCCGGACGAGCAGATCCTGGTCGTTCTCGCGGCGGTACTCGACCAGCGTGCGGACGGCGTGCTCGCCGAGTCGCTCGTTCGGCGCGGCGAGCAGCAACTGGGCCGCCTCGGTGAAGTCGGCGACCCGCTCGAACAGCGCCTCCTTGGCACCGAAGTACTTGACGATCAGGGCCGCGCTGACGCCGGCGTCCGCGGCCACCCCGCGCAGCGTGACCGCGTCGTACGGCTCCCGCGCGAACGCCTTCCGCGCCGACCGCAGAATCGCCGTACGCCCGGGATCGGTCACGTCCCGACCACCTCGTACGCCGGCTCAGGACGACGTACCGGAATCAGCAGCACCAGCCCGGCCGCGACCACCGCGGCGATGCCCGCGATCACGAACACCAGCAGGTACGCCGACAACGCGGGCGCGACCCGGCCGCTCACGGAGATCGTGACGTTGGCGAGCAGCGTCGCCACGATCGTGCTGCAGATCGCCTGCCCGATCGTGCGCATCAACGTGTTGAGGCCGTTCGCGGCGGCCGTTTCGGTCACAGGCACAGCATGCATGATCAGCGCCGGAAGCGCCGAGTACGCGACGGCGGTTCCCGCACTCACCACGGTCGCGCCGAGGACGATGCCGGCCACGTTGTGGCTCGTGAACAGGCGGACGACGTACCCGGCGGCCATGATCACGGACGCGATCGCGAGCGTGAAGCGCGGGCCGCGGGCGTTGGAGATCCTGGCCGACACCGGCGAGAGCAGCACCATCGCGACACCACCCGGGAGCAGGCACAGTCCGCTCACCACGATGGACTCACCGAGCCCGTAGCCGGTCCACGTCGGCTCCTGCACGAGCTGCGCCGTCGAGAGCGAGTTGGCGTAGAAGGCGAAGCCGATCAGCAGCGCACCGAGGTTCGTGAACAGTACGCCGGGACGCGCGGACACTCGCAGGTCGACGAGTGGGCTGGTGGTGCGCAGCTCGTACCAGCCCCAGAGCGGGACCAGCAGCACCGCAACGGCGTACAGGACGGCGAGGGTCGGCGTACTCCACGCGTTGCTCTTCGAGACCGCGAGCAGCAGGCAGACAAGGAACGCACTGAGGCCGAGCGCGCCGACGAAGTCGAAACGGCCGCTGCTGCGGACGGCGGACTCAGGGACGATCAGCAGAACCAGCACGATGTCGAGGAGGCCGAGACCGAGATTGATCCAGAACATCGTGTGCCAGTTCGCATACTCGACCACCAGCGTGGCGGCCGGGATGCCGAACGCGGCACCGATCCCCAGCGTCGAGCTCATGATCGCGATCGACGGGATCACCCGGTGCCGCGGCAGTTCGTCGCGCAGGATGCTGATCCCGAGCGGCACCACCGCGACCGCGGCACCCTGGAACGCGCGACCGGCGATCAGCACGGTCAGGTCCGAACTGCTCGCGCAGAGCAGCGAGCCGACGACCATCGACGACAGCGCGATCAGCAGCACGCGGCGCTTGCCGTACATGTCGCCGGCGCGACCGAGCAGTGGCGTGAAGACGGCCCCGGTCAGCAGCGTGACGGTGATCAGCCAGCTCACGTCGGACACCGGGCTGTGCGTGATCGCGGGCAGCTCGGGCAGCAGCGGTACGACGATGGTCTGGCTGATCGAGACCAGTACGCCACAGAAGGCGAGCGCGGCCAGGATCAGCCGCGGACGGGCGGCAGGACGGACGGTCACGCGAAGTCCTCACAGGGGTGAACGGCTGTTTACTCAGGCATCGTAAACGCTTGTTCACCCCGCCGGGAATGGACCGTGAAATCGCTCACCAATTGGACCGCCGTGCGCGGTGACCGGCTGTCTACGGTGGCTGCATGAAGATCTTCGTCGCGGGCGCCACCGGCGTCATCGGCCGCCGCCTGATCCCCCTCCTCCTCGCCGAAGGCCACCACGTAACAGCCCTGACCCGCCGCCCTTCCGCCGCGTCCGCCGCTTCCGCCGCTTCCGCCGCTTCCGCCGCTGATGCGGCGGCACCGGCCTCCTCGGCCGGGAGTGTCACGACCGTCGTCGGGGATGTGTACGACCGCCAGCGTCTGCACGAACTGTTGGCCGCGGCCCAGCCGGACGTACTGATGCACCAGCTGACCGACCTCACGTCCCGGAACTTCGCCGCGAACAGCCGGATCCGCCGCGAAGGCACCCGCAACCTCGTCGACGCCGCACTCGCAGCCGGCGTACGTCGCGTTATCTCCCAGAGCATCGCGTGGGCGTACGAACCGGGCTCGCCCCCCGCCGACGAGTCCACCCCACTCGACCTGCACTCTCCCGACGAGAGCCGCCGCTCGACAGTCGAGGCTGTCGCCACGCTCGAGGCGATCACCGCCGAAGCGCCCGAATGGGTGGTATTGCGCTACGGCATGCTCTACGGCCCCGGAACCTGGTACACCAAGGGCGGACTGATGGCCGACCTCGCGTCCGCCGGCCAACTCCCGAGCGGCCCCGACATCACCAGTTTCGTCCACGTCGACGACGCCGGCCAAGCCGCGTGCGCCGCCCTCACCTGGCCCTCCGGCCCCGTGAACATCGTCGACAACGACCCGGCTCCCGCCTCCACCTGGACCCCGATCTTCGCGAAGTCCGTCGGCGCCCCCGTCCCACCAACCACCCCCTCCACCCCACGCACCCCCTGGGCCCGAGGCGCCACCAACACCCACGCCCAAACCCTCGCCTGGACCCCCACCCACCCCACCTGGCAATCCACCTTCCTCCCCTGACCACCTCCACCCGAGTCGTGGCCCCACGCCGCCCTACACCCCACACTCAAGCCACCGTCCCCGACCAGAACTGCCCGATCCCCCACACCACCCGCGACCATCCCCCGTCCTACCCGCCACCACCCGCCGCCCCACCCCACCTCGCGCCAACCGACCCCACGCGACTCCCCGAGCCGCGGATCCAGGTCGCCCAACACTCCCCACGACTCGACAAACACCACGGTCGAACCACGCTCCACGGACAAACCTGGTCGATCCCCCACATCGGCGCACCGGCGAACATCCGCCGCCATACGCCGAGTCGCGCCAATCGGCTCCACCCGGCTCCGCGAATCGTGGATCCCGGTCGCCGCACACGACCAATCCCCAACCAATACCCACGACTCGACGAACACTCCGCGGTCGAACACGCTCCGCGGGCAGAGCTGGTTGATGCACCACGTCGGCGTACCGGCGAACGTCCGCCGACATACGGCGCCCGCCGTCATACGCCGAGTCGTGGCGATTGGCTCCACCCGGATCGTCGAGTCGTGGATATCGGTCGCCGTACACGACCAATACCCACGACTCGGCG
>DASXXB010000312.1:0-35302 GCA_036503355.1 Kribbella sp. | reverse complement strand
CGCCCGATCCAGTCCGCATCCCCCGACCGCACGACTCCCGCAACGCCGGCTCCTGGAACGAACGGCGGCTCGAGTGCGAAGTACTCCTTGCCCCAACCCGTGCGCAGCTGGGTGTCCAGGAACATCACCTCCGCCGCCTCGACGTCGACCACCACCTCACCGTCCCCGGCCTCCGGGCGCGGCACCTCCGCGACCTCCAGTACCTCAGGCCCGCCGAACTCCCGCACACGAACAACCCGCATCCCCAACGCCTCCTCGAACTGAACAGGTCTACGACGCTAAAACCTCAACCAACATTGAGGTCAACTGCCAGCTGATTCGGGGCGGCTCAGTGTGAACTGGGTGCACTCCGGGTGAAGTGCGGCGGCGCGGCGGGCGGCCTCCTCCAGCGGAACGTCGTACGCACGCAGAAAGAACAGGTTGGCGACGAAGGCGAGGGCAGCGCTGCCGTCCGGGTAGTCGACCGGGCCGATGTAGGCTGCCGCCCCCGCAGCCAGGAAGGTAGGCGCCATCGTCCCGGTGCGGCACCCCAGGTTGACGAAGGTCTTGCCGTCGAGGCGCGCGTGCTCGCGGACATCGGCCGGAGCGATCGGCGGTTCGTCCGGGACGAGGATGCCGTGCTCGTCGCCGTGACAGGACAGGATCACGGTGTCGCCGGTCGGGATGTCACCGGCGAGCAGCTTGAGCAGTTCGATCCTGGAGCCGACCCAGTGCGTGGTCGTCCGGTAGTTGAAGGCCTCGAGGGTCGCACGGATTGCAGTTGCTTCGAGGACGTCGTTCACGGCGATGATTGTGAGGTTTTGCTTCGCGACGTACGGGATCATTGGGGGCGGCCGAAGTCGGCGTACACCGGAATGCCTGTGGTGAGGGATTGCTCGGCGAGGGCCAGGCGGCGGGTCATGGACGGGCGGAGGCGCGGGCCGGCCTCGGCGAGGGTCAGGTAGTGGTAGGCCCGGGCCTCGGTGGGGTCGAGCGTCAGCGCGGTGTTGTCCACGATGCCGCCGTCGAAGACGAACGCGAGAGCATCGGACCAGGGCCCTTGCGCCGGGACCCAGTCGACCACCAGCAGCCGCCCGATCTGCAGGTCGAGGCCGATCTCCTCCTTGACCTCGCGACGACAGGCCTCGTACGGCGACTCGTCGAACTCGACGATCCCGCCCGGAATGTCGAGCGTCGGTTTGTACGTGGGCTCGAGGAACAGAATGCGCCCCACCCGGTCCCGAATCAGCGCACCACCCGCAGCAGTCTTCCGCGGAAGACGCGCCGCAATACCAGGATTGAACTCCCGCTCCACCTCCCCTTCAGCAGCAAGATCGCTCTGTCGATCCACCCGTCCACTGCCGGGTTCGAACTCCGGCTCCCCCTCAACAGCAACATCGTTATGTCGGTTCACCCACCTAGTGTCGGGCTTGAACGCGCACCCCGGCTTACCTTCGGGCGCAAGATCGCTGTGTCGCCTCACCCATCGCGCGCACCGCATCCCCACGTCCAACGCAGACCGCTTGCCCAGGTCCGAACCGGACGGCTTGCCCAGTCACGGGCCGATGGTCGACGCACGACGCACGACGGACCACGGACCACGCACGACGCACGACGGACCACGCACGACGGACCACGGACCACGCACGACGCACGACGGACCACGCACGACGCACGACGCACGACGGACCACGCACGACGCACGACGCACGACGGACGACGGACGGCGGACGATGCACCACGCACCACGGACGACGGACGACGGACCACGCACGACGGACCACGGGCGGCGGACGGCGGACGTTCTAGGCGGATGGCCGATCCGGCGGTCGGTCCGGCTGCAGACGCGCGGACTCTCCCGTGGCCTCACCGGCGCGCTCACCGGCGGCCGCGCGGTGCGGGCCGTGACCGGCAGGGTTCAGGTGGGATCGGGGCTTAGCTGGGTTGGTGGAGGTGGGTGTGGAGGTGGGCGAGTTTGTCGGGGTTGAGGATTGCGCGGATCGTGGTGATGGCGTTGGCGTGGATGTCGGGGACCAGGACGCCGGTGAGGGTTCCGGACTCGTGGACGAGGATTGCGGCGGCGTTGTTGATCTCGGCCACCGACAGGCGGGCGGTCAGGGCGCGCGGGCCGGCGGCGAGGCCGGCCAGGTAGTGCGCAGCGTTGGAACGGCCGAAGATCGGTGCAGGGGCGGCGATCGCCTTGCCGCCGCCGTCGGCCCAGATCGCCGCGTCCTCGGTGAGGATCGCCTCCAGGCCGGCGACATCGCCCTCGACCGTCGCAGCGATGAAGCGCTCGACGAGCTTGGTCCCGTCCGCGGGCCGTGCCTCGAACCGGCGACGGTCGGTACCGATCCGGGTGAGCGCCCGGTGGTACAGCTGACGCGCGTGCGCCTCGTCGATGCCCAGCACGTCTGCGTTGTCCCGGTGCGTGTAGCCGAACGCTTCCCGCAGTACGAAAACCGCACGTTCCGGCGGCGTCAGCTTCTCCAGGAGAACCAGGAAACCGAGAGACACGGTGTCCCGCAGCTCCGCGGCGTCCTCCGGTTCATTGCCTGTGGCAACAGGCTCCGGGAGCCACGGGCCGACGTACCGTTCGCGGCGGGCGCGTGCGGACGTCAGCCGGTTGATGCACAGGTTGGTGACGACCGTGGTGAGCCACGCGGCGGGCGTCTCGACCTCGGTACGGCCCGACCAGCGCAGGTACGCATCCTGCACCACGTCCTCGGCCTCGGACGCCTCGCCGAGGATCCGGTAGGCGATCGCGAACAGGCGCGGACGCTGCTCGACGAACGCGGCGACGTCGTTCACAACCTGATTGTCGACTATCGGACGGGGAACGGTACGACCTGTTCCCGCTCCCCGGCGCGGGTCGCGAGTTCCTGCCGCCAGATCGGATTGTCAACAAAATGATTGTCGAACCGGTCGGCGGTCGCGAGCACCTCGGCTGGTGAGGCCTCGCCGCGGCGGATCCGGTCGCCGAGCCGGAAGTACTCGAAGCGGCTGTTGCCGGGCGCCTTCACGATCAGTACGTCGGCACCGCTGTCCATCGGCGTACCCCAGGCGTGATGCATCAGCGGCGGCACCAGCAGGTAGTCGCCCTTCGTCACAGTCAGGACCTGGTCGCCGGCCAGGATCCGGAGCGCACCGTCGAGTAGGTAGAACATCTCCGGCGATTCCTTGTGGAAGTGCGGCGGTGGGCCGTCGACGCCAGGACCGAGCGTCGTCCGGACGACGTTCATGATCCCGGCGGTGTGTTCGGCGTCGGCGATCAGCCAGGTCTGGTTCGGTGCCTCACCGAGCCGCTCCGCGGCGGAACCGCGGGTCAGGACTGCCTTCATGCCTGCGTCCTCCTTCATGTCTGCCTTCTTGCCCACCTGACCGCGCAGCCCGCGCTGTTCGTGACAGGGCACAAAGTGATCGGCGTCACGTCGCGGCATGTCACGTCGGGTGTGGCTCGGGGTGTCAGGTGGGTGTCGAAAGGAACTGACCGATGGCACAGAACATCGTCGTGTTGGGGGCCGGATACTCCGGTTTGGTGGCGGCCAAGTTGGCGGCTCGGCGTACCGGATTGCCTGTCACGCTCGTCAACGCGCGGGAGACGTTCGTGGAGCGGGTTCGGATGCATCAGGTCGCTTCGGGGCAGCAGGTGCCCGAGCGGCCGATCAGGGAGTTGCTCGCCGGCACCGGGGTCGAGTTCGTGGCAGCGCGGGTACGGCGCATCGACGCCGCGGATCGTACCGTCGTGCTGAGCGATCGCGAGCTGCACTACGACGTACTGATCTATGCGCTCGGAAGCCGGGCCGACCTCGAATCGGTGCCTGGGGCAAGCGAGTACGCGTACACGGTTGCGGACCTGGATCATGCGAGACAGCTCAGCGAGCGGCTCCGGGCTGACGGTTCGATCACGGTGGTCGGGGGCGGGCTGACGGGGATCGAGGCGGCTACCGAGCTTGCCGAGGCGTACCCGGATCGTTCGGTGCGGTTGGTGACCAGTGGGCAGCTCGGGGCCGCGCTCTCGGATCGGGGTCGGCGTCATCTGCGGCGGGCGTTCGACCGTCTCGGGATCGAACTCGTCGAGAACGCCTGCGTGGCGGCTGTGGACGCCCAGGGGGTGAAGCTCGACGACGGTGAACATGTTCCCGGTGAGGTTGTCGTGTGGACGACCGGGTTCCAGGTGCAGCCGATCGCTGCCGAGGCGGGCTTCGCTGTCGACGCGAACGGGCGGATGCGGGTCGATGCGACGCTGCGGTCGATCTCGCACCCGGACGTGTACGCGGTCGGCGATGCGGCCGCCGTTCGTCGTGCCGATGGTCAGGAGCTCCGGATGGCCTGCGCCACCGGCCTTCCGGCGGCAGCGCACGCCGTACGCTCGATCGCCGCCCGGCTGGCCGGAAGGGAGCCGAAGCCGCTGCGGTTCCGCTACATCAACCAGTGCATCAGTCTGGGGCGCAACGACGCGCTCATCCAGTTCGTCCGGGGCGACGACTCGCCTCGCGGCGCCGTCCTCACCGGTCGCGCGGGCGCACGCTACAAGGAGGCCATCGTCCGCAGCGCCTACCTGGCCCAGCGCCACCCCGCCCTCACCGCCCTGACCTGACCTGCCCTAACCGGCCCGACCTGACTGCACGAGCTGATCGATCAGTTTTCAAGAAGCGGGGGTACGACGTGAGCTCCTAAGGTTTGGGGTGTTCGGCAACGACCACCTGAAAGGGCACCCCGATGGCCAGCACGAAGAGCACGAAGACCACGAAGAACAAATCGTACGACGGGTTCAGCGACGCGGAGCGCGACGCGATGAAGGAGCACGCGAAGGAGCTGAAGAGCAAGCAGGACCCGGCGCAGGCGCAGGCGGAGAAGATCGCCGGGATGGCGGACGCGGACCGGGTGATCGCGGAGCGGCTGAACGAGCTGATCCCGCAGATCGCGCCCGAGCTCACCCCGAAGCTCTGGTACGGCATGCCCGGCTGGGCGAAGGAAGGCAAGATCGTGTGCTTCTTCCAGGACGCCGCCAAATTCAAGGCCCGGTACGCGACGTTCGGCTTCAACCCGCCGGCTCAGCTGGACGACGGCGACTTCTGGCCGACCTCCTATGCTCTGCTCGAGCTGACTCCGGCCGTCGAGAAGAAAATCGTCGCTCTGGTGAAGAAGGCCGCGGGCTGAGCCCGCGCACAGAAGGTGCATCCCGTACGGTCGTCACTCGTGACTGACCACACGGCGATCGCGTTCGATGCACTTGTTGGTGGCGGTGTGCTCCGGCGGGAGCTTGATCGGGGCGGGCGGATGCTCCGGTGGGTAGAGGCGGGGAGCGGTACGCCGGTGGTGCTCGAGGCCGGCGCGATGTCGCCGGTGGCCGGGTTCGCCGCGGTGTTCAAGGGACTCGTGCCTGACTGTCGCGTGATCGCGTACGACCGGGCCGGGTACGGCATGAGCGATCCCTCACCGCTCAGTCTCGACCTCCAGGTCGGCGACCTGATCGCGGTGCTGGAGCAGGTGGGACCAGCCGTCGTGGTGGGTCACAGCTGGGGTGGTTTGCTGGCCCAGCTCGCGACCTGGGACCGGCCAGATCTGGTCAGCGGGCTGGTGCTGCTCGACCCGTCGCACGAGCGGTACTGGCAGGACGACGAGCCGATGGAACACCCCGACCGGACACGGCCGGCAAAGGACGACCCACGCTGCCAGGAGATCCTCGACTTCGGCCAGGAGCTCGCGCAGGACGTCAACCGCAGCGTCGGCGCCGATCTCACCGCAGCCTGCCGCTCCTACCTGGAGACCGACGAGCAGCTGTTCACCTACCTGGACGAGCTGCCGATGATCATCGACCACGTCGCCGATCTCGTCGCCCGCCGCGCGGACGCGATCTGGCCGGCCATCCCCGTCGTACTCCTGACCGCGACCAAGGGCAGAGCGCCGGAGTGGACTCCCCTGGTGCTGGACGTTCAGAACAAGCTGGCCACCGAGTGCAACGGCCGGCATCAGGTCGTCCCGGAATCCGGCCACTACCTCCAGATCGACGTCCCGGACCTGGTGATCGCCTGCGTGCGGGAGGTCATGCCATAAACCCGTGGCAAAATCTGGCGGGTGCAGATCGCGATGCTGGGGTCGTTCGAGGTACGGGCCGACGACGGGAGCATCGTCGACGTGCCCGGCGCGCGCCTGCGGGGGTTGTTGATCGCGCTGGCGCTCGACGCCGGCCGGGTGGTGCCGAAGGCGACACTCGTCGACTGGATCTGGGGCGAGCAGCCGCCCGCGGACGCGGCGAACGCGCTGCAGCGGCTGGTGTCGCGCCTGCGGAAGGTGCTGCCGGTCGAGGGGCACACGGATGGCTACCGGTTGCAGGTCGATCCGGACAACGTGGACGCCGTACGGTTCGAACGCCTCGTCACCAGGGCGCGCACCGATCGGGATCCGCAGGGCCTCCGCCTGCTTCGTGAGGCGCTCGGGTTGTGGCGCGGGCCGGCGATGCAGGACATCGGACTGACGGAGAGCGGCGCGTTCGACGCGGCCGCGACGCGGCTCGACGGGCTGCGGCTGACGGCGATGGAAGACCGGTACGACGCCGAGATCACGCTCGGCAACGGCGCCGAGCTCGTCACCGAGCTGACCGACCTGGTCGCCGCGCACCCGGTCCGCGAACGCCTGGTCGCCGCCCTGATGCGCGCCCTGGTCGCCTCCGGCCGTGACACCGAGGCCCTCCGCGTCTACGAGCGCACCCGCGAGACACTCGCCGACGAGCTCGGCGTCGACCCGTCGCCCGAGCTGTCCGCGCTGCACGTCGCGCTGCTGCGTGGAGAGCTCGTACGACGGGACGAGAAGCGCAACACCAACCTCCGCGAAGAACTCACGACGTACGTCGGGAAGGACGCGGACATCGCCACCGTCCGCGACCTGATCGCCGAACACCGCCTGACGACGCTGATCGGACCGGGCGGCTCGGGCAAGACCAGGCTCGCGACCGAGTCCGCGCGCACGATGCTCCGCGACCTGCCCGACGGTGCGTGGATGGTCGAGCTGGCGGCGATCGGCGCCGACGGGGACGTGGCGCAGGCGACGCTCGGTGCGCTCGCGCTGCGCGATGCGCTGCTCGGCGACGTACCGGACAGCGCCCCGACCGACCGGGTGATCGCCGCGGTGCGCGAGCGGACGATGCTGCTGATCCTGGACAACTGCGAGCACGTGATCGAGTCGGCCGCGCAGTTCGCGCACCGGGTGCTCGGCGAGTGCCCGCGGTTGCGGATCCTCGCGACCAGCCGCGAACCGCTCGGGATCACCGGCGAGGCGCTCTGGCCTGTCGCACCGTTGGTACTCCCCACGGACAGCGCCGACCCGGCGGAGATCGGCGCGTCACCGGCCGTCCGGCTGCTGCGGGACCGGGCGAGCGCCGTCCGCGCCGACCTCGCCTCGGACCCCGAGACGATGGCACGCATCTGCCGTGCGCTGGACGGGATGCCGCTGGCCATCGAGCTGGCCGCGGCCCGCCTGCGGACCATGTCCCTGGAGCAGCTCGCGAACCGTCTCGACGACCGCTTCCGCCTGCTCACCGGTGGCAGCCGTACGGCGCTCCCCCGCCATCGCACGCTCCGCGCGGTGGTCGACTGGAGCTGGGAGCTGCTGTCCGACGCCGAGCGTTCGGTGCTGCGCAGACTGTCCGTTTTCGCAGGAGGTGCGAGCCTCGAGGCGGCCGAGCGGGTCTGCGCCGGAGGCGACGTGGAGTCGTGGGAGGTGCTCGACCTCCTGACGTCGCTGACCGAGAAGTCGCTGGTCGTGACGAAAGACGAGGGCGCGCCGCGGTACCGGCTGCTCGGCACGATCAAGGAGTACGCGCAGCAACGCCTCGACGAAGCGGGTGAGACCGACCTGACCCGCCGTACCCATCTCGCCCACTTCACCGAACTGGCCGAGACGGCCGACCCGCATCTGCGGCGCCCCGAGCAACTGGAATGGCTGGCCATCGTCGAGGCCGAGCACGAGAACGTCGCCGCCGCGATGCGCGGAGCGCTCGCCTCGGGCGACGCGAACAGCGCGATGCGGCTCGCCGCGGCGGCCGGCTGGTACTGGTGGCTGGCCGGGCACAAGGTCGAGGGCAACGAGTTCCTGATGGCGGCGCCGGCCGTCCCGGGCGACGTACCGGACGAGACGCGGGCCGTGGTGTACGCGTTCGTCACCGGGTTCATGACGTCGGGACGCGGGCGCGACCAGTACAACGCGGAGGACTGGATCCGGAAGGCCGCCGAGGTCGCCCGGCGGGTCGAGAGCCCGCACCCGGCGGTCACGATGTCGACCGCGCTCGAACGCCTACTACAGGGACCGGAGGCGTTCGTCTCCGCGTTCGAGCCGTTGCTGACTGCCGACGATCCGTGGGTCCGGGCGCTGGCGCGGCTGCAGACCGGCAAGATGCGGATCATGCTCGGCGACGGCGACCGGGACGCCGACGACGCCCTCCGGACGGCGCTCGAGGAGTTCCGGGTGGTCGGCGAGCGCTGGGGTATGTCGTTCGCGCTGACGGAGCTCGCGGACCGGGTCGCCGTCCGCGGGGAGTTCACCGAGGCCTGTGACTACTACGAGCAGGCGATTGCGGTCGCCACGGAGGTCGGGGCGACCGAGGACGTTGTACGGATGCGGTCGCGGCAGGCCCAGCTGTACTGGCTGGCCGGCGACCAGCAGGCGAGCACCGCCGCGATCGAGGAGTCGCAACGCCGGGCGGAACGCGTCGCCTGGCCCGAGGCCCTTGTCGAACTCGCGCTGTGCAAGGCAGAGCTCGCACGCTGGCAGGGCGACCTCGAAGAAGCACGCCGGCAGCTCACGCGAGCAACGACGATGCTCGGCCAGGAGGCCGAACGCGCCAATCTGCGCGCGATGATCGAGGACATGCTCGGCTATCTGGCCGTGGATCCCGACGAGGTCTGGCAACATCGCAGCGCGGCGTTCCAGGCGGCGACCGAGGGCGGCCACGTCCCCGGCATCGCCCAGGTCCTGATCGGGATCGCGGACCTCGCACTACGGACCGGTCAGGACGACCAGGCCGCGCGGCTGCTCGCGGCGAGCGCCGCCGTACGCGGTCTGCCGGATCGCTCGAACCCCGACGTCGCGAGGCTCGAAACCGCAACGCGCCGCCGCCTCGGTGACGAGAAGTTCACCGAGGCGACGGAAGAGGGCCGGCAGGCGAGCTGGCGAGAGCTCGTCGAGGTCACGCTCGCTTCTTGAACGTCGAGGTCGCCCAGAGGTACCCGACCACGGCGATCCCGAGGCACCAGGCGAACGCGGCGATCAGGTCGCCGGTGTGCGGCGCGCCGTTCAGCAGCCCGCGCAGCGACTCGATGATCGGCGTGAACGGCTGGTACTGCGCGAACTGCTTCACGCCCGGCCCCATCTTGTCGGCCGGCACGATCGCGCTGCTGAAGAACGGCAGCATCACCAGCGGCACCGAGGCGAGCCCCGCGGTCTCCGGGCTCTTCGCGAACAGGCCGAGCGCGACGGTCAGCCACGCGGTCGCGATGCCGAGCAGTACGACGAGACCGATCACGCCGAGCCACTGCATGAAGCTGGCGGACGGGTCGAACCCGAGCGCGAAAGCGACCCCGATGATCGCAGCGATCGCGATCAGGTTGGTCATCACGCTGGCGATCACATGTCCGGTGAGGACCGCGCCGCGCGGCACGTCCATCACCTTGAACCGGTTGATGATGCCCTTGGTCATGTCGGAGTTCACCGCGGTCGCCACGGCGCCGAGCCCGTAGCAGACCGCCAGCAGGAGCATGCCGGGCGTCGCGTAGTCGACGTACGGAACGCCGACGCTGAAGGCGTCACCGAGCATGTAGACGAACATCAGCATCACCACGACCGGCATCAGCACGGCGTTGAACACCGAGGTCGGGTTGCGGGCGATGTGCTTGAGGTTGCGGCGCAGCATCACCATCGAGGGGTTCTTCATTTCGCGACTACCTCCGCGGTGTCGTGGCCGGTCAGGGCGAGGAATACGTCATCGAGGTCAGGGGTGTTGACGGAGAACTCGTCGGCGTTCAGCGAGTACTCGTCGAGCCGGTCGAGCAGGGTGCGGACGGACTGGGTGCCGCCGTCGCTGGGGACCCGGAGCGCGAGCGCGTCGTCGTCGCGGGTCGAGTCAGGGAAGATCCGGGCCGCGGTGTCGAGGTCCTCGAACGAGCCGAACCGGAACCGTACGTGGGTGCCGGGGATCTGCCGCTTGAGCTCCTCCGGGGTGCCCTGGGCAACCAATCGGCCCTTGTCGAGCACCGCGATCCGGTCGGCCAGCTGGTCGGCCTCGTCGAGGTACTGCGTGGTGAGGAAGATCGTCACGCCGTCGGCCAGCAGTTCGCGGATGATCGTCCACATCGTCCGCCGGCTGCGGGGATCGAGGCCGGTGGTCGGCTCGTCCAGGAAGATGATCTGCGGGTCGCCGACCAGCGTCATCGCGAGGTCGAGCTTGCGGCGCATGCCGCCGGAGTACGTCGCCGCGGACTTGCCGGCGGCTTCCGTCAGGTCGAAGCGCTCCAGGAGCTCCTCGACCGTGCCCTTGCTCGCCCGCGGGCTCAGGTCGACCATCAGCTGGAGGTTCTCGCGGCCGGTGAGCAGCTCGTCCACGGCCGCGAACTGGCCCGTGACCCCGATCGCGGAACGGACCGCCTTGGCCTCCGTCGCGACGTCGTGCCCGGCCACCCGGACCGTCCCACCGTCTGCCTGGGTGAGCGTGGTCAGCACGTTCACGGTTGTCGTCTTGCCGGCCCCGTTCGGGCCGAGCAGGGAGAAGACGGTGCCCGCGGGGACGTCGAGGTCGATCCCGTCGAGCACTGTCTTGTCGCCGAATGCCTTGCGCAGTCCAGTGACCGCGATCGCCGAAGTTGTCATGAAACCACCTTCGGCAGTCGCCCTGACACGCACCTGACACGCCGCCTACACCGTGGCGGCCCGGTGTCAGGGCCGGTCGCAGACCCTTGTCAGCGCGCCCAGCCAAGGTGTTGTCACCGACACAGACAGGGAGCGATCAGATGTCCACCTTCAGCACCCCCGCACCGATCTCCGCCGCCGTCGACATCATCTTCGGCGACATCACCGTCCACGCGAGCCCCCGGACCGACACGGTCGTCGAGGTCCGTCCGGTCGACCCGAACTGGGAGCTCGACGTGAAGGCCGCCGCGGACGTGGTCGTCGACTTCACCGCCGGGAAGCTGCAGGTCAAGCACCCGAAGCTGCGGTCGGTGTTCAGCAAGCGGTACGGCGCGGTCGACGTACTGATCGAGCTACCGGCCGGCTCCGACCTGCAGGGCTACACCGCGAAGGGCGCGTACGTCGTCGAAGGTCAGGTCGGCGCCTGCGAGCTGAAGACCGCCAACGGCGACATCCGAGTCGACGCCGTCGCCGGCAACCTCCGCGCCAAGTCCGCCACCGGTCACATCACGGTCGAGCAGGCCGGCACCGAGGTCCACGCCCGGACGGCGAACGGCGACATCCGGGTCGGCGCACTCGGCACCGGCACCGCCGACCTGTACACCGCCACCGGCGAGGTCGCGATCGGCGTTCCCGCCGGTACCGCGGCCGACCTCGACGCCCGCACCTCGATCGGCCGCGTCTTCAACAACCTGGACGCCACCGAGCCGACCCACCGCACCGTCACAGTCCGGGCCCGCACCCACGGCGGCAACATCACCCTCACTCGCGCGTGACGGCGTACACGCCGACAGGAGGTGTCGGACGCTGGATAGTGCACCTGAGCGTGCGCGTACACCGTCTCGCCGGTGCACTACCTGTTGAGCTGCACGCTTTCGGCCAGGGAGCCCAGGAGGCGGAGCTTTTCGGCCGAGGGTGAGCCTGGCTCAGCGGTGTAGACGAGCAGGACGAGGCCGGGCTCGGCGGTGATCGCGAGCTCCTCGTAGACGAGGGTCAGCTCGCCCACCTCGGGGTGATGGAACCGCTTGGTGCCGCTGCCATGAGTCCGGACGTCGTGCGCTCCCCACAGCTTGCGGAAGGTCTCGCTCTGGGTGGACAGCTCGCCGACGACGTCCTGCAGGGCGCGGTCGTGCGGGTCGCGGCCAGCCTCGGCACGCATGATCGCCACACACATGTGCGCGAACAGGTCCCAGTCCGGGTAGAAGTCGTGCGCGGCCGGGTCGAGGAACTGGAAGCGGGCCAGGTTCGGCGTGCGGCCGCCTTCGCCGATCACGGGCGAGTAGAAGGCCCGCCCAAGCGCGTTGGTCGCGAGCAGGTCCTGGGCCGGGTTGCGGACGAACGCGACACCGTCGGTGATCGACTCCAGCGCCCACTGCAGGCTCGGCCGCGACGCGGCCTGGGTGGCCGGCTTGCGCCGCCGCCTGCCCGAGGCCGGGATGCCGTCGGCGGCGCGCGCGAGGTCGAACAGGTGTGCGCGTTCGGTGTCGTCGAGCCGGAGCGCCTGCGCGAGCGCCTCGAGGACGGCGGACGAGGCTCCGGCGATCCCACCGCGTTCAAGCTTCGCGTAGTACTCGACGCTGACCCCGGCAAGCGTGGCCACCTCGCTGCGGCGCAAACCGGCCACGCGGCGCTGACCGACCGCGGGCAGGCCGACGTCCGACGGTGTCAGCTTGGCCCGTCGTGAGATCAGGAACTCCCGGACCTCGGCCTTGTTGTCCATGTCATCGACAGTACCGGCGACAGACCTGACGAGGGATGTACTGCTGGTACACCTCTCGACCGTGACTTCTTCGTCGTCGCTCCCGCCGCTTGCATGGAGATGCAAGCGATGCCGAGAGGACCCCGATGACCCTGACCGCCCAGCGACCACCACAAACCGGCCGGGACGTAGCGCTGACGAGCACCGTGCTGGCCGCAGTGGTGCTGATCACGGCGATCGCGCCACTGGCCACCGACATGTACGTCCCGGCGTTCCCCCTGGTCGCCCGCGATCTCGGCACCGGCGCTACCCAAGTGCAGCTGACGCTGACGACGTTCTTCGTCGGTATGGCGCTGGGCCAGCTCCTCGGCGGACCGTTCTCGGATCGGATCGGCCGCCGCCGCCCGTTGCTGGTGTCGCTCATCGTCCTGACCGCGGCATCGGTGCTGTGCGCGTTCAGCCCGACGATCGGCGTGATGATGGCTGCCCGGCTGGTGCAGGGATTCAGCGGCGGCTGGGCGATGGTCATCGCCCGGTCGATCGTGGTGGACCTGACGTCCGGGGCCAAGCTGGTGCGGGCGATGAACCTGGTCGCGGGGGTGGCCGGCATCGCCCCGATCGTCGGACCGTTGCTCGGGGCATCCATTCTGGAGCTCTTCCACTGGCGGGTGTCGTTCTGGCTCGTCGCCGCGCTGGCCGCGCTCATGGTGCTGACCGTCGCGATCGGCGTACCGGAGACGCTCCGGCGTCGCGGCGAGCCGTTCACCAGCGAGGTACTGCGCAATCGCGGCTTCACCGGCTACCTGGTGGTGTTCGCGTTCTCGATGGGCACGATTTTCGCGTACGTCGCGACGTCGGCCTTCGTCCTGCAGTCGATGAACGGCCTCTCCCCCGTCGCGTACTCCGTGGACTTCGCGTTCAACGCTGTCGGGCTGACCATCGCCACCCTGACCGCCGCGCGCCTGGCCGACCGCGTCTCGACGCGGAAGGTAGTCCTCGCGGGGCTCGCCGCGACCGGTGTCGCGGGTGTGGTTCTGCTGGTCGGCGCGCTCTGGTTCGGCATGCCGCTTCCTGTTGCCTTGATCGGCTTCTTCGTGCTGATGACCGCGCAAGGGTTCGTCGGGCCGAACGCCGGTGCGCTCGCGTCTGCCCAGGTACCACAGCATCCCGGCACGGGCTCGGCATTGCTGGGCTTCCTGCAGTGGTGCATGGCCGGCGTCATCGCCCCGCTCGCGGGCCTCGGCGGTGAGCGGACCGCCGTACCGATGGCGGCCATCGTGCTTGCCCTGACTGCCCTTTCCCTGCTCGCACTGATCACCAACCAGAGAGGTTCCCTCCCATGCGTGGAGTCATGATGTACGGCCCCGGCGACGTTCGCGTCGAGGACCGTCCCGACCCTGTCGTCCAGCAGCCGACCGACGCGATCATCCGGCTCAGCGCCGCCTGTGTATGCGGTTCCGACCTCTGGCCGTACCGCGGTCACGACAAGCTCGACGGGCCGACGCCGATGGGCCACGAGTACGTCGGGGTTGTCGAGGAGATCGGCTCCGCGGTGACCACCGTGAAGCCCGGTGACTTCGTGATCGGCTCGTTCTTCGCCTCCGACAACACCTGCGAGATCTGCCAGGCCGGCTACCAGTCCCGGTGCGTCCACGCCGAGCCGATGGGTGCCATCGGCACCCAATCGGAGCTGGCCCGGGTACCACTCGCGGACGGCACGCTGGTCGCCACCCCGGGCAAGCCCGACGCCGACCTGATCCCCTCGTTCCTGGCGGCGTCGGACGTGCTCGGCACGGGCTGGTTCGCCGCGGTGGCGGCCCAAGCGGGCCCGGGCAAGACCGTCGCTGTCGTGGGCGACGGAGCGGTCGGGCTGCTCGGCGTACTCGCTGCCAAGCAACTCGGAGCCGAGCGCATCATCGCGATGAGCCGCCACGAATCCCGGCAGCAACTCGCCCTCGAGTACGGCGCGACGGACATCGTCACCGAGCGCGGGGACGCGGGTGTCGCCCGCATCAAGGAACTCACCAACGGCTACGGCGCACACAGCGTCATCGAAGCCGTCGGCACGCAGGAGTCCATGATGCAGGCGATCCGCGCGACCCGCGCGGGCGGTCACGTCGGATACGTTGGCGTCGCCCACAACGTTGCCCTGCCCGGTGACGAGCTGTTCTTCTCCGGCGTCCACCTGCACGGCGGACCGGCGCCCGTACGCCAGTACCTGCCCGCCTTGATCGACCTGATCTCCCGCCGCGAGATCAACCCCGGCAAGGTCTTCGACCTCACCCTTCCGCTCGAAGACGCGGCCAAGGCCTACGACGCCATGGACCAACGCCAAGCGATCAAGGCGCTACTTCAACCGTAACGACCAGCGGTCCACGGCGGCGTCGAGTGTCCCCAGATCGTCCGCCCAGGCGACGACGCCGTCGGGTCGCAGCAGTACCGCCTTCAGGCCCAGGTCATCCAGCGGGCGCTTCGCGGCGTACCGGACGTGACCGCCGGGGTCCTCGACGTCGCCGGCGAAGTCGAGGAGGACAGCGCGACCGTCATCCAGGAGGTCGCTGAGTTGGGTGCCGTCCTCGAACTGGAAGTCGGGCGCGTTCCGGCCGGCCAGCGGATGCTCGTCGCCGACGTCGTAGCGGTAGGCCAGTCCGGACAGCTTGCTGTAGACGTACGCCGTACCGTCGTGGGTCTGCAGGAGGTCGCGCATCAGCCGCTGCATCGCCGGGGCGTTCGCTCCCGGCCTCATCACGAGCGCCTGCGCACGCGTCCAGTCGAGGACCCATTCGCCGATCGGATGCCGTTCGCCGGTGTAGGTGTCGAGCAGCACCTCGGGCGCGTTGCCGCGGGCAACGGCCGCCAGCTTCCAGCCCAGGTTCAGCGCGTCGCCGAGGCCGGTGTTCAGGCCCTGCCCGCCGAGCGGCGCGTGGATGTGCGCGGCGTCGCCGGCCACCAGCACGCGCCCCTTCCGGTACGTCGTCGTCTGCATCGCGCGATCGGTGAAACTCGAGGCACGCCGTACGTCGGTCACTGTGACGTCGGTGTCCGACACGCGGCGCAGTACCGACTGGAGGTGCTCCCGCGTCAGCTCCTGCGAGCGGTCGAACGCGCCACCGTCGAAGTCCATCATGGCGAAATGCCCGCCGGTGTGCATAACCAGATACATCCCGGTCGGCGTCAGGTTGAACCCGGGCTCCAGCTTCTCCGGATCGGCGAGCGTCCCGTCGACGACGTACCCGGTGAACTGCGGCTCGGTGCCGACGAAGTCGAATCCCATCAGCCCGCGGACCGTACTGCGGCCACCGTCGCAACCGACCACCCAGCGCGCGGCGTACTCCTGCTCACCGGCGCGGACGACAACCTGGTCGTCGTACGGCGTGACGTCCGTGACCGAGGCGCCGTACCGCAGCTCGGCGCCAAGCTTCACTGCCCGCGCAGCCAGCACGGTCTCGACCGCTTCGAGACTCGTCATGAGCATTCCCGGCAACGTGCTCGGGAGCTGGTACGGCGGCAGCTCGAGAGCCGACCCGTCCAGCATGATCCCGGCGAAATGCCCCACCCGCCGCGAGCCCGCCAAGCTCTCCTCGGTGTCCGGCGCCTCCCGCAGCGCCTCCAGCAGCCCGCGCCGCGCGAACGCCTGCACCGACGCCGGCGACAGTCCCCGCATGCCGAGCGGCCGCGCCCGCCACGGCGAACGTCCTTCCGGTTCCCGTTCGAGCACCAGCACCGAGCACCCTGCCAGCGCGACCTCACTGGCGAGAAACAGCCCCACCGGACCCGCGCCTACCACCACTACGTCGTACACGAGCATCTCCTCTTCGACCGTTGTCCGAACACCGTCACACCGGCGCCGCACGCCGGACGCACGCGGCACTGGTACCGCCCTGTCGCAGCCGTCTCAGGGGTTGCGCCAGGGTTCGGGCGGAATCCGGGCCGAATTCTGTCGGAGGGTTGACGGAAAAATTCGGGGTTCCTAGCGTCGCCTCTGTGCAGACGCAGACCGGAGTACAGGCACTGGTGCGGAGGACCCACGAAGAGCGGGTCCTGCAGGTGCTGCGCGAGCAAGGCGCGCTCAGCCGGAACCAGATCGCCCAGGCGGTCGGGCTGTCCCGCACCACGCTGTCCGAGATCACCGGCCGCCTGCTGCAGCGGGGCGCGATCATCGTCACCGACACCGACGCAGCGCACCGCGAAGGCAGCGGCCGGCCGGCTGAGCGGCTGGCGCTGGATCCGGCGTCCGGGCAGTTCATGGGGGTCGACTTCGGGCATCGGCGCGTGCACGTCACCGTGGCCGACGCCTCGCACGAGATCGTCGCGTCCGGCTCCGACCGGTACGAGGACCGCATCGACTGGCCGACCCGGCTCGACGTCGCGTTCCGCCTGATCGAGGGGCTGAGCGAGCAGTACGGCGTCCACTACGGCGCCCTGCAGGGTGTGGGTATCGGCATCCCGGGGCCGTACTCGGGCAAGCCGGACGTCCGCGGATTCCCCTCGCACCGCGCCGCCGCCGACGGCTTCCACGAGGCCTCGGTCGACGAGGCGTTCGGCGAGCGCTTCGGGGCTCCGGTGATCGTCGACAACAACACCCGGCTGGCCGCGCTGGCGGAGGCGATCTTCGGCGCCAAGGCGATCGAGAACCTGCTCTACGTCCGCCTGTCCGACGGCGTCGGCGGCGGCCTGGTGGTCGGCGGCCGGCTCGTGTCGGGATCGGCCGGACTGGCCGGCGAACTCGGGCATGTGACCGTGCGATCCGACGGCGACGCCTGCCGCTGCGGCAAGAACGGCTGCCTCGAGACCATCGCCTCGGTGCCCGCGATCCTGGCCGCCTGCCGGGCCTCCGGCCTCGCCGTGGACAGCCTCGACGACCTCGCGGCAGCGGTCGTCCGTTCGCATCCCCTGGCCGACCGGGTACTGCGGGACGCGGGCGCGGCGGTGGGCCACGTGCTCGCCGCAGTCGCGATGGCACTGAACCCGGCCGAAATCGTGATCGGCGGCGAGATCACCCGCCTCGCGCCCGCACTCGTCGAGCAGGCCGCCGCGACGGTCAGCTACGAACTCTTTCCAGGTGCCGCCTCCCCCGGTGTACGGGCGGCGTACCTGTCCGACGACGACGGAGCACTCGGTGCGCTCGCCGCCGTCTTCCACAGCTCGCCGCTGCTCGCGGGTTACCCGGAGACACCGGCGCCGGCCGGTTCCGAGCCCCGCCTGCGGCAGACCGCAACCCGAGGAGTGGCCGATGGCCGTGCTCACTGACCAGACCGCCGGCACCGCGCGAACCCGCGAACGAACCCGTGCCCGGACCACTGGCCTTCCCCTGCTGCTCAACGCGCTCTCGATCGGCCTCGGCATCGCGCTGTGGTGGATCCTGGCGCTCGCCGGACTCAAGCTGCCGACCCCGCCCGAGGTGGTGTCCCAGGCCGCGACCCTGATCGGCAACGGCACTTTGGGCAAGGACATCCTGGCCAGCCTGACGCGGGTCCTGGCCGGCTTCGCGCTAGGTACCGCCGTCGCGATCCCAGTCGGCTTCCTGATTGGCTGGTACGCCGTACTCCGCGGACTGGTCGAGCCGTGGATCCAGTTCTTCCGGACCGTGCCGCCGCTGGCGATCATCCCGCTGGCGATCGTGCTGATGGGGATCGGCGAGGCGCCGAAGATCTTCGTGATCTTCCTGGCCGCGTTCCTGGCCTGCGTGATCTCGACGTTCCAGGGGGTGGTCAACGTCGACAAGACGCTGATCAACGCCGCCCGGGTGCTCGGCTCGAAGGACGCCGGCATCTTCGCGCGGGTCGTCGTACCGGCGTCGACGCCGTTCATCCTGGTCGGGATGCGCGTCGGACTCGGCTCGGCCTGGGCCACGCTCGTCGCGGCCGAACTGATCGCCGCCCAGCAGGGCCTCGGCTTCCGGATGCAGAACGCCCAGCTGTACTACGACCTGCCGACGATCTTCGTCGGGCTGATCTCGATCGGCATCCTCGGTCTGCTGATGGACCGGGTCCTGCTGACCGCCGAACGCAAACTCACCGGATGGCAGGAGCGCCGATGAAGATCCCGAGGAAGATCGCAGTGCAGTCGGTCAGCAAGACGTTTGCCCTCGGCAAGGAAACGTTCACCGCGCTCGACCGGGTCAGCCTGGACATCGCCGCGAACGAGTTCATCACCGTGGTAGGCCCGTCGGGCTGTGGCAAGAGCACGCTGATGAACATCCTCGCCGGCCTGGAGGAGCCGACCTCGGGGCAGGCGCTGGTCGACGGCGTACCGGTGTCAGGTCCCGGGCCCGAGCGCGGCGTGATTTTCCAGCAGTACGCGCTGTTCCCGTGGCTGACGGTGCGCAAGAACGTCGAGTTCGGCCTCAAGACCGCCGGCGTCCGCAAGCAGGAACGCCGGGAGCGGGCGGAGCACTTCATCGAGCTCGTCGGGCTGACCGAGTTCGCCGACGCCTTGCCGAAGATGCTGTCCGGCGGGATGCGGCAGCGCTGCGCGATCGCCCGCGCGTACGCCGTGAACCCGTCGATCCTGCTGATGGACGAACCGTTCGGGGCGCTGGACGCGCTGACCCGGGTCAAGCTGCAGGAGCAGCTGCTCGACACCTGGAGCCAGGAGCAGCGCACGGTCCTGTTCATCACCCACGACGTCGACGAGGCGGTCTTCCTGGCGAACCGCGTGGTCGTGATGGCCGCGCGGCCGGGACGGATCTACGACGTGATCGACGTCGACCTGCCCTACCCCCGGTCGGAGGAGTTCCGTCTCAGCACCGAGTTCGCCGAACTGCGCAACCGCGTCTGGCACTCCGTCTACCACCAGGACGGCCGGACCGCGGCCGACTCCCCTGCTCCGTCACCCGTGACGGCTCGATCCTAAGGAATCTCATGTCACTGTCACGCAAGCTCACGGCGCTGGCCGCCGGAGCCGTTGCCCTCGCGCTGACCCTCGCCGGCTGCGGTGGGTCCGACGACAAGGCCGCCGACGGCGGTCCGTTGCAGGAGGTGAACTTCGGTTACATCGCGGACTACAACGGCACCAGCCTGCTCGCGATCGCGAACGACCAGAAGCTGTGGAAGAAGCACGGCCTGAAGGCGAACACGAAGGTGTTCACCAACGGCCCGCTGCAGATCCAGGCACTCGGCACCGGCGACCTCGACTTCGGCTACATCGGCCCCGGCGCGTTCTGGCTGCCGGCGTCTGGCCAGGCGAAGGTCGTGGCGATCAACACGCTCGGCAACGCGGACCGGGTGATCGCCCGGTCCGGCACCACGTCGATCGAGCAGCTCCGCGGCAAGACTGTCGGCGTACCCGAAGGAACGTCGGGCGACATGATCCTCACCCTCGCGCTGCAGAAGGCCGGGATGACCAAGAAGGACCTGAAGGTGGTCAACATGGACGCCTCCACGATCGTCTCCGCGTTCGCGTCCAAGAAGATCGACGCGGCCGGCTTCTGGTACCCGGCGATCGCCACGATCAAGAAGCAGGTCCCGGACCTGACCGAGCTCGCGAAGAACTCCGACTTCGAGTCGCAGGTCTCGTTCCCGACCGCGTTCGTGGCCGGCAACGACGTGGTGTCCGGCCAGAAGGACAAGACCGAGAAGACGATCGCCGTACTGCGGGACGCGATCGCCTACCGGTCCGCGAACCTGGACAAGTCGATCGAGCTGACCGCGAAGATGCTCAACATGCCGGTCGACCAGGTGAAGGCGGACGCGGGCAACGTCAAGGTGCTGTCGCTGGACGAACTGGACGCCAAGACCAAGGACGGCACCATCGACAAGTGGCTGAACGGGATGGCCGGGTACTTCGTCGAGGCCGGTAAGCTGAAGGCGAAGGTCGACCCGAAGACGTACTACACCGGTGACCTGTTCACCACGGCGGCGGCGAAGTGAGCGAACCGAAGAACATCCTGTTCCTGATGACCGACCAGCACCGGGTCGACACGCTCGGTGCCTACGGCAACAACCTCGGCACGACCCCGAACCTCGACGCCCTGGCCCGGACCGGCACCCGGTTCGACCGGTGGTACACGCCGACCGCGATCTGTACGCCGGCCCGCGCCAGCCTGCTCACCGGGCAGGCCCCGTTCCGGCACAAGCTGCTCGCGAACTACGAGCGCAACGTCGGCTACCTCGAGGATCTCGGCGAAGGGACGTTCACGTTCTCGCAGGCGCTGCGCGACCGCGGGTACAACTGTGGCCTGATCGGCAAGTGGCACGTCGGGACCAACAAGTCGGCCGGTGACTTCGGCTTCGACGGTCCCGACCTGCCGGGCTGGCACAACCCGGTCGACCACCCGGACTACCTCGCGTATCTGGAGGAGCACGGCTTCGGACCGTACGAGATCTCGGACCGGATCCGCGGGACGCTGCCGAACGGCGGCCCCGGGAACCTGCTCGCGGCCCGCCTGCACCAGCCGGTCGAGGCGACGTTCGAGCACTACCTCGCGACGCGCGCGATCGAGCAGCTGGAGGATTACGCCGGCGGGCCGTTCTTCCTGGCCCTGCACTTCTTCGGCCCGCACCTGCCGTACATCCTGCCCGACGAGTACTTCGACCTGATCGATCCGGCCAACGTCGAGCTGCCGCGGTCGATCGCGGAGACGTTCCAGGGCAAGCCGCCGGTGCAGAAGAACTACAGCGCGCACTGGACGTTCGACACGATGCCGATCGAGACCACCCGCAAGCTGATCGCGATCTACCAGGGCTACGTCGCGCTGATCGACTTCGAGATCGGCCGGGTGCTGGAGGCGATGGAGCGGCTCGGGCTGACCGACGACACCGCGGTGTTCTTCACGTGCGATCACGGCGAGTTCACCGGTTCGCATCGCCTGCACGACAAGGGCCCTGCGATGTACGAGGACATCTACCGGACGCCCGGTCTGCTGCGCGTCCCGGGTCAGCCCGAGGGCGTCGTACGCAACGAGTTCGTCAGTCTGCTCGACTGTACGGCGACCATTCTCGAGCTCGCCGGCGCCGACCCGAAGCTCGCGACCGACTCACGCAGCCTGCTCCCGCTGGTCAGCGGCGAGCCGGCCGAGTGGGACGAGGACATCGTGTGCGAGTTCCACGGACACCACTTCCCGTATCCGCAGCGGATGCTCCGCACGGACCGCTACAAGCTCGTGGTGAACCCCGACTCGGTGAACGAGTTGTACGACCTGGAGCTCGACCCCGACGAGCTGCTGAACGTGTACGACCACCCGGAGCAGGCCGACGTACGGAAACGGATGCTGCGCCGGCTCTACACCGTGCTGCGGGAGCGTGGCGACAACTTCTACCACTGGATGACGTCGATGTACGACGTGGGCGAGGTCAGCTACGACCCGAGCATGAGCGGCCTCGACGAGTCGACGTACGAATGAAACCGTGGGCCCCTGCGCGGGGCCCACGGGTTCGGTTCTACTGCAAGGCGCGGAAGTCGTCGATCCAGGCATAGCCCGGCGTCGACATCCCGTCGCCGCGGGGTTGCACCGTCAGCGTCGCGAAGACACTGTTCAGCAACCACGGCACCTTGGTCGCACTCCAGCCGGACGTCATCGACGGGATCTGCCGGAAGCCGTACGTCGCCACCGCGAGCCGGCCCGTCGCGCGGAAGCGCTCCAGCTCGTCACGCAGGAAGTGCTTCTTGGACTCGAACCACGGGCTCTCCGACAGCAGATCGTTCCACTTGCGTGACGGGAACGGATGCTCGATCGCGTCGCCGACGACCTGCCAGAACTGCGTGTCCGCAGGATAGCCGTAGCGCTGGGCGAAGGTCGCGGGGATGCGGTCGGTCAGGTGCTGCTGCCAGTACCAGACCAGAGAGAACTCGGTGACCAGGAACGTCTGATCGGGGCGCAAACGCGGCAGGGTGTAGTCGAGGAAGTCCTGCACGGCTGCCTCGTCCGCGATGTGCGGATGCAGGTCGACGCCCTCGATCTCGGGCGTCTCGCGCACGAAGCGCAGGTACCGCTCGACCGCCGGCGTACGGTTCTGCGGCAGGTCGAGCCGGTTCAGCGCGCCCAGGTACAAATGTGTCTTGGCTTGCAGGCGATCTCGCGCCGCGATCACGTGCCGGGCGACGGTCTCGTAGAACTCGTTGAGGCGCTGATCGCGTTCAGCCGGTAGGCTCTCGATGAACGGCTCGTTGCCGATGGTCACGACGTCGACCGTCCCCAGCACCAGCGGCAGCACGCGGTCCAGCCGGGCCAACTCCGCCGTCATCTCCGGGCTGCCTGGTCGCGGGAAGGACGTGTTGTTCTTCGGGAACTTCAGGCTGAGCAGGGTTTTGTAGCCGCGGTCGTGCGCGTCGCGGATCACCTTCAAGGTTTCGCTGCTCTCGGGCGGCACCGTGTCGGCTTCGGGCAGCACGTAGAAGCCGCGCACCCAGCTCGCACGGGCCGATTGCAGTTCGCGGTAGTTCAGCTGGTCCAGGTTCTCGTTGTAGTTCGCGCCCAGAGCCCCGAGCGCCGGAAGTGGTTCTGCCGTGTACGCCGGGGCGGCGGCCGCTTGGCCGCCGCTCACCAGGACCAGCGCACCGACGAGCGCGACAAGTCGACGTCTCACACGTGCCTCCGGCGCTGCACGTACAGGCGGTTGCTCTGCGGTCCCGTCCATTCCATCCGGACCACACCCGGTACGGCGGCCTGGTCGACACGGGACGGATCTGCCCAGTAACCGAAGGCAGGATTGCGGAAGAACGTGGCCCACAGGTGCCCGGAGGCGTCCTCGAAGACGTTGTTGTGGCCGGCACCGACCCCAGCGGTCCACCGGTGCGAATACGGTCCTTCGAAGTGATCGGAGACGGCCATGATCAGGTCGTACTGGTACTGCACCCGCCCCGGCCCCGGCGGATCGTAGGCGTTCCGCGCGCTGCCGTCTGGGTTCGTCGAGGCGCGGTCCCAGGCCGCGTGCATGAGGTAGTACTTCCCGCCGTACCGGAAGACGTAGGCGCCTTCGAGATAAGGCTCCGGCGTGTACGGCGCCTGCTGGAACGCGGGCAGCGCCGTCGTGGGAACGATGTCCTCCATGTCGTCGCGGAAGCGCGCGTAGAGGTTGTTGTGCAGGACCAGCCAGGCCTTGTCGTCCTCGGAGTACAGGCCGCCGTCGATGTGGTGATAGGCGCCCGGCAGGATGAATGCAGGACCGCCGGCGACCGGATCACCGAACGGCTTCTCGTAGTTGCCCTGGGCAACACGATACGGCCCCTCGACCCCGCCTTCGCTGATCAGCAGGAAGGACCCGACCTTGCGCGAGTGGTCGCCCATGCAGGCCACGATGTACCAGGTGCCGCGGAAGTAGTGCACCTCGGGAGCCCAGGCGTTTCCACGTTTCCCGAACTGGTCGTCGTACCAGTACTCCTGCCACGGGGCCACGACCGTGCGTGCAGGGCTGTTCTCGCCGGCAAACTCCGGTGACCAGACCTTGCCACGCTCGGCGTCCGGCCGGATCCCGGCGGTGTCGGCGAGCCGCCACGGTCCGCGCAGCGACGGCGCCGTCCACACGAAGATGCCGTCGTTCCACGGTCCCGCCGCGGGGCGACCCGGTACGCGCGTCGTGCCGGTCGCGACGTACACCGGGCGGCCGTCGACGACGAAGCAGTTGACGTACGTGTCGCGCATCCACACCCGGCCGAGCTCCGCGTCACGCGGCCTGAGTTCGAGCGGGAGCACGAAAGAGTTGTCGTCCCGTGGCCACAGGTCGAGCCGGGTGTCCGCCAGTCCGTACGGCGCGGCCTCGGGCCAGGGCTCGGGGTAACGCCGGGGCGTGTCGTTGCTCGCGGCGTACGACGTCGCAGGCAGGGCGGATGCGCCCGCAATGCCCGCCATACCCGCAATACCGGCCAGAACCGACCTTCTGTTGATGTCCATGGGCACACGCTAATGAGCCCGATTTCGACGGTGAACAGACGGCAAAAAGGTTCTTCGCCCTTGTCGGATTCGGGTCGTGGCGGTCGTAGAACGGATATGACCAACCTTCAGAACAACAGCACCTATACCTTCGACATCTTCAGCAGCCTTGACGGGTTCGGGGCGCACACCGGCGACTTCGGCGGGTACTGGGGCAAGCAGGGACCGGAGTTCCTCGCGCACCGGCTCGCGCAGTTCAGCGAGGACCAGCGGATGGTGTTCGGCGCGAACACCATGCGGGACCAGATCCAGATGCTGTCCGCGGGCATCGATCCCGAGGTACTCGATCCGTGGGTCTCCCGGATGAAGGCCCTGCCCGCAACGGTGATCTCGTCCACGCTGGAGGCTCCGCTCGACTGGCCGGATGCGACGATCGTCAGCGGCGATCCCGTCGAGACCGTACGCCGGCTCAAGGCGGAGTCCGGCGTACCGCTGCGCTCACACGGCAGCATCGCCCTGAACCGGGCACTTCTCACCGCAGGCCTGGTCGATCGCATCCAGCAGACCGTCTTCCCGGTCATCACCGGGAAGACGGGAGTGGCGCCCATCTTCCGCGGCGAGGACTTCGACCTGGAACTCGTCTCCGCGAAGACCTTCGACGGCAACATCCAGGAACTGATCTACCACCCGGCTCTGCACGTCACACGGTGAGCCCGGAGGCGAGAAGGGCGACCATCCGGCGCGCGTCGTACCGGTGGTCGTCGTTCGCGCCGATGCACAGGTTGCCGATCGCCCGCATGAATTCGAGCGCCTCGACATCGGTCCGCCTGATCTCGCCGGAGGCGCTGGCGGCGGCGAGCAGATCGCCGCACACCGGCACGAGCCGATCGAGGAAGTACGTGTGCAGCGCCTCGAACCGCTCGCCCTGGCTCAACGCGCCCGGCAGCCCGTGTTTCGTGACCAGGAAGTCGACGAAGTCGTCGACCCAGCGCAGCAGTGCGGCGTACGGCGTCGCCTCGGACTTCAGGTACTCCGGACCGCCCTCCGCACACGCCTCGACCTGATGCCGGTACACCGCCACGACGAGGTCCGCGCGGCTCGGGAAATGCCGGTAGACCGTGCCGACCCCGACCCCCGCCCGTGCGGCGATGTCCCGCACCGGCGCATCGATGCCCCCGGCCACGAACGCCGCGGCCGCCGCGTCGAGCAGCGCCCGCTCGTTCCGCCGTACGTCGGCCCGCCTCCTCGGCTCCGTCATCCGCCCTCCTTGCGAATCGGAACATCGTTCCGTATTGTCATTAGCGGATCAACGTTCCGCTTTGATCCATCATGACATCCCGGAAGGAACAGCTCATGCAGTACCGCACTCTCGGGCGTACCGGCGTACAGGTGAGCACGCTGGCGCTCGGCGCGATGAACTTCGGAACGATCGGACGCACCGGCCAGGACGAGGCCACCGCGATGATCGACCGGGCCCTGGCCGCGGGCATCAACCTGATCGACACCGCCGACATGTACTCCAACGGCCAGTCCGAGGAACTCGTCGGCGCAGCGATCGCCGGCCGCCGCGACGACGTCGTACTCGCCACCAAGGGCGGCCTGCCGATGGGCGAGGACCGCAACCGGCGCGGGAGTTCACGCCGCTGGCTGACCACGGCGCTCGACAACAGCCTGCGCCGGCTGAACGTCGAGTACGTCGACCTGTACCAGGTCCACCGGTGGGACCCGACGGTCAGCGACGAGGAGACCCTCTCCGCGCTCACCGACCTGCAACGCGCGGGGAAGATCCGGTACTTCGGTACGTCGGAGTACCCGGCGTACCGGCTGGTCGAGACGCAAGGCGCCGCGGATCGGCACCGCCTCAGCCGATTCGTCACCGAGCAGCCGAATTACTCGATCCTGCAGCGCGGCGCCGAGGCCGAAGTGCTGCCGGTCGCGGAGCAGTACGGGCTAGGGGTTCTGACGTGGAGCCCGCTCGCGTCCGGCTGGCTGTCCGGCGCCGTGCGCGCGGGGCAGGCCGTGACCACCAGCCGGTCCGCGCTCATGCCGCAGCGGTTCGACACCAGCATCCCCGCCAACGCGGCGAAACTGGAGGCCGTCGAGCAGCTCGCGAAGGTCGCGGAGCAGGCCGGTCTGACGATGATCCAGCTCGCACTCGGCTTCGTGACGGCGCATCCCGGCGTCACCAGCGTGCTGATCGGCCCGCGGACGCTCGACCACCTCGACTCGCAACTCGCAGCCGCCGACACCACGCTGCCCGCCGACGTCCTGGACGCAATCGACCAGATCGTTGCCCCCGGCCTCGACCTCGCCCCAGCAGAAAAGATCCCCGTAGTCCCCGCCCTCACCAACCCAACCCTGCGCCGCCGCCGTTCGGCATCATGACCCCGTCTGCTCGCCGAGTCGTGGGGATTGGTTGTTCACGACGACCCCGATCCACGACTCGGCGATCGGGCCCGGAGCCGATCCACACGACTCGGCGAGGTTCTGGCGGAGGCCGGGCGGCGCGACAAACGAGGTGACGGCAGGTGGTTCCGGTCGCGAGAATGGCCGGTGTGGATCAGGTCGAGGTTGTCGTTGCCCATAGTGAGCGCGCCACCTTGCGCGTCGGCGAGCTGTTCCTGAAGGTCGACGGGAACCAGTCGAACCTCGAGGTCGAGGCCGCGGCGATGGAGCTGGTACCCGTTCCGACGCCGGAGATTCTGTGGCGCAAGCCGCATGTGCTCGCGATTGCCGCCGTACAGGGAACAGCACTCGGTCGCCTCGGGGAACCGTCGACCGCATCGCCGGCAGCATGGGCCGCGGCGGGTGCCGCCGTACGTACGCTGCACGACGCGCCGCTCCCGCCATGGACCGGCCCGAGCGTCGACGACATCCGAGCGCGCCTCGACGGCGAATGCGAGTGGCTCATCGAGAACGGCGTACTGCCCGCCGAGCTGGTCACACGCAACCGCGAGGTCGCCGAGGCCGCGCTCCGACCGTGGGCGCCCGTGTTCATCCACGGAGACCTGCAGCTCAGCCACGTGTTCACCGCCGACGACAAAGTCACCGGCATCATCGACTGGTCCGAGGCGAGCAGCGGCGACGCGCTGTTCGATCTCGCCATCCTCACCCTCGGCCACGAGGAGCACCTCGCCGACGTCATCGCCGGGTACGGCGCGGACGTCGAGCTGGACGTGATCCGCGCCTGGTGGTCGCTCCGCAGCCTGAGCGCGGCCCGCTGGCTCGTCGAACACGGCTTCGACCCGAACTGCCCCGGCTGCGAGTTCGACGTACTACGCGCCCGAATGTGAGCTCGAGTCTCGGCGAGTGCGCGTGTGGATCAGGACAGGAACTCGAGGAGGATGTCGGCGCAGACCTTCGGCTGATCAAGCCATGGCAGGTGGCCGGCGTCGGCAACGACTTCGAGGCGTGCGTTCGGCATCAAGGCCGCGAGTGACTCCCCGACAGCGGGCGCGCCCAGCGGATCCTTGTCACCCCACAGGAAGAGCGTGGGCTGGTCGACGCGCGCAAGTTCGGGTGCGAGCTTGTGCGTCCCGAGGCTGTCCTTGGCCCACAGTCCTGATCCCGCCGGCACGAAGATTCGCTCGACCATGGTGGTCCAGCTCGTTGTGGCACCTGGGATCTGGGCGCCGGCAGCGAGGCACTCGCACAGCGCATCCGACGGACGGCTGGGGTCGGCAACCAGTTTGCTCTTCGCGAAGCCTGCTCGCACCTCGGGCACGTTCTTCGCGGGCTTGAGAGGGCCCTTGTAGAGCAGGGTGTTGAGACGACGGGTGCCTACCAGGCGATGGAACAGCCGTGGCGCGCCCTCGGCGTTCGCAGGCTCTCCGATGAGTGCGAGCCTCGACACCCGTTCGGGTTCTGCCAGCGCGAACGCGAGCGCGAAGTAGCCACCGATCGAGTTGCCGACGATCGCGACACGCTCTTCCCCGAGTTCGTCGAGCAAGGCCCAGATGAACTCAATGCCGTGCCGGCGCAGGTCGACGCCTCGGTAGTTGAAGTGAGACGTCAAGCCGCACCCGGGACGGTCAGGGACGATGAGCCGGTGATCTGCTGCAAGGGGCGCCAGGAGTGGAATCCACGACGCGCCGACACTGTTGCCGCCGTGGATGAAGAGCACCGGGTCGCCGCTACCCAGCTCATTGACCCGCACCCGGAGCCGCGGCTCGGAGATCTCCAGGCATCGCGACGACACGTGCAGGCCTGCCTCTGCGAAGGCGGCCTCTTGTGCGCGCTCGAACGTTTCCGTGGGCGTCGGCGTGTCCATCGTCGACCTCCGCTCAATTCGGTATGATGAGTTATATCTAATTTGAAGGGTGGAGTGTTTCGTGGCCGATGTCAAGCGTCGCCAGTACGACACCTCTCGTCGCCAGGAGCGCGCCCGCGCCAACTACAGGGCGATGCTCGACGCCGCCATCGAACTCCTGGTCGAGCGCGGCTACGCGGAGACGACCCTCGCCTTGGTCGCGCAGGGCGCGGGCGTTGCCGCGCCGACGGCCTACAAGGCGTTCGGCAACAAGCCCGCCCTGGTGAAGGCCGCCTTCGACTACGCGGTGGCGGGCGACGACGATTCCGTACCGATCTACGAGCGGGAGCGCGCGAAGCGCATCCTGGCGGAGCCGGATCCTGTGCGGAAGCTCGACATCTACACCGAGGGCCTGCTCGGCACCCTCACCCGTTCCGCGAAGCTGCAACTCGTGGCCCGGGCCGCAGCCGAGACCGACCCACAGATGAAGGACCTCTGGGAGCAGATCACCTCCACACGCCACGTCGGCATGGGCCTCATCGCCACCAATCTGTCCAAGGGCGGCCACCTGCGGCGCGGGGTCAGCAAGAAGGAGGCCCAGGACGTTCTCTGGGCCTACACCTCACCGGAGCTGTACCAACTCATGGTGCTCATCCGCGGCTGGTCCGCCCCCCGGTACCGGAGGTGGATCTTCCGCGCACTTGTCGACGCCTTGCTGGCCGAGCCATCATTTCCTTACCTGCAAGGGGATCGTGCAGTCTGAAAACCAGTGGTGTGACTCTGAGCAGCGGGTCACCCTGAACGATGTGCAGCTCACCTTCCAGCATGATCCGCGCGGCGAGAGCCTCACGCTGATCCAGCGTGCGGACGGCGCCGTTTTCACGCTCACGTCGTACAGCCGCAAATGGCGCGTACCGCACGACCTGTCGCACGCGGTGACCGAACGCGAACTCGGCATCGCCGACGGAATCTTCGGCGCGATCGCAGCAGGCGCCGTGTTCTCCACCATGACCCAGATCGACGGCAAGAAGCGCCACGACGCCAAACTTCGCAGCGCCCGAATCCTGAAGGCCGCTCAAGGCATCGGCATCAGCGAAGCGATCTCAGCAGTCATCCACCAAGCCGTCGAGAACCACCGCCCAACACCGTACGCCGAAGTCCGCGAAAGCTGGGGCATCATCTCCCAGAACCCCTGCCCCTACCCCGCCGAACAAATCCACCAAGCCACCACAACCCTCCGCGACCTGGCCGAACAATGGACCACAACCCCGGACCCGTTGGAATTCCACTGGCCCGCGAACTTACACGCGCCAGCCCCCAAGCCGACCCGCCGCCCTAGAACCTAACTACCCAACGAGCGCCGAGAACCCACACCGAGCCCGAGGAGAGACTCGCTCCCCTAGCCCCTCAAACGACAACAGACGGTACGTCGCGTGTTCTTAGAGACACGCTGGCTAGCATGTGGCGATGCCCGAGAAGCTCAGCATTCGCGTCGATGTCGCGGTCGCCGGCGATCTCGACGACCTGATCCGCCTTGAGACACAGCTGTTCGTCGAGGATGCCGGCACTCACGACGCTCTCGTCGACGTCAGTTGGCCGGGCCAACATGCCCGAGAAGACTTCATCCGTCTCATGAACAACGAGTCCGCCCTCGTCCTCGTGGCGAGACAGGACGAGAGAATCGCCGGACATCTGGTCGGCTACCTAACGGCTCCGTCGCCAACCCGTTTCGGCCGGCGTACTGCGGAGATCCGCAGTCTTTACGTCGACGAAACTGTTCGCTCCACCGGAATGGGCCAAGCCATGGTCCACTGCTTCACAACCTGGTCTCGGTCCCACGCTGCCGCAGCCGTGTCTGTCACCGCTTATGCCGCCAACCGGTCAGCCCGCGCGTTCTACGACAAACTCGGCTTCATCGAGCAAAGCGTCGTACTTCGCGCCAGCCTCGACGATTGAGATCCGGCAGACACTCAGGTCATGCAAGAGGCCGGTTCCCGCGTGCCCAGGTGGCCGCTGAGCTGGGGTGGACCTTCGGGAGTCAGACCCTGTCCTCTTCCAATCCAATAGATTTCTGGATCGATTGGATCCGCTCGGTCCTCGGAGGTGCTCCGGGCCCGGGAAGCACTTGGCCTTCACAGGGGCGGTGCGCCGAACGGGGGGACTTGGTGACGTGGTGGCGTTAGACTCGCCGGCCATGGGACTTCTCACCTTCAGCCTCAACGTCACGCTGGACGGTTGTGTCGACCACCAGGAGGGGATTGCCGACGAGGAGACGCACGCCTTCTTCACCCGGCTCATGGACGATGGCGGGGCAATGCTGTGGGGTCGCGTCACGTACGAGCTGATGGAGAGCTACTGGCCGGCCGTCGCTCGCGGCGACGAGGAAGCGCCGCCGGCCCTGCGTGAGTGGGCGGTCAAGCTGGAGGCCAAACCGAAGTACGTGGTGTCCTCCACGCGCACGAACTTCCCATGGGCCAACAGCCACCACATCGCCGGCGATCTGCGCGAGGGCGTGCAGAAGCTCAAGGACGCGACCCCGGCGGGCGTCCTCCTCGGAAGCGGCAAGCTCGCGACCGAGCTCGACCGGCTGGACCTGATCGACGAGTACAAGTTGCTCGTCCATCCCAGGATCGCCGGCCACGGCCCAACGCTGTACCAGGGCGGCCTGCCCGGCACGCGGAAGCTCGAACTGCTCTCGGCAGAGCCGCTCACCAACGGCGCAGTAGCCATGCACTACCGCCGCGCACACTGAACCACAGGCCCCCATCCCCGGATCGCCGGCCACGACCCGACCCTGTACCAGGACGGACTGCCCGGCACGCGGAAGCCCGAGCTTCTCCCAGCGGAGCCGCTCACCAACGGCGCGGTAGCCATGCACTACCGCCGCACACACTGAACCACAGGACCCCATCCCCGGATCGCCGGCCACGGCCCGACGCTCTACCAGGACGGACTACCCGGCACACGGAAGCCCAAGCTTCTCCCAGCGGAGCCGCTCACCAACGGCGCGGTAGCCATGCACTACCGCCGCACGCGTTCAACGCAGGAGCCCATCGCCGCCCACCGACACCGCGGCGTCCTCCTCGCACCCGCTCGGACCGTTCGGTCATGCGTGCAGTCGACCTTCGGAGTCGCACGACGGGGCTCATCTGCCGCTCTACACGCGCATGCCGATGGCTGCGCGATCCAGGGCACCCGTCCACAGCCCAGGCATCTCCGAAGGACACGGGCGCTTCGATATCAGAAGGGCTAGCGGGCGTCTTCGGACTCGGCGGTGGAGACGGTCTCGGCCCACTCTGCAGACCACCGGACGAGCGGGCGCAGCGCGCGGCGGGCGCCGTGGCCCAGTTCGGTGAGGGCGTAGGTGGTGTCCGGATGCTGCTCGACAAGAGCGGCATCGAGCAGCTCGGTCAACCGCTGCCGAAGCACGCTGGAGGACATGTTGTCGCAGCGCTCCTGCAACGCACGGAACCCGACGGGCCCGTGGCGCAGTTCCCAGACGATCCGCAGGTTCCACCTCCGGCCGAACAGGTCGAGGGCGGCCATCAACGGACGGCCGGTGCTCGACCCGCGGACCGCCCGTCCGGGCCTGGGTGTCGCCATACCTCGTTCCGCCCCCTCTTGCTGCTTCGATATCCGACACACTATCGTACGCATTGACGATTCGATTTCCGAAGCACTCGAGAGCTGCTTCGCCAGGCGATTACGACCAGGTTGCGCGACCGACCAGGCATCGAGGCGGTGGCGCCGGTACGGCGACGTACCCCGAGATCCCCGAGTACGCCGTGGTCGCTCGCCGCTGAACGGAGGTTGTTGTGCACAAGCTGTTGGTCCTATATCCCGAGCCCACCGATCCCGATCACTTCCGCGACTACTACGTGAGCAAGCACCTCCCGCTGGTCGCGCGCATGCCCGGTCTCCTCGCGTGGCGCTACAGCTTCGACGTGGCAGCGACACACGGCCAGGCGCCGTACTTCGCCGTCTTCGAGGCCGAGTTCGCCGACGCTGACGCAATGACCGCAGCAAGGTCATCTCCAGAGGGCCAACAGGTGTCAGCCGACGTCGCCAACTACGCCACCGGCGGAGCAGTCGTCATCGACTTCCCGATACAGAACGGCCCCCACTGAACCTCCCCCTGAGACACCGCACCATCCGCGATGAGCCCGCCCCGCCACATCTCCGCGGAAGGGTCCGAAGCGATAGCCGAGACCTCGCCCGAACCGCTACCCAGGCCACACAAAAGGCCGGTCCTCCAACTGGAGAACCGGCCTCTGGCCTGCGGTGGAGCTTAGGGGATTCGAACCCCTGACCTCTTCCATGCCATGGGCGGGGGTCACTTTGATGGCCTACGCGGCGCAACGCTCATTCCCTTACCTACAAGGCGTTCTCGCCTTCGTAGTTGCTGCGGGTTGGACCATCTTCAAGACCGTTGTTACGCGTGTTCCGCTCCCAAAATCCTCCCACGGAGGTAGTCCGGTGGCTTGCCGGTTGTCCCGTTGCGCATCATGTACCGGATCACCGCGCCGGCCACTCGGTCGAGGACAGGCTTGCCTCGACTTATCTGCGGCCCATCGATGGCCGGGAATCTCGATTGCATCGGTCGATATGGTCCTGACTATGGCCAACCACCACTTTGGCAAGTTCGCGGATGTCTGGAAGCACCTGGTCCTGAACGAGGTGCTTGCCGACGCGAAACCGAAGCGGTACGCCGAGACCCACGCCGGCTCGGCAGCCTACCCCTTAGCAGACGACACCGAACGGCAGTTTGGCGTGCTCGGCTTTCTCGAGTGGTCCAGATCGCGACCGCTGACGTCGGCCGCATTCACGCGTGTCGTGTCCGAATTCGCGAGCAAGCGGCCTGCTCTCTACCCAGGCTCGGCGCTCCAAGCCATGACCGTGCTCGGCAACGACGCTGCCTACCTGCTCTGCGACCTTGACCCAGTCAGCGCGAGGGATCTGCGTTCGTGGGCGACAAGCATCGACCTCAGCAACTGCGAGGTCGTCGAACGCGACGGCATGGCGGCTGTGCAGGAATGGCTTCCGGGGACAGCTTCCACCGTGGTGCACATAGACCCGTTCGACCCATTCGCGCACGAAGAAGGCGTACCGTCCGCTGTCGAACTCGCCGCCAAGGTCGCAGAAGCTGGTCACACGCTCGTCTACTGGTACGGCTACAGCGCTCCATCCGATCGCGCCTGGGCGGTCGAGGAGATTCTTTCCGGCACAGGGGCAAAGCTGTGGTCGGGCGACTTCCTCGTCACCGCTGCCGACGGCACGGTCCGCGACGACGGCGATCTCGGCGAGGCAACCAGTGCGGGGACTGGGTCCGGAATCGTGTTGGCCAACGTGTCAGAGGCACTCGTTGGCAGGTGCGAGAAGTTGGCCACCGCGCTCCTGGCGACCTATCAAGACAGGCGTTTGCCGAGCGGCACCCTGGGGCGGCTGGATCTAGTGATGGGAACGTCTGCGTAGCATCGGTTGACGGTTACGTGTCAAGCGCACGGGCAGACCTCCCGCATCGCCCCGATAGCTGCCGACCTTAGGTTCGGTGCGGTGCGGGTCAAGGGTCGGAGATCCCGGGGGGACGCCGTAGGCGCCCTTGACGCGTGCCGTGCCGAGCCGTCCCTTCCATGATTGCTAGCGGGGCGATGCGGGAACCCCACGGGCAGGCGGTAGCCGGCCATTCCGGGCAAGTGGGGCACCGGCAGGGTGTTGGATCGTTGATGGCGAGTTGTGCTGTCTTCGACTCGGCACTCTTTGGCACGTGCGCGCTAAGCCGAGGGGCGCGCCCAGAGCGCAGCGAAGCGGAGCGGCGGGCAGGCGGCCCGCCCTGTGATGGTGGCGCGCTTTCGGGCCCTGGAGGGGCCCGTCTTGAAGACGTAGAGAAACGTCTCAGACGCTGATTAGCCCGCGACATGTCCGCCGTCGAATGATGCGCGACACTCGTCCGCCAGGTGATCCGCGACAGTCGACGGCACGAATCCAGGCAGTCCGGACGTAATCCCGGGAGCTCTGCGTTGGACTGCCCTTTAGGATCGGTCGGTGATCACAGGCCACAACATCGGTGCCCGGATCGTGTCCGAGTTTCCCGATGCGCGGGACTCCGTCGCGGAGGTCATCGAGATGTACGGGCAGGACATCGTCGGCCCCGCGATGTTCTCCTACGTATCGGTGGGCTTCTTTCACCCTGTGTGTGATCCGGCCATCCAGTCCAACGACGTAGCCCGCATCGAGCAGTGCTATCGCTTCCTCGAGGAACTCTTGGCCAGCCCTGATCTCGACATCGTAGATGCGACCGTCATCCGGGTAGTGCCATGGACCCTCGGGCCGGACTGGATCGACGCGACACGTAGATTCGGCGGCCCGTTGCTCCGGGCCGAAGTCGACCTCGGGAAACCGTGAGGCCTTGGCCGTTGCTGGGAGATCTTCCCCGAGCTACAGCTCACCGAGACTTAGCCTCCCGTTTTGCCTCCCGGGTCATGCAAGAGGCCGGTCCCCCGAGTGGGAAACCGGCCTCTGACCTGCGGTGGAGCTTAGGGGATTCGAACCCCTGACCTCTTCCATGCCATGGAAGCGCGCTACCAACTGCGCCAAAGCCCCGCGGTGTCTTGCGACTCCGAAAGCTTAGCGGATGAGTGGCTGCAAAGAAAAATCGGTTCGCTCGTGG